>JBPCVX010000368.1:0-11582 GCA_051010095.1 Hyphomicrobiales bacterium
ACTTTGTCGCCAAACGGTATGGCATCGCAGGGGCACTCGCGCGCGCACTTCAGGCAATTTGAGCAAAAATACTGCAAACCAAATTCAATTGGCTTGTCGACTTCCAGAGGCAGATCAGTTGTCATAACAACAGACTTCAACCGTGGCCCCACAAAGGGGTTAAGCACCAGTTCGCCGATGCGTGATAGTTCGCCGAGGCCCGCCCATAAGATGAGTGGAATTTGCAGCACGTCGCTATCAGCATTTGTCTGTGGTCGCGCCGATACACCCTTGCGCCGTAAAAACTCTGCCATAACACCCGCAATCTCTGCACCGCGCAAATAGGCCCGCATGGATTGTGCACCCGATGCCCAATCGTCACCGCTGGCGCCTTCCATGGTTTCAAACCCCTGGTCGATCAGCATCACCACTGCATAGCGGTGATACATGGGGATCTCGGTTCCATCTTCCTTGTGCGAAAACCAAGCATAGCGCGGAACCTCACAAATGCCCGCAAGATCAGCGCCGAGTGCATGGGCGAGTGATTTTATCGCTTCCGTGTTTTCTTTGGGCGTTCCAAACGCCTTTTCATCCAGTTCACCGACATCACCATCCTGATGGGGCACCATCGATCGGATCACGTTCAAAAGGGAATGGGAAAAAGGTGTTTTAAAAGAGAACCGTGTGCGTTCCTTCTTGGCTTTGTCGCCCAAATCTCCGTGCAGGGCGCGCTGGAAGAAAGCTGCACGCTTGGGCACGCGCGGTATTTCATCATCCAAAATCAGTGTGGTTGGCCGCTCAACCCGTTTTACCGTCTCCATTGGGTAACGGCCCAAATGGGTTGGGCGCTTGGCCTTGGCATTGCGTTCGCGCCCGGACACAGCGCCATTGATGCCCCACCAATAAGCAAGGCCTCGCGTATTAATGGCGTCAGATGCCAATGGTACATCAGTGCTGATTTCATAATCGGTGGTGACGACGCTCAACGCGAATTCGGTGCCGATAAAGGGTGCTTCTAAAGTTTCATCTTGGCGCACGACAAGTCCTGCCAGAACGGCCAACCGGTGCATATCAACATGACCGGTGCCGGCATAATGTGCTTGGGCCGAGAACCCCATGGTGGCGATATGGCCGGCAAGTGTGAGCGCGATTTCCGCCGCGCGCAATTCGGGAATTTTGCCGCGCGCCTTTTCGGTCCACCCATGGGCTAGATTTTCTTTTTCGATTTGGCGCGGGGCTGCAACCAATATCACCAGCGCATGATCGTGGGGAAACTTCTCGCCATCACTATACCAGGCGTTTTCAGGAATTTTGCAAATGCCCACGGTATCCGCGTTCATAAAATATGCACCGCCCTTTACATCTTGGGCGCGGCGCATCAGATCATCCGGCAATGGCGCTTTCGCCGGTGCGGTTTCGCCTGTCGTGAAGGCAGAAAAGATTGCCTTATAATGTCCAAGTGCACCCACCAAATCGTCGGAAGGCTTTTCTGACGGGGGTGCGGCTAGAGCAGGGGCGTTGGCTTCACGGTCTATGACCGTTTCATCTCTCGCCAAACTTTCCAATGGATAAGGGCCGTGATGAAAAGGCCGATCTTGTGAACGTGGATAAAAAAACATAAGAGCAAGCTTAGCGGAAGACTTTGAAGTGAGGGAAGTAATTTTATCTCTTTTCTGCGCGTAGCCATCATGCCAAGTTGAGCGCTGGATTGGTTTGAGGAGATGAGAGATGGCAACGCCTCTGCAAGCCCGCGTTGAAGGCGGCAACACACCAGAGATGAGCAACTGGTATTTGAAGTCAGAAACAGGCCCGTTGCAAGATGTTCTGCTTGGTCCAGCTGAGACGTTTCGTTGGCTGGGATTAGAGAATGCAAATTATTCATCGCTGGTGCGCGATAGCCTGCGCCGGGGATACCGCTTCGATAAACAGCTTGCCATGCGCCAGCACCGCGAAATGGTTGAAGCTTATGAAGATGCAGGCGTGACCTGCCATTTCCTTCCGCAAGATGAAGAAACAGGCATGCAGGTTTATGCCAGGGACAGCTCTTTTATGAGCCCCTATGGCGCTGTGATTTGCCAAATGGCCAATCCGCGCCGGCGTGGTGAATATGCGCCTGCGCTGCGATTTTATCTGGAAAACGATATTCCCATCTACGACATGGTGAGCGCTGGGAACTTCGAAGGTGGCGACTTTAATATGATTAAGCCTGGCGTGGCGCTGGTGGGGTATACCGATTTCCGCACTGAGGAAGTAGCTGCCAAACAGGTGGGTGCATGGTTTGAGAAAGAAGGTTGGGAGATCAAATATGCGCCGATAGACAGCTTCTATGTGCATATCGATCTGATGGTGTGCATGTTGGCTGAAAATTGCGCAGCAGTGTGTCTGGATACGACCGATGATGAAATCATCACCTGGTTGAAGGAAAAGAATATCGAAATCATCCCCGCAACGTTTAAGGAAACCATGGCTTTGGGATGCAATGTGGTGGCGCTTGGTAACGACAAAATTCTTTCCACCCTAGGGGCAAGCGATCTCAACGCCAAAATGCGCGCGAATGGTTTTCAGGTCTATGATCCGGATATGACGATGTTTACCTGGGCAGGTGGGGGTGTGCATTGCATGTGCCAACCCCTGCGCAGAGAAGCTGCTTAAAAACGCTGTATTTTCAGCAGAGTATACCAACATGAACGGGAGATGAACGGGCTCGTCAGGATTGGTTAAGACACCCCGGCATAATGTCGCCATACTAAAAATGAGAATTGATCCTCATTAAATGTCTCTTTTTGCGCGAAAAAGTACGTGTTCAAGGGGCTGGCAGGTGGAATACCTAACCTGGAGACCTATATGTTTAAATCATCAATTAAGGCTATTGGATTGGCCATTGTTGCTGGTGTGATCGGGCTGATGGCCGGATCGATGAGCGCCAACGCATCCTCTTATCTTGCAGGTAAGTCAATCCCTGCGGTCGCGGGTGACCGTGCCGTTGAAGGCAATGTGCAGCTTACTGGAAATCGCCGTGGTGCAAGGCGTGGAAATCGCGGTGCGAGACGTGCGAACCGCGGTGCACGGCGCCACTTACGCCGTGGGAATCGTGCTAATCGCCGCAACGTTCGCCGTGCATATCGCAAAGGCTATCGCCGTGGATACCGCAAGGGCAACTATCGCGGAAAACGTTATCGTCATCGTCGTTATGGATACAACCACTTTTACGGTGGGTATTGGTACCCATACGCGTGGTGGGTTGGTCCAGCGATTGGTGCAACGGTCGTTATTCAAAACCGTGCGAATACCCAAAGCTCACACGTAGACTGGTGCTTGAACCGGTATCGTTCTTACAATCCACGCACTGATACATTCTTGGCCTATAGCGGTCGCTACAAGCCTTGCATCAGCCCATACTCATACTGAGTAAATGCTAAAATAAACCAAGCGATTTGACCCCGCTGGACTTCAGTCCGGCGGGGTTTTCTGTTCAGCGAGACCATACACTCAGCGGATGGGTGATGCCGCGAATATGTTGCTTAGCGTGGAATGTGTAGCTGTCAGGGGCGTTCGGTTGGTGGTTTTCTTGCTCACGCACGCGGTGCATGAAATCATCGCTTGTGATGAGCGTGCACTCCAGTTTGCGGGTGAGGGCCTCAAGCCGGGCGGCGACGTTAACCGTCGTGCCAATCACTGCAAACTCCAGGCGCTGTGCACCGATATCACCCAGCACCACCGGCCCATAGTGCAGGCCAAAGCTTGCCTTGATTGGCAGTTCGCCTGCACTTTTGCGCTGTATATTGAGATCAATGATTTCAGACATCATAGCTTCAACGCAGTTAAGTGCGTTGGTCGCGTCGTGTTCACCGGCGAAGGGTGTTCCAAACGTCGCCATCAGACCGTCACCTAAATATTTGTCCAACGTGCCTGAATGGTTAAACACCTGGGTTTCCATGCGGCCGTGAAACTCTCTTAATGTTGCGATCACATCTTCAGGTGATTTACCGTCTGCGTATGCGGTGAAACCCACCATATCGACAAACAGCACGGCCACATTTTGCGTGCGCACTTGCTTTAAGGGCTCGTTGTTGTGGGCGAGTTCTTCAGCCACTTTCGGGGAAAAATAGCGCGACAGATTTGCGCGCTGCTGTTCGCTGGAAACGTGGTCAAGAAACAGGTGGCTGGCGCGCCTGGAGGCAAGCGCCAAGGTGCAGGCAACAATCAGGAAGATAACAATTTCCTGAATGCGCTGCCCAAAATCAATTGCGTTGGGGTTGAGGATTCGAAACAGCCGCTCATCGCCTCCAACGACCTGTGCAATTGCTGCTCCAAGTTCTGGGTGGGTAATTGGTTGAAGCCACACATAGATAACACCAACAGTCCAAAGCCCCGCAGTCCAGGTGCCAATAGCCACGACTGTGCGCCAGGAATAAGCCAGCATGCCCGCGGCAAGGAATATGAAGAAGTAGATGAAATTACCGAATTTGTAGACAATCGTTGCAGGCCAATCATTTGGATTAAACGGGTTTGGCACCACGCACACAATGGTGATCAAAGCCAAATCCAGAAACATCAAAAACAACTCGATGCGTGAAACACCAACCCGGCCAGCGCGCAATTGTGCCCACCCCAAAAGTGCAAATAAAGCCAACATGCCGTGATAGTAGAGGACATCCCAGTTTGGATTGAGAAACGGCAGCATCACCGCGATCAGCGCGAGTGCTGCCCAGCGCGCATAAACGGCAAGGCGCAGGCTTTCGCGTTTATTTTTCTCAAGCGCTTGAAGCGCAAATCTTTCAGCAAGATTGGCTGAGGTGTTTTGAATTGGAATCATTTGTTCCGTGCGCGCGACGCTGCTCATGGCGGGTATTCTCTCAAGCATGTAAGGGTGAAGCGACTCTAGCAAAAAGCGACTAAAAGCGCTTGTGTATAAGAGAATGGAATTTGTGCCTTAAAGTTTGCGGATTTTGAGCGGATAAAGAATTTGAAGAATGAATTCGTTTTGGGAACGGTGAATCTAATGATGGCTAGGATGCGGATGGCCAAGGTTTGGCGCAATGCAGCAAGATATGTTTTTGCAGCAGGTTGTGTCGGTGCTGCATATACTTCAGCTGCAAATGCGAATGGTCTCAACCTTTCATATTCAATCGAGATTTTGGGGGTCGAGGTTTATAAGGTCCACCTAAACGCTGACATTGCACCTGGTGGATATGCCATGTCGGTGCGCATGGAACCTGCAGGCGTTGTCGGTGTTTTTTCAGGTGGAAAAATGGTTGCCAGCGGCAATGGCCGCATTTCAAACAACAGCGTGCGTATGCGTACTTACCAGATGACAGGGTCATCCCGATTTGGCAGCGATAAAACGGTGACATTGTCGATGCGCAATGGAAGGCTTGAAGCGCAGCGTGATTTTGACATTGACGGAAACGATGATGCCGCGATTAAAAAGGCGGTCACCCAAGGCACGCGCGATGCATTCTCGTTGCTTACCCGCCACATGTTGTTGAGCGGGCCGAAATCTTGTGCTGGCAATGGCAGCGTTTACTCGGGCTGGGCGGTCTATGCGTATAGCTTGAAATATGCTGGCGAAAAGCAGGTAAAAAGCGCTGCCAGCGGGAAAACTTACGCGCAGTTCACGTGCCAATTGTCCTACCGACGTGTAGCCGGGGCGGGGAGTGGTGCTTTCAAGGCCTTCCAGGAGAGCCGCCCAAAACCGATCTCCGTGAATTATGCGCAAGTGAAGGTGAATGGACGCGAAGTGCAGATCCCCATGTCGGCGCGCACAACAATTCGCGGTCAGTCAATATCGCTCAGTCTGCTCAAAAGTTCGGCAATGCCCTAGCACATCGGCCTTAGCTGGCCTTTGCCTTAAACACCCATTCGACCACTTGCGGCAGCACAATGAGCGTGCACAGCAAGGTGCAGATGATGGAGATGGTGAGCAGTTCACCCATACTTGAAAGCCCCATATGGGCAGACAGCCAAAGTGTTCCAAACGAACCGATCGTGGTGAGGGCTGACAACAAAACAGCCTTTGGCGTTGAGGTTGAATCAATCTGCTCTTTATAACCTGCCTCGCGCATGCGCATGACATAGTGAATGCTGGAATCAACGCCCAGACCTAACAACAGCGGGAATACGATAATGTTGGCGAAATTGAACGGTGCATTAAATGCCACCGTGTAGGCCAGCAACAAACACGCCGCCACCGCGATTGGCATCAGCACGAGTGCTGCATCGCGCACACTTCTAAACAAGATCAACAAAAGCACTGCCACGAGCCCAAGTGCGGCGAACCCTGCGGTTTTCATGGCACTTGAAACGGTTGTGGCAGCGCCGGTAATTTCCACTGGTGCACCTGTAACGTTGGGCGCAAGCTTTGAAACATCCGCAACGAATGCCCGCATTTGCGTCTCGTCGCGCATGTCGCCCGTGGGCACCACCTCAAGGCGGCGCCTGCCATCGCTTGCGATGTAGCGATCACGCAGACCGGTGGGCAGTTCGTCCAGCGTGACGGCTTTAATGCTGGCTATCTCGTGAAGCTGATTGAACATATCCGGCACATTCGCCATGAAAGCCATTTCAAGGGTTTTCACCTGTTCAGGCTTATTGGCAGAGGTTTCCTTGAACTTCTGGAACGCGTCGACAAGCTCTTGCGCTGCGTTCCGAATTTCATCAGAAGTTTCATCGTATGCTGCGAGTTTTTGAAGATGCGTGATTGTTTTGTCCAAAGCCTCAGCGCGGGCGGCATCTCCAACATCGCCCGTGATATCCGGTGTATCAGGAATGCGCCCTTCAAGCTTTTTAAGAGACGCGAGTTTGGCGTCCTGATCTTTTGGCAAGAAGCTCTCTGCGCGGTTGACCTTTTCAACACTGTCGAGTTTTTCCAAATCAGCTGATAGTTTATCAGCTGCATCAGGAGCAATGATTTGCGCGGCATATATCAGTTCAGGATTGCTTTTGATCAAATCGTTGAAAACCTGAACCGTCGGTGCATCAGGGTCTTTAAGATTGATTGGGTCGCCATCAAAACGCACCTGCGTGACAATAAACAACGCGGAAGCAGCAAGGATGAGCGCCAAAACTGTGAGGGCAGGGCGTGCCTTGTTGAGCACGTTCAAAAATGCTGGCGTTTGCGGCGGGGCAACAGGCGCGCCAGCGGGTTGCGGCCATTTCATCAACATAAGAATTGCTGGAATGAGCGTTAGGCTCGCGACAAA
Organism: Hyphomicrobiales bacterium; assembly: GCA_051010095.1. Taxonomy (GTDB): domain Bacteria; phylum Pseudomonadota; class Alphaproteobacteria; order Rhizobiales; family CAJQND01; genus CAJQND01. The sequence continues at coordinate 7,182 of JBPCVX010000368.1, forward strand.
CGCAATTACGATGCCACCAGCTGCGATTACACCCAATTGGGCCATGCCCGCAAAATCGGTAAGCGAGAAGACGAGGAAGGCAAGCGACGTGGTGAGCGTGCATAAAAAGAGTGCTGGGCCAATGCCATCGGCTGCCTCGCCAATTGCTGCAAGTGGGGCCTGACCAGCGCGGATGGCTTCAGCAAAGCGCAGCACATAGTGAACCGCATAATCGATACCCAGACCGATAAACAGCACTGCGAAGGCAACGCTGATCATGTTGAGGTGACCAATGGTAAGGGTTGCAAAGCCGATATCGATCATGATGCCTGCCACTAGAAGCGCAAGCACTGGAACAATCAACTTGCGGAAAGGCATACCAAAGAAAACAACAATCGTGACCAACAAGAACGAAACGATGAAGGCGATTGTTGCCCCTTCCGTAACGCTGGTGAGTTCTTCTGCGTTAACTGCAGCCTCACCGGTGAGGCGCACACTGTCTGCGCCAAGGCCCGTGATTTTTCTATCAGTGATGATTTGGCGCGCGGTGGCCAGCGGCTTTTCGGCGGGCTCAATGGCAGAGAAATCGAGGATGGGTTTTGCCAGCACGTACCAACGTGTTGGCCCGCTCAAATCGTCACCGTCGGTTTTACTTTGAAGCCCTTGCCAGTCGAAATTATGCACCTTGCCTTCGGTTGCAGCAGTCACCGTGCGCGTGGATTGGTGCAAGAAGCCAATCGCGTCATCTGGAAGGGCGTCAGATTGCGCTCCAATCCAGATCAGATCATAGAGCTTCTCCATGCCGATCATGCTTGGGTTTCTCGAAAGCGTGAGGAAGAGGGGACGCGTTTCGCGGATCTGCCGAACGATCTTTTCAATCTGCTCGGTGTTCAAATAAAGAATGCCGGAGGTTTGAAAGAAGTACTCTGTTCCGGGCGCAGAGACATGCTCAAACAACGCCTCGTGATTACCAAAGGCTTCAGCGATCGCCTTGGCCGTTTTGCGGCCCGTCTCGCTGTCTTCGGCATCGACCACCACAACGAAGATGTTGTCGAATTGCGGGAAGGTTTTGTTGAGTTCTGCGAAGTGTGCGCGAAACGGCAAATCTTCCGCGATCATGCGCCCTGGGTTGGTGTCGATTTCAAGCTTTGCTGCAGCGAGCACCAGCCCGCAGAACGCAAGCAGCACATAGAGGCCGATTGTGGTGCGCCGATGCGTTGCCGCGAATGTGGCAAGTTTTGAAAACACCCTGGCGCCCCAACCCTGAGGCTTAATTCATTGCCGCGCGCACCCGGGCCGCGGTATCGTTCAGAATTGCCCGGTAAGCCTTATATTGTTCAGGCGAGAGAATTTTCTTCATCGCAGCCTTTTCACGGCTTTCGATGGCCTGCAATTCGCTTGAAGCTGCATGCAGCTTATCGAAATCAGGTTTGGCTCTCGGGTTGATTTTGTGCTTGCGGAAAACTTTGTTCATTTCTTTGTCGCTCTTGCGCACGATGGCTTTAGCCTGTGTGCGCTGCGACCCTTTGAGCTTCAGGCGTGAGACAACGTTAGAATCATAGATGTTTCCAGCATTTGCCTGCTCGGGCACAATAAGCGCCAAACAAAGGCATAATGAAAGGCTCACCAATACCTTGAGGACAAGATTTTTTGTATATATCACGGGCAAAGTCTCTCTCTTCGCGCAAGTTTTCCAAGTAAAGCTCTTATACAAGCTCAGCGGTGGTTTACAACCCGCATTTTCTCGTTACGGGATGTCGCAGCGCTCTTGCATAGGGCCAGATTCGCGGCCACACTCGCATTGAAATGGGGCATGAATTGGGGCGTTGAGAAATTTGAATACCTTGTCGGAAAACATTGGCGCACACAGCGAATACGGCACTTTGCGCGAAGTGGTTGTGGGTATTCCCGATGGGCTTACCCTGCCGCCATTCTCTAAGGATTTGAGCCACTATAATGATGAGCTGCGCACCGCGTTGGAGGCTGCCAACGGCAAGCCCTTGCCCATAGAACAGGCGTTTCCGGATCGTTACGCAGAAACGGCTGCGCAAATGGAAGGGGTGGCGGAAACTTTTGAGCGCTTCGGGGTGAAGGTGCACCGCCCGCGCCCATACAATGAAGCGGAAACCCGCTATCTGGGCTCGCTCCAGCAGGGCCATTCCCAGCTTTACGTAGCAGACCCGGTATTTGTTATTGGCAACCATTATATGGAAATCTCCATCCGCCGGGCCTATCGCCGCAAGGAGGTGTTTCCCTTGCGCGATCTTATTGTGCCGATGATTGAGGATGATCCCGACGCCCACTATGTGGCGATGCCGCAATCTGCCCCGTTTGACCCTTCAGATGATGGGCCGGGGCCGTTTCTGGAAGGTGGTGATATTCTCATCGAAGGCACTGATATTATCGTTGGGTGTGGCGAGCTGTGTTCAAACCGGGCGGGCATTAACTGGCTGGCCCGCTATATCGAGCCCTATGGTTATAAGGTGCACGCCATGCCCATCAAAGGCCCCATCCTGCATGCGCTGGGGGTCATGTGCCTGCTGCGCGAGGGGCTGGTGATGGCCCATCTGCCAGCGCTGGAAGAGGGCCTGCCGGAACCGCTGAAAGACTGGGACGTGATCGAGATCACCCGTGATGAAATGGATGCCCACGCCACCGTGGGCGTCAGCCTTGATGACAAGCATTATATGATCGACCCGCGCTTTAACCGGGTGATGAATGAACTGGCCCGCAAAGGCGTGGAGCCCGTGCCCACACCGTGTCAGGCAATCGGTTTTTGGGGAGGGGCGATCCGCTGTATCACCCTGCCATTAAGAAGGGATGCGGCATGAGCGATAGTGATGCCAAACTGGACACTAAACTGGCAGATGACATTCTGGCGGCGGTTGAAAAGAATTTTGAAAACCAGGTTGAATTTACCTCTGATCTCATCCGCTTTCCTTCGTTGCGCGGGCAAGAACACACAGCCCAGGATTTCCTGTTTAAAGAACTCGGCCAACGCGGCTACGCCATGGACCGCTGGGCGATCGATGTTGCCGATATTGAAAACCACCCCGGTTTCTCGCCGGTCAAGGTGAACTACGATAACGCCATCAACGTGGTTGGCGCCCACCGCCCGCGTGAGGAAAAGGGCCGCTCGCTCATTCTCAACGGCCATATTGATGTGGTGCCCACGGGCCCGCTTGATATGTGGACCCACCCGCCGTTTGAACCCTGGCGCGAGGGCGACTGGCTGTATGGCCGCGGCGGGGCGGATATGAAGGCTGGCCTGGTGGCCAACATTTTTGCGCTCGATGCGCTCAAATCATTGGGCTACCAGCCTGCGGCAACCGTCTATGTGCAATCGGTCACGGAAGAAGAATGCACCGGCAATGGCGCCCTTTCTGCCCTGCAAAGGGGATACCGCGCTGATGCCGCCATCATCACCGAGCCTGAAGACGACAAGCTGGTGCGCGCCAATGTGGGCGTCATCTGGTTCAAGGTGCATGTGCGGGGGCTTCCCGTTCATGTGCGTGATGCAGGCGCGGGCGCCAACGCCATTGAGGCCTCGTTTGACATTATGAAGGCCCTGCGCGTTCTGGAAGAAAGCTGGAATGTGGGCAGCCGCGCGCGCAAGCATTTTGAAAATGAAGACCACCCGATAAACTTCAATGTGGGCAAAATCGAAGGCGGCGACTGGGCCTCATCGGTGCCCGCATGGTGCACGTTTGATTGCCGTATTTCAATTTTTCCCGGCACAGACCCGCGCGAAGCCGCGCGTGAAATTGAAGACACCATCCGCGCTGCGGCACAAACCAATCCGTTCCTCTCCAATAACCCGCCAGAGGTGGAATTTAACGGCTTCTTTGCCGAAGGCTATGTGCTGGAAGAAGGATCGCAGGCCGAAGCAACTTTGGGGCGCAGCCACGCCAAAGCCTATGGCGCCTCGCTTGAAAGCTTCATCACCGCAGGCTATCTCGATGGCCGGGTGTTCGTGCTGTACGATGACTGCCCGTGCCTGGTCTATGGCCCCCGCTCTGAAAATATCCACGGCTTCGATGAACGGGTCTCGCTTTCCTCAGTGCAACGGGTCACCGGCTCGGTCGCGCTGTTCATCGCTGAATGGTGCGGGGTAGAACCTATTTCAGCCTGAACCGATTGCGAATGGTGAGGAGAAGGAAAAAGAGGAGGATGGTGCCGAAAAGGGCTTGAAACAGCCAGATTCCGTTAAATAACGGAATTCTTGCAAGGCATGTATATGCATCTTGTAGTGGTCCTCTATTCAACCCCAAAAACGGTAGTGAATTGGAGAGGCTAACAGCACCAATTTTTACAAACCCAACCCCTGTTTTTTCGAAAAATAGATCATATAACCAAAGCGTCGCCGCACCGACAAGCCAATGGCCAAAAAACCACTTTAGGGCGCGTAATGTGTCCCAACCG
>JBPCVX010000369.1:0-6246 GCA_051010095.1 Hyphomicrobiales bacterium
ATATCGAGCTGGCGGGCCTTCGATGGCGCCTTAAAGTCAGCCTTGGTGAGACCGTCCAGCCAGTGGGCAATCACCTTGTCTGGAATGTGATCAACGGTTTTGGAGCGCTGGTGGGTGGTGAGCGCGCGGCGACCGGGAGTTGGGTAAAGGGGGATCTTCTGGCCCTTATGTTTGGTGTAGCCGTTGAAGCTGCCAATCGGATAAATCGCGGTGAACTCGGTAAACGTGAACTTGCCATCAATTAACGGGTAGTGCCGCCCGGTGAGTTTATTGAGCAGCATAACGTAATCGGCGCGCGCTTCAAAAATTTGCGCAGGCTTGCCGCCAGACTCGGCGATGTTCACCTTTTTCAAGAGCTTCTTGAGCTCTTTTCTGGTTTCCGGCTTAAGCGCTGCAAAATGCAGACGCGTCGGCAGCATGGCGTTGATGATATCGAGCTGGCGGGCCTTCGATGGCGCCTTAAAGTCAGCCTTGGTGAGACCGTCCAGCCAGTGGGCAATCACCTCGTCTAAATCTAACTGAATGTCGAACACACGCCCCGGGTTCAGCGCGCGGATGAGCGCCAGGTTTTGCATCCGTCGCTCTTCAGCAGAGAGGCCTGCTTGGCCTTGCGTGATTTTCTCAACCTGATGCTTGGCCATAATGCGCGCGAAATCTTCAAAGCCTTTGTTTTGGGTAAGCACAAGCTTGCCCGTATCGATCAACCCTTTGTAGGTGTGATAGCGCACCACAAGATCGCGAGCGTAGGCATCAATCGCCTCATCCGACAACACGGTTGTGAGGCGCACCTGGTTGCCGCGGCCAACACGAATGTGAATGCGCGACGGGTCCTGGGTGCGCGGGGCAAAGCCTGTATAAAATGTCGGCTCGTAACGTTGATAAAAAATGCCATAGTCCGCTTCTGGTGAAGTGGCGTGGGCGGGCAGGTTTGCAAATGTGATGCCTGCAAGGCCAAGGACCATTGGGGCAATGATTTTAAAAATCCGCATTTTAGATGTCTCCCAGCGTAAAACGCGATTAATCAGTGCACTGCTTAAGCACCCCAAATTTGGCAATTTCGAGATCATGCATTCCGCCCTTATAATGGGCTATAGCGAAGGCAAGATTTTAACTGCATCAAACCTATCAGCCACACGCGCACCCTCTCGCCATCTCAACAATTGCCAATCTGCCAGCTGAATGATATTTATTGAGTGTGGTGATTTGGCTGGCCAGCTTGCAACCACTTAAAACAACTCGCTAAAAGGGCCGACTGTTTCCACGGAAGATCAGTATGGCAATGCGGGATGGCCGGCAGAATCCACGCATGAATTGATTTGAGTGGAGCCCGTTATGCCGATCAGGATACCCGATAAACTGCCCGCCCGCGCCCAGCTTGAGGAAGAAGGCGTGATGGTGATGCGCGAATCGTCGGCCACCAGACAGGATATTCGCCCGCTGCACATTGGGCTGCTCAATTTGATGCCCGATAAAATCCGCACCGAAACCCAGATCGCGCGGCTTTTGGGCTCAACACCTCTGCAGATTGAAATGACCCTGGTGCGCATTGGCAAGCACAAGGCAAAGAACACTTCAGAAGATCATCTGATCTCGTTTTATGAAACCTTCGATGATGTGGCCCATTGTAAGTTTGACGGCTTCATCATCACCGGCGCACCTATCGAAACCTTGCCGTTTGAAGAGGTGACCTATTGGGATGATCTGCAGCGCATTCTCGACTGGACCACCACCAATGTGCATTCCAGCTTCTTTATTTGCTGGGGCGCCATGGCGGCTGCATGGCATTTCCATCAAGTGCCCAAGTTCACGCTGGATCAAAAGGCATTTGGGGTATACCGCCACCGCAATCTCAAACCTGCATCCCCCTATCTCGCTGGTTTTTCTGATGATTTTTCTATTCCCGTTTCACGCTGGACCGAGATGCGGTCACGCGATGTGCGCAAGGCAGACGGGTTGGAGATTTTGATGGAAAGCGACATCACCGGCCCCTGCCTTCTGGCGGAGGAAAAGGGAAAGCGACTCTATATTTTCAACCACATTGAATATGATTCCACTTCGCTGAATGAAGAATATCAGCGTGATATAACAAATGGCACACCGATTGAGCTGCCACATAATTATTTTCCTGGAGACAATCCTGAAATGCCGCCACAAAATCGTTGGCGCTCTCATGCCCATCTGTTATTCGGCAACTGGATCAACCAGGTGTATCAGACCGTTCCCTTCAATCTTGACGATGTGGGCAACGGGTCCAGATAAGTGAGGCGTACTAAATTTGTTTGATGCACTGCCCATTGATGGCGGGCCTGCAAGCCTTGCCATTTTTGCAATTGTGATGGTTGCTGCAGGCTTTGTGCGCGGGTATTCAGGCTTCGGGTCTGCAGCCGTTATTGTTACTGCCCTGTCACCATTTTATCCGCCAATTTTGATTGTGCCTCTGGCCGTTTTAGTCGAGGTTTTCGCAAGCCTGCTCATGGTGCGCTCGGTGCGCGGGCAAATCGACTGGAGCCTGCTTAAGTTTATTGTTATCGGCGCACTGGTGGGCAGCCCCATCGGGCTCATGACACATTTTTATTTGTCGGAAGATGCGGTGCGCCTGACCATTCAAGGCTTTGTGCTGATTATTGCCATAGCCTTGCTTGCTGGCTGGTCGTTGAAAAGCGAACCCGGCAAAGGTGGCTTGTTTGGTGTGGGTATATTGTCGGGCATTGCCAACACAGCGGCCTCTCTCGGCGGCCTTCCGGTCGCATTGTTTCTTGTGGCCAGCGCCAAAAAACCACAATTGCTGCGCGCCACCATGGTGGTTTTTTTCTTCTTCGTTAATGCCATCACCATCACCTTGATGGTTTCAACCGGCGTTATGGGTTTTGAAAGTGTGAAATTGCTGGCCGTTGGTGCGCTGCCATTTGCCCTGGGCATTTATGCAGGCAGCAAATTCTTCTCCGGCGCCAAGGAAGCGACCTTCCGCAAGATCGTCATCGCGCTGCTTATCGCGCTGGCACTCATCGGCATTACGCGCACGGTTATGGGGTGAGAGCTCTAATCTGCCATTGCCAGGGTGATGGCCGAAGCTGAGACAATATCCTCAACGCTTGCCCCGCGCGAGAGATCGCATACAGGTTTTGCAAAACCTTGCAAGAACGGTCCGATCGCCTGGGCATTGCCCATATATTGGGTAAGCTTGTAGCCGATATTGGCGGAATCAAGGTTAGGAAAGATAAGCACATTAGCCTTTCCGGCAACTTCACTTGCTTCCGGCACTTTGCGCGCGGCAACACTTGGCACAATTGCGGTATCGAGTTGAAACTCGCCGTCAATGTTAAGTTCTGGTGCGCGCTCTTTGGCAATCGCCAAGGCCTGGATTACCTTCTCAACATCTTCATGGGCAGCACTGCCGCGCGAAGAAAACGACAACATGGCAACACGCGGCTCTGCGCCAAGCCAGGCGCGCGCGGTGTGGGCAGAGGCAATGGCGATATCGGCCAAATCTTCTGCGGGCGGGTCAATGTTCACCGCACAATCAGCAAAGATAAAGCTTCTTGGTCCCTGCCCCGCAACATTGGGAATATCCATCAAAAAGAAACTCGACATACGGCGGATGCCAGCCGCCAGGCCGACGGTTTTCAAACCAGCGCGCAACACATCTGCTGTCGGGTTGGCTGCGCCAGCGACCAGAGCATCCGCATCGCCCATACGCACCATCATGCCAGCAAAATATAGCGGGTTCTTGAGCAGGCCTTCCGCCTCAGCTTGGTCATGCTTGGAATTGGCAACAAGCTCTGCAACATAGGCGGAAAACTGCGGATTGTTTGAAAGGTCCTCGTCACCAAGCAAAACCGGCACCGCCAAATCTTCATCGACGAGCTTGTTTGCTGCCTCGATCACGCGGCCATCTAAACCTTCAGGCAAGACAACCCGCCCACCTGCCCCGCGGGCTTTGTTCATCAGTTCATCGACAATGCTCATCTGCCTGGGCCTTGAAATAGTGGTTGACCTTTGGGCTCATGTTTTGCACCCATGGCAGAGTGAAAGCAAAGAAATTTCTTGGAGTAGTTATGCGCGCTGCTGATTTTATTGTAACTGCCTTAGAAGCCTATGGCATCGAACGGCTTTGGTGTGTTCCAGGCGAGAGCTATCTGGGGCTGCTGGATGCGCTTTATGGCTCAAACGCAGTTGAAACAATTGTTTGCCGCCATGAATCTGGCGCGGGCTTTATGGCGGTGGCAGAAGCAAAGCTGACAGGTAAACCTGCAGCCTATGCAGTGAGCCGTGGACCCGGTGCAACCAACGCCTCAATCGCGTTGCATGTTGCTGAACAAGATGCGCTTCCCGTGGTGCTCTTCGTCGGCCAGGTCGCGCGTAAGGATTTAGGCCGCGGCGCATTCCAGGAAATCGACTACGCATCATTTTACGGCGATATCGCCAAAGGCATTTGGGAAGTTTCAGATGCTTCAGAGCTTCCAGGCGTCATGCAACAAGCGCTCACACTGGCGCAAGCAGGAACGCCAGGCCCGGTGGTGATCTCACTGCCGGAAGATATGTTGCATGATGAATGCGCGCAAACGCCCCTCGCCTTGGATATCGCGCAGCCCCCAGCACCATGTGGTTTCGATATTTCAAAACTTGGCGACATGCTGGCAAAAGCGGAGCGCCCGCTTGTGATCGCCGGCGCGATGATTTCCGGTGATGAAGGCGCTGCGGCACTATCTGCATTCGCAGAACGGTTTCAGGTGCCTGTGGCACTCAGCTGGAAACATCAAGACCGCTTTGACAACACATCGAAATATTATGCGGGCCATCTTGGGTTCGGTATGCCAAAGGCGCATCGTGACGAACTGCTCAAATCTGATTTGATCATCGCGGTCGGCACCAGACTTGGAGATGTCGCCACGCAAAACTATACGCTTCCTGATGCCCCTAAACCTGCGCAAACGCTTGTACATGTCTATCCAGATGGCGAAGTGTTGGGCAAAGTTTATGAAACCGATCTGCCGCTTGCATGCGATCCGGTCGAGTTTCTTGAGGCCATGAACAAGTATATCGAGCCAGACATTACCGCTGGTCGCGATGCGTGGGTTTCGCTACTCACCGAATTTGTCTCAAACAACATGCATTTCACCGCCCGCGAAGTGGATGATGGCATTGACTATGGCACGGTGGTGAATGCGCTCGCGCAGCAAGCTGACAAAGATGCCATTCTCATGACCGATGCGGGCAACTTTTCTGGCTGGATGCACCGCTATTGGAAAATGACACCGCACAATACGCTGATTGGCGGGGTAGCTGGCGCCATGGGCCTGGGCGTGCCGGGTGCAGTTGCTGCAAGTTATTTGGCGCCAGAGCGTCAAGTCATCCTCGTGATTGGCGATGGCTCCATCATGATGACCGGCAATGAGTTGGCGACAGCAAAAATGTTGGGGGCCAAGCCCAAGATATTTATCTCCAACAACGGCATTTACGGCACTATTCGCCAGCACCAGGAAATGAAGTTTCCAGGACGTGTCAGCGGAACGGATCTGGTCAACCCCGACTTCTGCCAATGGGCAGAAAGTTTCGGCGCCAAAACCATTCGCATTGCACCAGGAGATGATGTGGATAAAAAGGTCGCCGAAGCGCTTGCCCACAATGACAGCGCGGTGGTGGTCGATGTGATGTCGAGCACGGAATCGCTCTCAGCGTTTGTCACACTCTCGCAACTGGCTAAATCCTAACTCGTCGGTTTGGCAAACAACGCCCGATAGAGTTTTTTGTCGCGGCCATAAATGTCGGCGCGGAAATTCACACCACCGCTTGGTCCGCGGAAGGCCGTTGAATAGGTCAGGTGCACCGGCAAGGGTTCCGTCAGGTTCACACGCGTGCGCTTCTGGCTCGCAACAACGGTGTCGATCTTTTTGCGTGTCCATTTACCCGGTGCGGCTGCCAATAATTGCTCGGTCAAATCGAGCGGACGCCCAACGCGGATGCAGCCATGGGAAAAGGCCCTTTTTGAGCGCGCAAATAAAGATCGCGACGGCGTGTCGTGCAGATAGATATTATGCTTGTTGGGGAAGATGAATTTCACCCGGCCAAGGGCGTTCTTTGGACCTGGTTTTTGCCTGATCGTATAAGGAAAGTTGCGCCGGCTGAGTTGCGACCAATCAACCGCCCCAAAATCGACAGGCTGGCCTTTTTGCAAAAGCTCATATGTGGGCCCGAGCGCATAAGGGTTGGATTTGAGCTTGGGCAGCAATTCTTTGGTTGCGATCG
>JBPCVX010000370.1:0-7809 GCA_051010095.1 Hyphomicrobiales bacterium
GGATTGGGGAAGAAATAGAATCTGTGTTCAAGTTTCTGGAAGTACTAAATGCTTTAAGGTGATCGAAAAGCACACTTGATTCAGGTGTTAATAAAAGAAATATCAATTACAGTATTGGGGCGAAGAAATTTTTTTGAAAGACTAAAACTTTTTTCAACAATTTTCGTTGTTCCTGTATGTCATGTTGCACATATACTTAAATCAACCTCGATTAAAATTTGTAAGTATTATCGCAAGTAACGGAGACGCTGCCTTGATAAAACTCGAACAAACGGATGACCCTCAGCAACTTGAAGTGACGTTGAGCGGTGAAGTTAGTGCCAGTGATTATGAAGAAGTCTTGACACCGGGTATCGTTGAGGCATTGCAGGATAACGATTGTATACGGCTGCTTGTTATTGTTGAAGATGATGTATCTTACGAGTTTGGAGCTGCCTGGTCAGACTTGCGACTTGGCTTAAGCCATTGGCGCGGTTTCGACCGTATCGCTGTCGTTACCGAACTCAATTGGGTGGCGTCGACGGTCGGCGTGGTGGCCCCGTTTGCGCCATGCCCAATGCAGGTTTTCCAGCGCGTCGAGTTGGAAGATGCGCGTCGTTGGTTGCGTGAATCTCTTGGCACGATGCATATTCAAAAGCTTGATAATGGCGTACTGCATATTCAGTTACTGGGTAAACTTGAGCCTGCGATCTATGAAACCAAGAATGAAGAGTTCAATGACAGTTTGATCGGCTTGAATGAGTTCAAATTGCTACTAGACCTGCGCGAGTTTGAGGGGTGGGAAGGGCTGTCTGCATTGTTCGCGCATCTGAATTTTGTCAGAGAGCACGTGGCCCGGCTTCAGAAAATCGCAATTGTTGGCAACAGTGCTTGGCAAAAAATGGCCGAACGCATCGGAAAGCGAATTCTCGGGGTGGAGGCCTGTTTTTTCGATAAAGAACGGTTCGATGATGCCAAGGCCTGGCTGCAATAGCATTGAGATGTAGAATACCAAATTATTTGCAGAAGCTAGCGCTCTGATCGCGCATGTTCGCACCCGCTTCCTATGGTGCGGGTGCTATCTGCAAAAGCTGGCTCTTACTTTGTACCTATTTCTCGGTTCAGGCGGTATGCCCAAAAAAGTCGGGGTCACTCGGAGAGAATTTTAGCTTTTTGCGTTTCGTATTCTGTCTCCGTCAGAACGCCTTTTTCCTTTAAGTCTGATAACTTGGAAAGTTCGTCTGCAACCGAAGAGCTGGCGATGCTCTGTATGTATGTTCGCTGTGCCTCTTTTGCATCAATGAGTGCTTGTGCATTGCGCTCCTGCATGCCTTTTCCACGAACAACCAGATACATAAGTACCCCTAACCATGGAATAGCTATTACAAACAGCACCCAAAAACCTTTTGTCCATCCGCCGATATCATGACTTTGAAAAATGTCGCTGATCACCCCAATGATGACCCAAATCCAGGCTACAAGCAGGAAAATCAAGAATATCGACCAGATCATGTGAAGCAACGGCATGCTTATCTACCTCGTATTACATGTTTAATTCAATTTGGACGACCAGTTGCATAAAGTGAGGCCGTCAATGCAAGTTGTCTAGTTTATTTTTCTAGAATTGTACATGTAATTACTTTTAAAATGGCTGCCATGAAACTTAATCTAGCAACACAATAGACCTTGCGCCTCGTCTGAGATTGGTTGGATGGTCAAGAGAGGACGCAAATTTGGCTTGCTCTTAATTTCGCAAGATTTGAGACATGGGGATCTCACTCATTTTGAAATCCCTAAGTTTCAAGATGATTGAGGTGCTCCCAAGTGGAAAATTCAGACTTGCGGTTATTCCAGTAGACTTAAAGCCTCTCTGGTTTTTGCAAATTAGAGTAGGTGTGTTGGAGGCTGGTGGCCGTTTTGAAGAATTGTCGAAGAGGCATTGGGAGCACAGTATGCATATTCACACTGTATTTTTCTGGCTATGGCGGACCGCAGGTTCCGAGCAGCGAAACATATTCGAGAACGGATTGAAGTTGTTGGCAAGCGACCCGAACGTTATCAGTGGAAATATCGGCCGACCTGCGCCTACTGATCGATATGTTGTCGACAATAGTTACGACTATGGGCTGGTTTTATTTTTTGAAAACATTGATGCGCACAACGCCTATCAAGCTGGTGACGCGCATCAGACGTTCTTGAAAGACTGCGCTGATATTTGGAGCCGTGTGCAAGTTTACGATATTGAAAAACAATAGGTGCGGGCGGTAAAGCCTCTAATCGACCATTCGTGCGGCAGCGACGGTGGTATCCAGAGACTTCACTTCGTCAACATCTGGCATATCATTCTCACCTTAGGAGTACACGTGCAAACGAGTGCCATGGTGGTTCGCGGTACACAAGCAGCATTTGTGCACCCCTGGTCACTACCTGAAGTTTCCCGGGCAGTTTGAACGCAGGAGAGAAAATTGTCCAGTTGGGGTTTTGACCCTAACCCTAACTCCTCGGAGTGTCTCCACTGTGCTTCCAGCCCGATCTCGTCCAGCGTTAAGTTTGGGTCAGGTTTGTACTTTGAAAGAATTGAAGCAACAGGGTGCGGCTTAAAAAACAATGGGTCGGCTGGAATAAGGATTTTGTGTCTTCAAGGATATGCGGCATCACGTAATAGCTCATATCTTTGAAAAAAAGGGAGCCTTTTTCGGCTTCCTTCAGCACTATATCCCTAATATCATCAGAGGAACGCGGTCGTTCCGCGTCCTCATGAACATGTGGCATTTCCCTTATTTTTCTGTGCACATAATGGTCATACGTGAAAGGTTCGTGATGACAGATCAAGTCACCCTGCTCCCGCGTAACACGCTCAAGAGCATTAGACATCGGGCGCCGGTGGGGCCAAAACGATATGATTTTGTTCATAAAAAACCTCACAAAGCCAAAAATGCACACGACCAAGCGACCAAACTTCTAAAAAGATCAGTTTTGCCAGGCATGCACGTGTCATGACTAAATCTGATGATCTTGTTGGTATCGCTCTTATGACGCTTGGCATGGCTGCCTACGCCGCCGCTGATGCTTTGATCAAAGTTACATCTGGATTTGTGGAGTCCTCACAAATTATTCTGGTTATTGGTTTGGGCGGTTTCATTATGTTCTGCATTGCAGCTCTAAGCAGGGGAGAACGCTTGTTGACGCCAATGGCATTGTCTGGGGCTGTAACCATCCGAAATATCGGAGAAGTTATGGCTGCTGTTGGAATTGTAACGGCGCTGCAACATGTCCCGCTCTCGCTCGTCACAACAATTATGCAGTGCGTGCCGCTTCTTGTGGCTGCAGGTTCATGCATTTTTCTGCGCGAGCATATCAGTTTGAAAGAATGGGCAGCGATTGTTTTGGGTTTTGTTGGAATGCTCGTTATCTTACGCCCGGGGAACGTGGCTTTTGAACCATACACACTCGTTGCTGTGCTTTCCGCGCTTGGATTGGCGATACGGGATTTAGCAAGTCGCGCCGTACCAAAGGGTACATCTTCAATTCAAATAAGTGTTTGGGCTTGCGCTGTATTAGGACTTGTTGGGCTTGCCATGTCTGCGTTCTCAAATTCTGGCGGGTTAAATACTAGTCTTTTCCCGTCCTTGATCTTGTTGCTTATGATAATCCTCACTGGGCTTGGTATGTTCTGCATCACAGCAGCAATGAGGACGGGCAGCGTTGGGGTTGTCTCGCCATTCCGCTACTCAAGACTACTATTCGGCCTGTTCTTCGGTGTCGTTTTTTTTGGTGAGGTTCTTGACGCATACACAGTGTTTGGTGGTGCGCTCATTGTGATCTGCGGTCTATACACCTTAAGCCAACAGATCAAAAAAATTCAAACCTGAACTCATTTTCCTGGTTGGACACACCAAGGCGTTCGGTATCTGCCGTGTTGCAGTCTTTGGACTAATTCTTCTAGTTGCATGCGGCCAATCCATATAGATCATAGCGTCAACGTTAAAGCCATCATTTAACTTGGAGAGTTTTTGGGTGCAGACGGAGACTTTAATTGTTGGCGGTGGGCTTAGCCTGGCGCACCGGTTGGCCAAGGCCCGGCGCACATTTGTAAGGTGTGCTCCATGCTTTGATTGCAGGACAGTTTGGCGGATATCTTGTTTCCGTGTCAGTGCCCCTCACTGGCAACAGTGGTTAAGTTATCATCTCTTGCAAACAGGCAAAGGCCGCCATGGTCCTTTTGGAAGAGACTCCCTCCATTTATTTATTATTGGTTGGAGCGATTCTTTCGACCAAAACTTAGGCGAGCGGATTGTTCGCAAGCATGAAGAGTTCCAATACAGACCTGCGCGCGCCAGAGTTTTTCGATTTTTAACTGCCTTTGCAACCGCATCGATATCGCGCGATTCTGGGTAGATATAGAGCGTTGTTGGTTCCTTCTTGACCAACGCAAGAATTTTCTTGGAAACTGATGGGGACCAGGTCGTGCAACCATTACTGCGGCCGCCAGTATAGTTCACCAATTTTCCATATGTAACGTAGCCCTTCTTGTCTGCGTGGCGGCTTTTGGGTTTCTTGTAACGACACCGCCATTTCAGAAATATCGCCGGGTGCCCGCCGATGGCACGTTCCCTCGCGTTTGCAGTATCGCCTTCTCCATCAAACAACAAGAAAGTGCGGAAGAAAGGTTTTCTCTTGCCTGCGTGATAATAGTAGCCTTTGAACGATGCTCTTGTTTCGGCTGTCACGTAGGCGCCGCCCGTCGTGAGCTTTGAGCCTTCCGCATTGCTAAAGTTCTTTGCGCATTGACGACCGTTCGAGAAATTTGCGCGCCGCAATTTTCGGCCATTTCCATAACCTGAAGAAATCGCGCGAAACGACTTTTTTTCTTCGCAGATAATATAAAATCGGCGGCCTATTTGCCCATTGCGCAATGTGCTTGGTTTGGTTGCATCCATGGAGAAATAGCAGGGGTTCTTGACTTTGCCTGCTTTCACCTTTCGCTGGTAAAGCGCGCGCGCTCTTTTCAAAACGATCGGTGCAATCTTTCCATTACCTGTGCCAACGTGCGCTTGCAGCCAGGCCGGAATCTTCGAAGACGGCTCCGCCGCCAGATTTGTGGATCCCGCGGACAAGGAAAGAATGACAACAAAGGCAATTGTAAAGCGTGCTTTCAAAAACAATGGGCGTTTCCCCCATTAATTCAGCCTAAACATAGGCTTAGTTTAAGTGCCATAGGTAAATATTATCTTCGCAAGGATGCCTGTTTAAATCTCGAAACGCAAGTGACCTGAGACCCTAAATCTCGTCCAGGTTTGTGCGGAGTTCGTATCAGTCAGGGGACTGACAAATGAAGCGATCACGGTTCAAGGAAGACCAGATTATTGACATTCAGTGTGAACAGGAAGCGGGAATGATAGTGGGCATTTACAGGCCGTACCGCAATGGAGAAATTTGAGGGCTCCAGTATGGCCCGATACGTGGTGTCAACGCTGGCTAATTTGCGTATGCAAGCGCTCTTTCCAATGCGGGTACCGCAGTTGTCAGGCCTGCTAGCTCGGCCTGATGTTTTAGTTCGCGCAGCTCGGTGCTTAAGGCCTTATTTTTTTCGACGCGGTGCGCTTCTTCCAGTGTTCTGGCCCTTCTGACCATAAAGACTGACCACGGCAATGGCTGAGATCGCGTGAAACGCTCCAAGCGGTCCGCAAAACGCAAAGCGGATGGCCAATCTCCCCGTGAAGCGGCATCATCAATCGCAATATCTGCAAACCAGAGTTGATTATGCGCCACGCACTCTGTGTCCAGTATGCTTTCTGCTTCCTGCAAGAGTTGTAGCCGTTCCTCTTCATCATCACAGAGCACTGCATAGGTGCAAAGCACCGTTGGTCCAATGAAATTCATGCCCACCTCACGAACAGTGGAAAGCGCTTCGCAAGCGAGCTTCTGTGCGTCCTCTATTCGACCCTGTTTGCGCCTGATCAACGCGAGGGTCCGAAGAACCTGCGCCACATGGTTGCTCGAACTCATGGACTTTGCGAGCTCAGCTGCATCAAGTAGATATTTCTCGGCGCCCTCTAAATCGCCAAGCTGATTTTTCACCGTTCCGGCAAGCCCCTTCGCGAACATTAGCGCCCGATTGTTGCGCACATCCTTGGCCATAGCCTCAGAGTCTTCGGCGTCTTTCAGGGCTTCACTGAATTCCATGAGATGAATTCTCGACCACCCAATCATGTGTCGGTTAGCCACTTCGATTTGCCCAAAACCATGTTCCTGGCAAAGCTCAACGCAAGTCTTAAAACGCTCGCAAGCCGTTGACATGTGTCCCCTAAGATAGTGTGCGTCCGCAAGACCACTTAAAGCTCTTGCCTGTGCTTCGGGCGATCTAATTTCTTCGGCAAACTTCAAAGACTTTTCATGCTCTGCCATACACTCGTCGATGCGGCCTAATGGAAAGCAAAGGTTACCCCGTAGGTAATGAATGTAAGCGAGCTCGGGGGATAATGAATTCCGTGTCGCCAGTTTTTGTGCCTCATCAAGCGCAAGAAATGCGGGCTCTTGTCGATCAGCTATCCGAAGCGCCGCTGCAAGCCCGCTCAAGGCTGTGCATTTGCTGTGATCATCAAAAGCACTTTGAGCGGCGGTTTCGAACACCTCTATGGCTTGCTCGGTAGCCCGGGTGCTGAGCAACGCGTTGCCCAAAGCAATATTGAGAAGGCAAACATCTTCTGTTTCAACCGCTAGCTCCAGCCCACGCTTGCACAGAGTGATGGTGCTTTCGAAGCTCAGAGCATCTGTCTGAACTTTTGCGGCACGCAGATAAGCCCTGGGAGCAGCAGCGTCGCCTGCGCGATCAAGATGCTGGGCGTATAATCCTGGGTCGCGTTCCCAATACCAGCTTGCGGCCTTTATGTGCAGTTTGCTTCGGTTTGCCTTGAGCAGCGAATTGTAGACGCCGTCCCTGACAAGCGCATGCGCAAAAAGATAGGCGTCACCAGCCGGCCGGATCAAATGGCGCTTAATGAGAGCCTCGCAATCATAGTTATCGTTCTCGATCATATGTTGAAGTGCATCGAGTGAAAATCTCTGGCCAAGGATCGCCGCAGCCTGCATCGCCATTTTTTCGGGCGAGTCTAAAGCGTCCACACGGGCTTGAACAATGCTCTGAACGGATCCGGGAACACTTTCCTCAGATGCTGCTTCTGCGCCGCGCAGCAATTGTTCTAGAAACAAAGGATTTCCATCCGCGCGCACAACACAGGAATTAGCAAACTTGTCGGAAGCATCGAAAAACTCCGAAGCCAACGCAATCGCATCGGCGTGTCGCAATGGACGCAAGTCAATCGTAAGAAGGGGCGTTGACCCGGTGGTTAGCCGCCACGCGTCGTCAATCTGATCGCCTTCAATGCGAGATGTCATCATTAAAACGACGGGAACTTCTGATAATGCCTTGGACAGTTCAGAGAGGTGCTCCAGTACGAGTTTGTCCGCCCAGTGAACATCCTCAACAATCAACAAAAGACTTTTCTCACCACCGATCTTGTTGACGATACTTGCAAATGTCTCGCGTTTTCCCTGATTGCGTCGCGAATTGTCCATTGCGCTGAAAAGAGATCGTAATTCCGGAGGTTGAGGCAAGTTCAATAGATCGTTCAAAAAGACAATCTGATCTTTGCCAACTATTTTTTCCCGGACGGCAACTTCGCTAGCGGACAGAACTTCCGCTTCACTGGATGACGAATTTAATGACAGCAAACTGCGCGTCAGTGATCGTATGGCGTCCTGTCCCTTGCTCGTACCAAAGTCCAAAACCAGTGAACGATGACATTCAAAGCCACGTTCAAAAGCCTG
>JBPCVX010000371.1:0-8742 GCA_051010095.1 Hyphomicrobiales bacterium
CGGCCATATTGCTTTTTCTCGCGCTCAATCATTTCCTGTGGCGGATGCCATGCTGGCCACTCCGATTTGCGCTTGATTTGCGCGGTGCCATACCAGGTGAAACCGCGACGGCCCACGCCCACACCATATTCAATGGCTTTACCACCGGGCAGCACAAAATAAAGTTTTTTGCGGCGGGTCGAAATCACGATCGTTCCAGGCCTCTCACCCGTTGGATCTTTAATGGTGCGCTTGCCCTTATAGCGATTGACACGCGAACCGGATGAAGAACTAAAATTAAACTTGGTTTTTGCCGATGCGCTGCCAATAAGCGAGGTGCCAAGCACCGCTGCAGCACCGCCGCCAGACAATAAGGATAATGTTTTTCTGCGCGATATGCTCATCTGTTGCCTCTTACATTCCAAAGAATGGATCACACCCAGCTGGGGAAAGTTATAAGCCAAACTGACAAAAGATTCAAAGTGGTGATTTCATCAGGCGGCTTTGCCCGAAAAAACTGCAAAAGAACTGGGTGTGGAAGGCCAATGACCGGGATTTCATCGGCCTTCCACGAGAGCGAGCACTACGCCACAATAACCTTGGCGTTGATATTTACGCGCTCATAAAGGTCGGTCACTTCTTCGTTCAGCATGCGAATGCAGCCTGAAGAAAGTGCACGTCCGATCGTGTGCGGGGCATTGGTGCCGTGAATGCGGTAGAGCGTGTCTTTTTTGCCCTGGAACAAATAAAGCGCGCGTGCGCCGAGCGGGTTGTTAATCCCGCCTTCCATGCGGGTTGGCAGGGTGCGGCCATATTGCTTTTTCTCGCGCTCGATCATTTCTTTCGGCGGGTGCCACGCTGGCCATTGCGCCTTGCGGGCTATGCGCGCGGTACCCTTCCATACGAACCCAGCACGGCCTACGCCGACGCCATATTCGATGGCTTTTCCATTATCCAGCACGAAGTAAAGCTTGCGCTTTCTGGTGCTCACAATAATGGTGCCGGGCGCTTCACCGGTGGGATCATTAACAATGCGCTTTCCACGATAAGCGCGCGGCTGAACTCTATCGCGTGCGGCAACTTTTTTGCGCTGGGCACGGCTTTTTTCAGATGTGAAGTTAAATTTGGTTTTGGCAAAGGCTTCTGATGTAGCGCCCATGCCAAAGGCTGCCGCGGCTCCGCCGCCGGCAAGAAGTCTGAGTGTTTGTCTACGAGATAGGGACATGGCCCGCTCCACAAAATAGATCGTTTCATCAAAGTGCCATGCGCAAACATGGCGAATATGTTGGAAGTCTTGGGAGAGTTTGTCGTCCCGGGCGCGAAGGCCAGGGACCGGCGGCCTCAGAGGAGCAGGCGGCTGGTACGCACAAATATGGCAGCGGATCTGTTGTCAGGCACGCCTAATTCTGGCGGCGCGCGCTGTTTGATCAGCGATAAGCCATAAGTGGGCTGAAGGGCCAGATAGCTATGTGCATTCAGGAAGGTGAAAACTTTGTCGTTAGGGCGTGGCTGCGAAATCACAGCGTGCGGAAGCGCCGTCCAGCCGCCACAGCAGCTTAAACACGGCACAGTTTCGTTTTTGCCTTCGGTGAGCGCAGCGGAAAGTTCGCTTTCAACAGCGGCTATAGCAACGTTGTCAGCGCTGGACGTATTGCCAGCGAACGCCTTAGAGCAAATGGGCAGCACAAGGCCGACCATCAGCATAATGGCGAAGATATGTTGCACTCTAGAACGCATGAACGACTGCTTTCCGGTTATTGCCAAACTTGGCACCTCATCTGTCGTGCCAAATTTAGCTATAACCGTAAATTCACAATCGCGTCAGAACTCTTATGCGAAGGTTAATCGTCGCGGTTCTGGCGGTTGTCGATCAGATCATCCACTACTGCCGGTTCGGCGAGGGTTGAGGTGTCTCCGAGGTTGGAGAAATCGTCCTCGGCAATCTTGCGCAGGATGCGGCGCATGATTTTACCAGACCGGGTTTTTGGTAAACTGGGCGCAAACTGAATGAGATCCGGCGAGGCGATCGGCCCGATTTCCGTGCGCACCCAGGTGCGCAGTTCCTTGCGCAGATCTTCCGTTGCTTCTTCACCGCCCATCAAGGTGACATAGCAATAAATGCCCTGGCCCTTAATGTCGTGGGGATACCCAACAACCGCTGCTTCAGAAACCTTCTCGTGTGCCACAAGGGCTGATTCAACTTCGGCTGTGCCCATGCGGTGGCCGGATACGTTGATCACATCATCCACACGACCGGTGATCCAGTAATAACCATCTTCATCGCGGCGGCAGCCATCGCCTGTGAAATATTTGCCCTTATACGTGGCAAAATATGTCTGCACGAAGCGATCATGATCGCCATAGACACTGCGCATCTGGCCAGGCCATGAATCGGTAATGCACAAATTTCCGTCGGTCGCGCCGTCAAGCACATTGCCATCATTGTCGACCAATTGCGGCCGTATCCCAAAGAACGGTTTGGTGGCCGAGCCAGGCTTTTGATCGATCGCGCCGGGCAGGGGCGTAATCAGAATGCCGCCGGTTTCCGTTTGCCACCAGGTATCGACAATTGGGCAACGGCCGTCGCCGACCACGTTGAAGTACCATTCCCAGGCTTCCGGGTTAATCGGTTCACCCACTGACCCTAACAGGCGCAGGGATGAACGCGAGGTTGATTTGACCAAATCTTCACCTGCACCCATCAGCGCGCGAATGGCAGTTGGTGCTGTGTAGAAGATGTTCACATTGTGCTTATCGCACACCTGCCAGAAGCGCGAGGCATCTGGATAGTTCGGCACCCCTTCAAACATCAATGTGGTGGCGCCATTGGCCAGCGGGCCATAAACGATATAGCTGTGGCCGGTCACCCAGCCCACATCGGCCGTGCACCAGTAAATGTCGCCATCATGATAATCGAACACATATTGATGGGTCATCGAGGCATAGACCAGATAGCCGCCAGAAGTGTGCAACACGCCTTTCGGTTGTCCGGTTGAGCCAGACGTATAGAGAATGAACAACGGGTCTTCAGCGTTCATTTCTTCAGGCGGACAATCGGTGGACGCGTTCGCAACCGCATCGTGATACCAAACATCGCGGCCATCCTGCATGCCGACGTCGCCACCGGTGCGTTTCACCACCAGCACGTTATCAACCTTGGCACCTGCTTTGGTGGCGATCTCAACGGCTTTATCGGTGTTGGCTTTAAGCGGAATGGGGCGCCCACCGCGTAGGCCTTCATCTGCGGTAATGACGAAAGTTGATTCACAATCATGAATGCGTCCCGCCAGAGCATCAGGTGAAAAGCCGCCAAATACGATGGAATGCACAGCCCCAATGCGCGCGCATGCCAGCATGGCATAGGCGGCCTCCGGGATCATCGGCATATAAAGCGTTACCCGGTCGCCTTTCTTAACGCCCATATCTTTCATGGCGTTAGAAAGCTTGCACACATGCGCATGCAGCTCATTATACGTAATGTGGGCGTCGTTAGCCGGGTCGTCACCTTCCCAGATGATGGCGGTTTGATCACCCTTGGTCGCCAAGTGCCGGTCAACGCAGTTGGCGCACACATTCAGTGTGCCGTCTTCGTACCATTTAATTGATACGTCTTCATATGCGTAAGAGGTGTTCTTGACCTTGGAGAACGGTTTCATCCAATCGATACGCTTGCCGTGTTCGCCCCAGAAGGCATCAGGATCGTCAATCGAGGCCTTGTACCAGTCTTCGTATTTTTCTTTGTTAATGTGGGCCCGCTTTGCCCATTCATCGGTGACCTTATGCAAGGGGTAATCTGTCATGGTTGGACGCCTCCAATTCCCGCTTCCTAATTTTGACGCATTATGCTGTGCCGGGCCCGCTGGGGCAAGTTATGTGCCATGACACTTTCGTCGAGTCCGTCTGCGATATTTGGTCACCCTGCTAAGGTACGACGGCGCATGTCGACCAACACATCGTAAAGCTTGCACTCAAGCTCTGTGATGGCTACATGTGCAGGAGTTGAATGAATTGCGGAATTCTTTGTCCGCGGGCTTTGGAGGCGCGTTATGAACGCCATTTTGTGGTTGATCCTCAGTGTTCTGGATATTCTCACCGTTGTTATATTCGTTATGGTGATTATGAGCTGGCTCATCACGTTTAATGTGGTGAACCTCAACAACCGCTTTGTCTACATGGTGTGGGATGTGGTCAACAAGATCACTGAACCGCTCTTGGGGCCGATCAGGCGGATTATGCCGAATATGGGCGGGCTCGATATTTCCCCAGTTATTCTGCTGCTCGGCGTCTATTTCCTGCGGGTGTTGATCGTCCAGGATATTGCTCCGCGCTTGCTGAGTTAAAGATAAGTTTTGGCGTTTGCCCGGATTCAAGAAGATCGCATTTACATTGCGGTGCGGGTAACGCCTAACGCCTCAAAGAACGAAATTTCTGGTATCTATGAAGGTGCTGACGGCACGCGTGCGCTAAAGATCCGTGTTACGACGGCGCCTGAAAAAGGCAAAGCCAACAAGGGCGCAATTGCGGTTCTTGCGAGAGCAATCGGGTGTGCCAAAAACGATCTTGAGATTGTATCAGGCGAGACTGCGCGCATGAAAACGGTCGCGCTTGATGTGCCTTTATCAATGCTTGAAGAGATAATCCGCAAACTCAGTTAACCGTTGCCGCCTTGTTGATTTCTTCCCAGGCCATGTTCACCTGCCTGGCCATGGCATCAATATAGGCATTCATTTCCTTAGGCAGCTCCATTGATGCATAGCGGTCGGGGTGATAGAGCGATGCTTTTTCCCGATATGCCTTTTGCAAGGTTGCTGTATCAGCGCCCTTTGGCACATCCAGAATATCGTAGGGGTTGAATGTTCCGGTTTTTTGCTTGAGGCGGCGCTGGAGCTGGTCAGTTCGCGGTGCGGCAACAGCCGTAACTGACACAATAGACGTCTTAGACAACAGACGACTGACCCCAGCGCCATCCTCAATCTCGATAAACATGTCGGGCCCGTTAAACAGGCCACCTAAACTTTGGTGGGCGCCAGTGGTGATGTTTACAAGTTCCTCGGTTCCATCCTGCAATGTCAGCCGCACTGATACGTGCCGAATGTGATGGCCCTCTTGTGTATTACCCCGATTGAACATCCCAGCCGCCTCTTTCTTGTTTCGTGTGCCGGATTGGCACAGATAAAGATTACAATTTTAGCGATGCAGGAACCGTGCCAATTGGTTATTGAAATATTAACGCACGCATTTCCCTTGCGTGTTGCAGCGCACAAGAGTAGAGAGACCGCGAACTGCTTTTAAGAGTGCCCCTAGGTGTGCGTACCATTGTGCCTCGATAGGATAAGCTATGAGCCTCCGCAACATTGCGATCATTGCCCATGTGGACCATGGGAAAACGACACTTATTGACCGACTTCTGGCCGAATCCGGCACTGTGCGCGACAATCAGCGTGTTGCAGAACGCGCCATGGATTCAAACGATCTGGAACGCGAACGCGGCATTACCATTCTAGCAAAAGTGACTTCCATTCAGTGGCAAGACGAACGGATTAACATTGTTGATACACCGGGACATGCCGATTTTGGCGGTGAAGTGGAACGCATTCTCAATATGGTGGATGGCGCAGTGCTGCTTGTTGATGCTGCTGAAGGCCCCATGCCACAAACCAAGTTTGTGCTCTCAAAGGCTCTTGCCCTTGGGTTGCGCCCTATTGTTGCGATCAACAAAATCGACAAGCCCGATGAACGCCACACCGAAGTGTTGGACGAGGTGTTCGATCTGTTTGCAGCACTTGATGCGACCGATGAGCAATTGGATTTTCCCGTTCTTTATGGCTCTGCCAAAGAAGGCTGGATGGCGGCTGAACCAGCTGGGCCCAAAGATAATATGCATGCGCTGTATGAGATGGTCATGCGTCATGTGCCAGAACCGGCCACCGAAGAGGGACCTTTACGCATTCTTGCCACAACGATTGAGGCTGACCCCTATTTGGGACGCATTCTCACAGGCCGCATTCGCTCGGGTACTGTGGTGCCCAATCAGCCGATCAGGGCTTTGTCGCGCGACGGCAAAACCGTAGAGCAGGGCCGTGTGTCAAAAGTGTTGGCGTTCAGGGGGCTTGAGCGCAAGCCCATTGAGAAGGGCGAGGCAGGAGATATCGTTGCCATTGCGGGCCTTACCAAGGCAACTGTTGCCGACACTTTGTGCGAGCCCTCAGTCACTGAACCTATTGCGGCTGATCCTGTAGACCCGCCAACGCTGGCCATGACTTTCCGCATTAATGATGGTCCGCTTGCAGGTCAAGAAGGCTCTAAGGTGCAAAGCCGTGTCATTCGTGAACGTTTACAGCGTGAGGCGGAAGGCAATGTAGCCTTGCGCATATCTGACACAAGCGAAGCGGATTCCTTTGAAGTTGCTGGGCGCGGTGAACTGCAGCTTTCGGTTCTCATCGAAACCATGCGCCGGGAAGGCTTTGAGCTTACCGTGGGCCGCCCTCGGGTGGTGATGCAATCTGGTGACGATGGAAAACTGCGCGAGCCTGTCGAAGAGGTTACCATAGATGTGGATGATGAGTTTTCAGGTGCTGTTATCCAGAAACTTTCTGAGCGTAAGGCAGAGCTGATTGATATGCGCCCGTCCGGCACGGGCCGCCAGCGTCTTGTGTTGCATGCGCCCACCCGTGGGTTGATTGGTTATCTTGGCGAACTGATGACCGATACGCGTGGCACGGCGATTATGAACCGTGTCTTTCATGGTTATGCCGCGCATATGGGAAATATTCCTTCGCGGCACACTGGCGTATTGCTTGCCAATTCAGATGGTGACGCGGTGGCGTTTGCCTTGTGGAATTTGGAAGATCGCGGCCCGATGTTCATCACACCAGGAACCAAGGTTTACCGCTCGATGATTGTTGGCGAGCACACCCGCGGCAATGATCTGGAAGTAAATGTGTTGAAGGGTAAGAAGCTCACCAATATGCGTGCTGCCGGCAAAGATGATGCAGTGCAGCTCACCACGCCGATCAAGCTCACGCTCGAGAAGGCGCTTGCGTTCATCAAAGATGATGAGCTTGTGGAAGTGACACCAGACTCAATCCGTCTCCGCAAGGCTATTCTTGATCCGCACGAGCGCAAACGCGCTGAACGCAGCGCAGTCGCGGTATAAAATCCTTGCATTTTGAGTAATTTTCGAGTTTTGTTGCGCTGCAACATAAACGTGATGACTGCACACAGGAGCTAAGCGCATGCGTCTTGATGCTATTTCCATTGGCAAAAATCCGCCTTCAGAAGTGAATGCGATTATTGAAGTGCCTATCGGCGGCGAGCCCATCAAATATGAGATGGACAAAGATGCTGGCACTATGGTGGTTGACCGGTTCCTCTACACCTCCATGCGCTATCCTGGAAATTATGGGTTTGTTCCTCACACCTTATCGGAAGATGGCGACCCGATTGATATTCTCGTGGTCTCATCACGTACACTTGTTCCAGGCGCAGTCATCGCGGTGCGCCCCATTGGCGCCTTGCGCATGGAAGATGAAGCAGGTGGCGATGAAAAGATCATCGCCGTGCCCGCACCGCATATCACCAAGCGCTACGACAAGGTGACCGACTATAGTGAATTGCCCGATATTTTGGTGCAGCAGATCGAGCACTTCTTTGTGCACTATAAAGACCTTGAATATGGCAAGTGGGCAAAAATGGGCGGCTGGCTAGATCACAAGGGTGCTGAACAGTTAATTCTCGAAGCGATTGAACGCGAGCAAGCGACAAAATCCGTTTCCTAAGTGCTGGGCGCTATCAGATAGAAGATGGGCAGCATTTGCCCATAGGCGAATTCGGCACCGCGTGCCTCAAACCCAAGCTTGCGCAGTACGTTTTGCGATGCCGCATTTTCGGGGTGCGTCACGGCGGCAATCTCGTTGAGCTTTAACACGTCAAAACCATAGGCGATGAGCGGGCGTGCGGCTTCCGTGGCAAAGCCCTTACCCCAAGCGTCTTTTTTAAAGCGGTAGCCAAGCTCGATTGCATGGTGATCTTTCAGCGGAATGAGACATACCCAACCCAGATACTCTTTGGGGTTTGACTTTAAGAACACGCTCCATTTGCCCTTGCCATCGTCCAGCCCTGCTTGGCTGAGCAATTGTTTGCGCCGCTCTTCGCGCGGCG
This sequence comes from Hyphomicrobiales bacterium, assembly GCA_051010095.1. Classification (GTDB taxonomy): domain Bacteria; phylum Pseudomonadota; class Alphaproteobacteria; order Rhizobiales; family CAJQND01; genus CAJQND01. The sequence continues at coordinate 8,140 of JBPCVX010000371.1, forward strand.
TCACTGTGCCATCGCCGATATAGCGCATGACGTCCGGGTCCATATCCATCTCAAGATTGGTATCGGCATGTTCTGCAATATAGGGTGTGATGAGCGTGCGTTCTGTTTCAAATTCGGTCATTAGTTTTCAAAAAGTGAACTTAATTTTCTGCTGTTTCAGCTATATCAATCAGCTGAATAAGATTTCCGCAAGTGTCATCAAGAAACCGCCATGCGGACTGGACCTATATTCATCGGCTTGCTAGTGAATTTTACGCCCAATGCACCAATCTTACGCGTTCCGGATCAAGGTTCTCAACCTGAAAAGAGTGGGCGGGCATGGCATCGAAAACCGGTGCTTCTTTGTAAAGCTTCACAGCTGGATGTTTGCTAGTTTCAAGAAGCAATTCTGTTCCGTCAAGTTCTTCACCCGATACGACCGTCAGCCAATGGCTTTCACCCAGGAGAATGTTGCTCTTTACCTTGAAACTGAGAACATCAGTATGAAATGCCTCCGCTTTGTCTTGGTCATTAACATGGACATTCGTTACATAGATTTTAATGTCTTTGCTCTGTTTTTTCGTACTTTTTGATCCGTGATGCCACCGTGACGTGGTCCTCATT
>JBPCVX010000372.1:0-4558 GCA_051010095.1 Hyphomicrobiales bacterium
ATTGTGTCGTGTGCTTCGGGTGGAACGTAATCCAGTACCCTGTGCTTTAATTCGTTCGCGTAGTTGTTGCAGTGTACGTTTTATGCTGTCTGCAAGCTCAAGCAAAAACCCACGAGGATCGCCTTCATCTTTGAGTCGATTTACGACGCTCATGAAATCTTCGTCATCTTCGGTAAACTGTTGCCATTCTGTGGCCGCAAGCTCTGCAAAATGCGTTGCAGCTTGCTTATTATTCGTCACCCCGAAGAGTTTATCGAGTGCTGGTGGAAAGGTGACCTCTGCCCCCCACCACCGCTCACGCGGATCGTGTATAATTCGCCATCCTGAATCAAGAGTCAGTTCACGACCGGCACGCATCACAGAAACACCGATATTTTTCTTTGCATGCTTCCCATATGGTGTATCGCCACGATTGTTTGAGCCTGCAGCTTCCACAGTTTTTTGTTTTGCGACTGAATAGTTGACAGTGACAATGTGTATAGCCCCATCAAATTCAATTTCATGTGATTCAAGTGCAAAGTGTTCAAACATTGGTTCTATATCGAAAGGCTTTGGAACCAGTGTTGAATGTGTGAGATACAACGGATCGTTGAAGAACGCATCTCTATCGAATAGAATCTCATCGTCCTCATTTTGCGCAAACAGACGGATTCTGATTGATTCGTCAATTATGAATTTCCTATATATACGCCCGGCAAGTTCCTCTGTCTTTTCAAGGGTAGCCCTTGCACTTTTCCAGGTGAGCCTGTCAAAATCTAGCTTTGACCAAACAACCAACGTTCCGGTTCTTGAATCGTTTTCAGAAATTTTTAGCCACTTATCGGGAACGGGACTGTGTTCTGGTTGTGGTACAAGTGTCACACCGCCCGATTCGATTTCAGCAATATCCAAATAGCTGTAAATCGCGTTTTCATAACCATTCTGCCAGGTCCACACTTCGACCCGCCCCGCCTGAGAGATTGACGAGTTTGGCAAACCCATACCAAAGCGGCCAATTCCAGAGTGGTCGTTCAAATATCGACCATTGCCAAACTGTAGAGACATACGTAAGGTTTCGGAGTCCATTCCCTTGCCATTATCGAGTACAGCAATTTCCGAAATGCGAGATCGCTGCCTGCGCTTTATAATCTCGCGATTTTCAAAGCTGAGTACTTCGATCAACGATGCCCCTGCCTGCTGTGAGTTGTCGATCAATTCAGCGAGCGCATAGGCTGTATTCTTGTAACCCGCATCACGCATAGCTGTGATGGCGAGACGTGAAGGAATTATATGTGGTTCAAACGGACCGTTTTGATCCTTGTTTTCAAGCGTGCTCATTCCAAACATCCTCCCAATTTGTAAAGGCCTGTGTTACATCGCCGAAACCAGAAAGATCGATATCCACAACCGTACTGATTTCGCAATTCCTGTTTCCGCCGGCCTTTGGTCCTCGAATCGCTCGACCCACCATCTGACTATACAATACCAGTGATCGCGTGGGCCGGGCAATCACTGCTGCGCTTGTATTCGGCGAATCAAACCCGGTCGTTAGAACGCCAAAATTGCATAGAATTATCGGTGTGTCAATATCTTTTCGAAAGTCTGAAATTATGCGTCTGCGAACTTTCGATTCTGTTGTGCCAGTCACAATGCGCGCATCAATCCCGAAAGCCAACAGTGCGGCAGATATAACCTCCGCATGCCTTACTGACGCTGCAAAGAAAATTATACGGCGATGGCCCTTCTTCACCAATCGCAATAGCTCTTCTACAATTGAGACATTTCTTTCGGTGCTTTGAACCAATGCCGAAAAAATCTCTTCGTCGTATTCTTCCTCATTGAACTCTATGTCTAAGAATTTACCTCTTAGACCCATGCCTGGTTCATATTCAATTTGATGAAATGTAGGCTTTGCAAGATAGCCTTCATTTATGAGGTAGGATACTGGGTCGTCCCAACCATCTATCTCAAGCGTAACCTTTCGATCCTCGAAAAAAGTAGCAAGTTGTTTGTCAGAATCAATGTCAGACCAAGTGCGCCCAGGTGTTGCCGTCAGTCCGAGTAACGCATTGTGCATGCCCGTTTCTGCAAGCTTGTTTATGAGAGAACCGTACGTAGGTGCGATTGCCTGGTGAGCTTCGTCCACAACGACAAGTTTTACACGGGCCGCTATGCGTAGAAGATCGAGTGGTTCACGTGTTTCATAAGCGCATGTTTTTTGCAGCCCCGCAACCACTAGACCATCGTCAATATTCGAAATATCTGGCGTGTGGGATCCCCAAAATCGTGTTAATGTTGTGGGTCTGTTGCCGAGCGTGGACCAAGCTTCCTGAAACGCTTCAGCAGCTTGTTCTAAAAGTTCTGAACTCGCTGCAAGCCAGAAAAGAACAGTCGAATCAGACATATTTAGAAAGCGGCAGACAATGTGCATAGCAGTACGAGTTTTACCAGCACCTGTCGGCATGTGAAGAACAACACGCCCGTAACCTTTGCCAAGAATGTCACAGATGCGATTTGCTGCCCGCAATTGATGCGGAAACAGCCCAAAACTTGTGCGAACAGTCTCAGTGTCATATCCTTGAATAACAGGTCCGACCCCACGCGAATCTACACCAAAAAATCCGAGGTACTGTTGCCAAACCGAGGTATCATTTTGGGGAATAAATTCCGGAAGCTGCCGAGAATCATTGAGATTCACTCTTTGTGCCAATTCGGCTAATTTTTCCTTTGTCATAAAACTGTAGCATTTACGACGGAGTAGGCTGTTGCCAAATAGCTCCAAGGGGTGCCGATGAAATGACTCTTTCGCAATTTCGCGAATTGCGGATAGGAGTCCATTTTTGGGATTGAGCGCAGAAACTGTCGTGACTATGTCATCTCCGACAATTTCTTGTAGGTCATCAATGTCCATTTTTGAAATAAGGACTTCGATACTTTGGCCGGGTGCTTGCATGATTTTGTGTTTTTCTCTTGACCGCTACGGATCGAATTCTTTCCTAACGGCAATTTTGATGGCGCCTGCTACTTATGGCAAGCTATACACATCTTTGCCTGTCCATACAAGTCGTCGATATCAATCGGTTCAGAATCCGAGCGCAACGGATTAGGTTGAATTTTTGTGCGTAAGCGCCTAAGGCGCCGCTCATGCTCGTGGCGAATTTGTGATACGCGCTCTGGTTGCTCAAGTTCTTCTAGGGATTCCCCTTGACTCCACGTAAAAGGTGATCCGTGATCGACGGCATTTTTCTCGTAAGATTTTGCTTCCTCAAATGCCGCTGGGTGTTGTTCCTTTAACCGAACCCATTCGATTTTTTGCTGGAAAAAACAAAATGTGCATCCGCTACGCGTTCTCCAAGAGTAGTACTTTGGAAGTCCAAGGCCGGCAGAATCTAAAATATCCAAAACACCGGCCTTGTCGACCCCACCGTCCTTAAATGGAAGTTTAACGATTAGTCGTGAATGCTTGGACGAGTAACCCTCTCGATACTCTTCATCGCTGCGAATTGCCACGTAGCTGAAGATCGTGGTACCATTGTCCAGAAAGGGACGTAGCCATTGTTCAAATGGTCGCAGCTTAAGTTGCCGAGTACACCACCGAGACTGCGGAGACGGTAGAAAATCGTTGTACTGCTTGAGCCAAAAGTCAAAATCACGGTCGGGGTTCAAACGCAGTATTTCCTTGCCAAGAAATCCTTCGAGGCGCCCAAGAAATTCATAAACCTCCGGCAGTTCTTTGCCAGTATCGGTAAAGAAGTAGTCCATTTGCACTTCCGGACAGTACTGACGCATGTAGATGGCAAGAGCTGCGCTGTCACGTCCGCCTGAGAGTCCAAGGACATGCTTTTCTCTATCTGACATCATGATGCTTCCTTTTCCTGGTTAATAGTAACCTTTTGACCGCCATCCCGCATATACCGAGCACTGAGTTCGGCCAATGCCGCCAATACGATACCCCGACGCTCTGTATCAGCATTATCGAGGATCGCCGAAACACGCTCGATCAAATCTGCTATACTGGCGCGGTCCGTTTCGGCTACCTCAAACTCCTCAACAAAAGGGGCCGGTCGACCATTGATGCCTATCAACACGGCCACAGCTTGTCTTTTCTCCGGTCTCCCTTTAACTCGCGCAAACGTTTCGGTACGTAGAAATTTTTGTGACAGAACTGCAATTTCAATGGCAGCGGCGTCAAGGTCCGGATCTGTCCAATCCCGCGGTGGTTTGCTAACCGCAAGGCTTGCGATTCCTTCGAATGTTTTATCACGGCCGTCAATATGTGCAAGTCTGCCTACAAATGCCTCCACATGAAAATCACCGCTAAGCTTCTGGATGTTGGCCGCTCTTCCTTGCAATTCAGCGAGAGAGTGAGGGGACATATTTGGTACCTGAAGCTCCGCAAACATTAGGTCTCTCAAGCGATGTAGCATCAACGGATAGGCTTGCACAAGCTCTTCCAAGCCTTCACGAACAACTTTTACAGCAGTTTCAAATTTACTGCCTGTGGATTCCGATCCCTGGCCATTTTTGATCGACGGAATATCATCAAACAGGAATTTGTTCGGGTCGTGTGCACGATTGA
>JBPCVX010000373.1:0-12261 GCA_051010095.1 Hyphomicrobiales bacterium
TGCGGAAACTTTTGAACTGCCCAGATAGCATTTGCGGCAGGTTTAAAATGTCCTCGTAGACATTATCGACAACGGCCCGCCCCGCAGCACTAACGAAATTAAGCAGCGATGCTTCGTTTACGCCACCAGATGCTTTTTGATCTTTGGCAACTGCATCCAGACGATCGAGTAAAAGTTGGCGCACTTCGGTATCTGATAGCTTCGACACCAATTCTCGAACGGCTTCTTGAGTGAGCGGTTCGGGGAGCTTTACACTTTCACTTGAGTTGCTGCCAACATCAGAACCTGGAATAAGTGTTTGGGCATTAACACCCAGTTCGGCAGTTATTAGAAACAAAAAAGCCGCGAGAATACGCAAAAAATGCTGACGTCTCATCTAAAGAATTCCCAAAAATACACGCCAACGTGTGACGCATTGCAAACACGGGTGAAAATTCCCGCTAAAACACATTCCTAGAGGTCAAAGACTGTTTAGACAAGCCTGCTCTGCTCAACAGCCGCTTCAATGAAAGATGCGAAGAGCGGATGGGGTTCAAATGGCCGAGACTTAAGTTCGGGATGGTATTGCACGCCGATGAACCAAGGATGCCCCGTAATTTCAACGGTTTCGGGAAGCAGACCGTCTGGAGAAGTTCCTGAAAACCGCATGCCGCTTCTTTCCAATTGATCGCGGAAGCCCATATTCACTTCATAGCGATGCCTATGACGCTCAGAGATAGCTTCACTCTCGTAAATATCTGCAATTTTTGAACCTGGCGAGAGCGCGGCTTGGTATGCTCCAAGTCGCATAGTTCCGCCCAAATCGCCCGAATTCGCGCGGGTTTCTAGCTCATTGCCTTTCATCCACTCTGTCAGGAGCGCAACGAGCGGCACTTCCGGTTCGCCGAATTCTGTGGAGCCAGCACCTTCAATTCCGGCCAGGTTCCGGGCCGTCTCAATGACGGCCATTTGCATACCAAAGCAGATACCAAAGTAAGGCACATCTCGCTCGCGCGCGAACTGCGCAGCTTTTATCTTTCCTTCTGAACCGCGCTCACCAAATCCGCCAGGAACGAGAATTCCGTGCACACCCTCTAGGTATGGTGATGGATCTTCCTGCTCAAAAATCTCTGATTCAATCCATTCGCGCTGCACACGCACTTTGTTAGCAATACCGCCGTGCACCAGCGCTTCATTGAGGGATTTATAGGCGTCTAACAGACCAGTATACTTCCCAACAATAGCAATCTTGACTTCACCATCAGGCTCGTGAACTCGCTTAGAAATCTTATTCCACCGTTTAAGTTTCGGCGCAGGCGAATCTTCGATGCCAAACGCAGCAAGGATTTCTACGTCCAAACCTTGTTCATGATATGCAACCGGAACATCATAAATAGACGCCACATCCAGCGCCTGGATAACAGCTGTTTCGCGAACATTGCAGAACAAAGCAATCTTTCGGCGTTCATTTGCCGGAATTTCCCGATCGCAACGGCACATCAAAATATCAGGTTGTATGCCAATTGACCGGAGTTCCTTCACCGAGTGCTGGGTGGGTTTAGTTTTCAATTCACCCGCACTTGGAATCCAAGGAACAAGTGTCAGGTGACAATAGAGACTGTCACCACGGGGTAAATCGTTACCCAATTGGCGGATTGCTTCAAAGAATGGCAGTGCTTCAATGTCGCCGACGGTCCCACCAATCTCGCACAACACGAAATCATAATCTTCGTTTCCATCTAAAACGAATTCTTTGATAGCATCGGTTACGTGAGGGATGACTTGAACCGTCGCGCCCAAATAATCACCACGGCGTTCTTTTTCAATAATGTCCTGGTAAAGCCTGCCTGTCGTGACGTTATCAGCCTGCGTACAAGGTCGTCCGGTAAACCTCTCATAATGCCCAAGATCAAGATCCGTCTCTGCGCCATCGTCGGTCACAAAGACTTCGCCGTGCTGATAGGGGCTCATGGTTCCCGGATCAACATTCAGATAAGGGTCAAGTTTACGCAAGCGGACAGAATAACCACGTGCCTGTAAGAGGGCACCTAGTGCCGCCGATGCGAGCCCTTTTCCGAGAGAGGAAACCACGCCGCCAGTAATAAAGATATAACGCGCCATGGGGGTGCAGAATACAAGATTCGAGCGCAATGCGAAGAGGCAAAATTGCTCAATCGAAAAGTTTCTGTGGACTGATTGTCCAAATCGGTGATCAACAGAGCTGACTACTCGTTATTTGCTGGCTGCTCGCTTGAACCAGGAACCGAAGGCAAAGCAGATTCACCTTGGGAACTACCTGCTGGCAAGTTTGGCAACACAGAATCACTCGATTCACCGGAACTTGATCCGCCGCCAATCTGATCAAGTATGGAACTTGCCGTTCCATCGCTCCGTGCCAATAGCGTAAGAGCAATGGACGTCAGAAAAAATGCCCCCGCAAGAGCAGCTGTTGCCCGGGTAAAGAAGTTAGCCGCACCTCGCCCAGTAAAAAGCCCACCACCTCCTCCGCCACCGCCTCCACCAATGCCTAGTGCGCCGCCTTCGGAGCGTTGCAGCAGCACAACAACCACCAGTGCGATGGCAATAATAAGATGGATAACGAGTAGAACAGCTGACATGCCTATTCCAATCTAAAAGGTTTTGTTATGGCGTAAGTAGCACCTAGCAGCCGCGCTTTAGCGCGAATTAGGAACGAATGCAACGCCACACCATTGCGTAAGTGTCGATTCCCCCCTAAATAACCACGCAAAGCAGAATTTCAACCCGCTCGCGGGCGCAAGCCGCAGAGCATCGAGGACAAAGAACCATGCTCGAATTTCTCCGCAGCAAAACTGGTGGTATTGTCGCCAAACTCTTTATTGGTTTATTAGCGGTGAGTTTTGCTGTCTGGGGCATCGCCGATATCTTTCGCGGCGGACAAGGCCAAGCGCTGGCGACAGTCGGCGAACAAACAATTTCAGAGGACGAATTCAGGCGCGCATTCGAAATTCAAATGCGCAACGTTTCACAACGTTTTGGCCGATCCATCAGCTACGGTGACCCAATTGCACAGGGTTTACGTGTACAGTTACGTAATTCGATGATCAGGGACGCAGCATTGGACGAACAAGCCAGAAAGCTTGGGCTAGCGGCATCGCAACAGTTAGTTGCCAACGCAATTCAGCAAAATCCGCAACTTCAGGGTCCTGATGGCAAAGTCGATGGCGAGACACTGAGGCGAATCCTCGCACAGAATGGAATCTCAGAAGCAGAATTTGAGGCAGACCAGCGCCGTGAAATATTGAGAGCTGAGGTGCTGGGCGCGGTAAACACATCCCTCACGGTTCCAGAAACTTTGCAGAAGGCGGTGTGGACTTACAATAATCAGCGGCGTGGCGGGCGTTATTTCACGATACCGGGTGTCGAGTTGCCTGCTGACAAAACACCGTCAGATTCCGAATTGAAATCCTACTACGACAAGAACAAGCGTACGTTTACGGCACCCGAATTCCGCACTCTTACGGTACTGCGACTACAACCGACTGATATTATGGAACAGATTGCGATCGATGAAACAGAACTTAAAGCCGCTTATGAAAGACGGGCTGATCAGTACACTATTCCTGAACGCCGTGCAGTTGAGCAAATCACCTTTCTGACCGAAGATGATGCAAAGGCGGCACGCGAAAAGATCTTGGCTGGTAGCAGCTTTGCAGACGTGGCCAAAGAGCGTGGCCTTACAGAAAAAGACTACCGTCTCGGGCTTGTGACTAAAAATGAGATGACGGATCAAGCCCTTGCACTCGCCGCATTCGATCTTGAGAAGGACAAGATCAGTGAACCGATCGCAGGTGCACTGGCAACTGTGTTGTTGAGGGTCACAGAAATTCAACCGGGACAAGCGCAATCATTTGAAAGTTTAAAGGGCCAACTTGAGAAGGATCTCAAGACCGAGCGGGCAAAAGAAGAAATTCTGAATATTCACGATGAAGTTGAAGATGAACGCGCTGGAGGCTCGACCTTGGCTGAGATTTCCCAAAAGCTGAATTTGCCTCTCATTCAGATCGATGGTGTCGATGCTTCAGGTGCAGGAATTGATGGTAAACCAGTAACATCTCTGCCGGCTTCGCAAAGCGTTCTAAGCGGCGCCTTTGAAAGTGACGTTGGCGTTGAGAACGACCCTATAGAAACCTCAGAAGATGGTTTTGTCTGGTATGACGTTACCGCTGTGACACCACAAACACTGAAACCTTTCGCGGATGTGCAAGATCAGGTTAAAGCGTTGTGGACGGCAGATGAGCAACGTAAATTGCAAGAAGAGGCCGCCAAGAAACTGGTTGAACGCGCGAATACAGGAACCAGTCTTGAAGCGTTGGCCGTCGAAAACGGACGCACAATCGCAACCTTGCCTCCAACTCAAAGAAGCGGTAGCGCAGGTGGATTGGGTCGATCTGGCCTAGAAGTTATCTTCAACACACCCAAAGGTAAATTCGCCTACGCACCGTCTCTCGACAACCAAAGCTTGGTGATCGTAGAAACAACGTCGATTGAAGATCCCGCCTACACACCGGGATCAGATACGGCAAAACGTGTTTCTCAGGCGTTACAAAATGGTGTGGCAGAGGATTTGCAAAGTCAGTACCTCATCGACGTGAGTAACGAAATTGGTGTTAGCATCAATCAACAAATATGGCGAAGGTTCGAAAATCCTGAGCAACAGCAGTATCCAGGATCATAAGATACTGCGTTTTTCGAACTTCCCCCAATTTGATATGAAAACGTCGTTATGCGCATCGAACCTACTCTTGAGGACTTTAAACACGGCTATGAACGTGGGACTGCACAGGTTGTGTGGACCACCCTGGTCGCCGATTTGGAAACCCCCGTTTCCGCAATGCTTAAACTTTCCAGCGATGATAATTTCGCCATTTTACTGGAATCTGTTGAAGGTGGCGCCGTCCGCGGACGCTATTCTGTAATTGGTTTAAAACCCGATCTCATTTGGCAGGCAAACGGCAATAAAGCTGAAATAAACCGATCGGCACTTGCTGATCCGAAGGGCCCCTTCTCGGCTTGCGACACACCTACATTAGGATCGCTGCGCGAACTGTTGGAGGAATCGCAAATAGATCTTCCAGAACAATTGCCTCCAATGGCAGCTGGTGTGTTTGGCTATATGGGTTATGACGCAGTTCGGTTGATGGAAGATCTATCCGAACCAAATCCAGACGCTCTTGGTATACCTGACGCCATAATGGTGCGTCCCACTGTGATGGCGATTTTCGATAGCGTTAAGGACGAAGTTACCGTTGTTGCGCCAATTTACGCGCAAGATGGAGTTAAGGCTGGAGCTGCCTACACTCGCGCGGTTGATCGGATCATGAATGTTATGGACACACTTGATCAACCTTTAGACAGGCAAGCCCATCTTGACGATGAAGACGTTGCCTTTCCTGTATCGCAATCAAACACCACACCTAATGAATATAGAGAAATGGTGCGCAAGGCGCAGGAGTATGTTCTGGCTGGAGATGTGTTTCAGGTGGTGCTTTCGCAGCGCTTCGAGACGCCCTTTTCGCTTCCACCCTTCTCGCTTTACCGCGCATTACGAAGAACCAATCCATCACCATTTCTGTTTTGTTTGAACTTCGGTAATTTCTCCATCATTGGTTCAAGTCCCGAAATCTTGGTGCGGGTACGTGATGGCGACGTCACCATACGGCCCATTGCAGGCACGCGCCGCCGCGGTGATACGCGCCAAGAAGATGAAGCCTTGGGCGAAGAATTGTTAGCAGACCCCAAAGAGCGGGCTGAGCATTTGATGCTACTGGATCTGGGCCGAAATGATGTTGGCCGTGTAGCTGAAATCGGCAGCGTCACCGTGACTGAACAGTTTTCGCTGGAGCTTTACAGCCATGTCATGCACATCGTTTCAAACGTTGAAGGCAAACTAAACAGCAATCACGATGCGATTTCCGCATTAATGGCTGGATATCCCGCCGGCACGGTTTCTGGTGCACCAAAGGTGCGAGCGATGGAAATCATAGACGAGTTGGAGAAAGAAAAACGCGGACCTTATGCCGGTTGCGTTGGTTATTTCTCAGCGAACGGGCAAATGGACACCTGCATTGTCTTAAGAACAGCACTTGTTAAAGACGGCAAAATGTATGTTCAGGCGGGTGCGGGAATTGTTGCGGATTCTGACCCAGACAGCGAACAGGAAGAATGCATCAACAAAGCAAAGGCACTTTTTAAGGCTGCGGAAGAAGCTGTACGCTTTTCTGGCCAAGCCGCTCGGGGCCAATGAGATGCTGATACTGATCGATAATTATGACAGCTTCGCATACAATCTAGTGCAGTATATCGGTGAATTGGGTGCAGACGTCACCGTGCACCGCAACGACAAAATATCCGTCGATGACGTGATGGCTACAAACGCCCACGGCATTGTTTTATCACCTGGCCCCTGCACACCAAATGAGGCCGGTATTTGCCTTGATCTTGTGAAAGCTGCTGCTGAGGCCAAGAAGCCACTGTTCGGCGTGTGCCTAGGTCATCAGGCTCTTGGCCAAGCGTTTGGCGGAGAGATTGTGCGCGCAGACACCATCATGCACGGCAAGCTCTCCAAGATTACCCATACAAACACAGGCGTTTTTGCAGATATCCCTGACAATTTTGATGCAACGCGTTATCACTCGCTCACCGTGAAGCCGAACACACTGCCTGATTGTCTCGAAGTGACTGCTCAAACTAAAGATGGCACCATAATGGGTATGCAACACAAAGAGCTTCCTTTGCATGGGGTACAATTCCACCCTGAAAGCATTGCTTCAGAGCATGGCCATCGGCTATTGAAAAACTTCCTGAATATTATGAAGGCGCACGCGGAGTAACCTGATGGCCAATTTAAAGCCCTACATCGACAAAGTGGCCCAAGGTAACGCCCTGACCTTTGAAGAAGCAAAAGACGCCTTCGGCATCATTATGTCTGGTGAGGCGACCCCTTCTCAAATCGGGGGTTTTTTGATGGGCATGCGCGTGCGCGGCGAAACGGTTGAGGAAATTTCCGGTGCTGTATCCGTGATGCGAGCCAAGATGACCCCGGTTGAGGCACCTGCCGGAGCAATCGACATCGTGGGGACCGGCGGGGATGGTTCCGGCACCTACAATATCTCAACTTGTTCGGCTCTGGTTGCGGCAGGTGCAGGCTTGAAGATTGCAAAGCACGGTAACCGCTCGCTTTCCTCCAAGTCGGGCGCGGCAGAAGCACTTGTCTCGCTTGGCGTTAATATCGAGATATCTCCGGAAAAAATCGCCAACTGCATTGATCAATCGGGCGTGGGCTTCATGTTTGCGCCTGCCCACCACGCCGCAATGCGGTTTGTGGGACCTACGCGCGTAGAGCTTGGAACCCGCACTATTTTCAATCTTCTAGGACCACTTTCTAATCCCGCCTCAACATCCAGACAAATCATTGGCGTGTTTTCCAAAGACTGGATTGAGCACCTTGCGCAGGTGATGAGCAACCTAGGCGCAGAAGCTGTGTGGGTGACCCATGGTGAAGGCGGATTGGACGAAATCACGTCAACTGGAACCACCTGGGTCTCAGAGTTGAAGGATGGCAAAGTCACTAGTTTTGAAATCACACCTGAAGAGGCCGGGCTCAATCGCTCCTCACTTGATGACCTGAAAGGCGGCGACCCTGATTATAACGCCGCCGCTATCCGTGATATTTTAGCGGGGAAAGAGGGCGCCTATCGCGATACGGTCCTCATGACGGTTGCTTCCGCATTGATTGTTTCTGATAAAGCTAAAAACCTCAAAGATGGCGTTGCGCAAGCGGCTCAGTCAATTGACAGCGGCAAAGCCAAAGAGGTGCTGGATAAGCTGGTGGAGGCATCAAACGCATAATGTCCACGATCCTCGACAAGATTGCCGCCTATAAGCGTGAAGAAGTTGCTGCAGCAAAAAAGCAGATTTCTTTAGCGTCTCTTGAGGCGCAAATCGGAGCAAATGAAGCTCCGCGCGGATTTATGGCCGCTCTTGAAGCGAAACGTGCAAATGGCGATTACGGACTGATCGCCGAAATAAAAAAAGCCAGCCCCTCCAAAGGCCTCATCCGTGAAGACTTTAATCCACCCGTCCTTGCAAAAGCTTATGAAGAAGGTGGTGCTGCATGCCTCTCGGTGCTGACGGACAAACCATCGTTTCAGGGGGCGCCCGAATTTCTCACCAATTCACGGATGGCGTGTTCCCTGCCCGCTTTACGCAAGGATTTCTTGCTGGATCCCTATCAAGTTTCTGAAGCGCGAGCCTGGGGCGCAGACTGCATTTTGCTTATTATGGCAATGATCGATGATGCTCTCGCGGCTGAATTGGAAACCTCCGCACATGATCACGGTATGGATGTTCTGATTGAAGTGCATGATCGTGAAGAGCTTGATCGCGCACTTATGCTTAAAAGTACCTTTCTTGGCATCAACAACCGCAATCTAAAGACGTTTGAAACGCGCCTGGAGACGACCGAAGAGCTCGCGCCTCACGTTCCAGATGATTATCTGCTTGTTGGCGAGAGCGGTTTGTTCACGCCCGCTGATCTGGCCCGCCTTGCACGTGTGAAAGTTTCAACATTCCTAATCGGCGAGAGCCTGATGCGCCAGGATGATGTGGCCTCAGCCACAAAGTCCCTTTTGGCGCGGGAAACTGCGACGGCTTGATGGGACAAAAACTCACCCATATCGACAAGCAGGGCAACGCCCACATGGTGGACGTCTCTAAAAAGGACGTTACCGAGCGCGTTGCGGTTGCGGCCGGGTCAGTATGGATGCAAGGCGAAACCCTCGAGCTCATTCAATCGGGAAACGCTAAGAAAGGCGACGTAATCGCCACCGCGCGCATTGCCGGCATTATGGCGGCCAAGCGAACCCATGAGCTTATTCCGCTGTGTCATCCGCTGGCCTTGTCCAAGGTTTCAATTGATATTATCGCAGATGATGTTGAACCACGCCTTGATGTTACCGCCATGGTAAAGGTAACAGGGCAAACTGGTGTTGAAATGGAAGCGCTTACGGCCGTCTCTGTCACATGCCTTACCATCTATGACATGGTGAAAGCGGTCGATCGCGGTATCCGCATTACCGATATTCGCCTGCAAGAAAAGTCCGGCGGTAAATCTGGCAACTTTAGAGGCGCGTGAATGTCTCTAACCCCAGTTGAAACCGCCCTCGCCGAAATACTGAAATCCATTCGTGCTCAGCCATCAGAGCGTGTCCACCTATCCGATGCGGCTGGACGTGTTCTTGCAAGAGATGTGCGTGCCAAACGCAATCAACCACCTTTTGATGCATCCGCCATGGACGGCTACGCAGTCAAGGCGGTCGATGTTACCAAGGCATCAGCTACGTTAAAGGTAATTGGCAAGGCACCAGCAGGCCGCGCTTACAAAGGACGCATTAAGCGCGGACAAGCGGTGCGCATCTTTACAGGCGCCCCGTTACCTCTCGGTGCAGACACCATCGTTATTCAAGAAGATTGCACCCGCGAAGGCGACGAAGTCACTGTCGACGAGACCACAACCCTAGGAAAGTTCGTCCGCAAAGCGGGGCTCGATTTTGCCAAAGGTGAGACCTTGCTCACGGCTGGTACCAAGCTAAACGCTCGCCATGTTGGTCTTGCTGCTGCAATGAACCACGCGACTTTGCCGGTTTTGCGTAAGCCAAAGGTGGCTTTGCTGGCAACCGGTGACGAATTGGTTTTGCCGGGAGAAACCCCAAGGGCCGACCAAATCGTGTCTTCAAACAATTTTGCCCTTGCAGCATTTATCCAGAAACTTGGCGGAGAACCCATAGACCTCGGCATCGCACCTGACAACAGGCGGGCCCTCACCCGCGCGATTAAGAAAGCCAAGAGTTGCGAAATATTACTCACGCTGGGTGGCGCGTCAGTTGGTGACCATGATCTGGTGCAAGAAGTGCTTGAAAATGAAGGAATGCGGCTCACCTTTTACCGCATCGCCATGCGCCCCGGTAAACCGCTCATTTACGGTAAAATGAAGGGTATGCACGTGCTGGGGTTGCCAGGAAATCCTGTCTCTTCCATGGTATGTGCGCGATTGTTTTTGCAACCCTTGCTGAGGTCCATGCTGGGTGATCAAGAAAAAGAGACACCTATCAAGGCAAAATTGGCCTCCAGCCTTCCAGCAAACGACCGACGTCAAGACTATCTGCGCGCCACACTAATACGCTCAAAGACTGGCGAGCTTCAGGTTAAACCGTTCAGCAAACAAGATTCTTCGATGCTCGCGACCTTGACCCGCGCCGATTGCCTGATCATTAGAAAGCCACACGCGCGGCCTGCAAAACGTGGAGAAATGGTCTCCATTCTCCCTCTTGATATGTAGTTTGCGCCGCTTTTCTTAAGCGTTCACGGCAAATTAACCCTTGCCGAACATAACTAGAACATGTACAAATGTTTCTGATTTGTTCCATATAGTGAGTCGCTCAATCCATAGATTGAGTGAACGCCTGAGAGGTGACCATGCTGACCCGTAAACAACACGAACTTCTGATGTTCATTCATGAGCGCTTGAAGGAAACCGGCGTGCCACCTTCATTTGAAGAAATGAAAGAGGCCCTGGATTTAAAATCCAAATCAGGCATCCATCGCTTGGTCACTGCGCTAGAAGAACGCGGCTTTTTGCGCCGGCTCCCAAATAGAGCGAGAGCCATGGAGGTTATTAAACTTCCAGAATCTACGCCAACCGGATTAACGCAAGGTGGTCGTGGCAGTTTTACGCCTTCTGTAATTGAAGGATCACTAGGTAAGCGTCGTGATGTTTCCTCACAAAATGAAGATGAACCAGAAGCCGCTACTGTTCCTGTTATGGGACGTATTGCGGCAGGTGTCCCCATATCCGCAATTCAAGATCACACCCACAATATCGCCGTACCGCCCGAACTGCTAAGTACCGGTGAGCATTACGCTCTTGAGGTTAAAGGCGATTCGATGATTGAAGCCGGTATTCTCGACGGAGATACGGTACTCATCCGCAAAGCAAATTCGGCCACCAATGGGCAAATCGTCGTTGCGCTTGTTGATGATGAAGAAGCAACGCTTAAACGGCTGCGCAAAAAAGGCGACTCTATCGCCCTTGAAGCCGCTAATCCCGCTTACGAGACCCGCATTTTTGGACCTGATCGTGTGGATGTTCAAGGCACGCTTGTTGGTTTGATCAGGAGGTATTGAGCCGCTTCGCGCGAATTTAGATCTTTACCTGTAAAGGCGGTGATTTGTCTTTTTTGGATGGCGTTTGTTCGGGTTTCTTTTCAGGGTGTCTTTTGTTCTTAGGCTCAAAGTTTTCCCGCCTAAATGACTTGGGTTTCGGAATCCACTTTTCTCGCCTGGTCCATGGACGAATACCTCGATGTGTGAAAACCGACCTCGAAATGTGGTGTGAAATTCCGGCCTTAGGCCCTGGAATATCAGAGCTTGTACCCAAGTAAATAGCATGTACGCCGCCACTTCGTAATTCGGTTTGGGTCAGAAAAATTTTGGCGCCCGGACATTGTCCTTTGTAGCGAAAACTAACTACCACAATTTGAGCCCGTGCGCATTCTTCCCGCAGAATTGAGGAATGTTTTACCAAGGCAATTTCCATTCCGTTTGAAAGCTTACCAATGCAGCCTTTGCTATCACACGAAATTCCATCTCGTGCTGCTGCGTCTGTCAAATCTGTAGCATCGCCGAACTTCTGCAACCAACGCTCACCCAAAAACTTTTCCGCCCTTGCGGTATTTAAAACAAGCCTCCCCTTAGACGTTCTAATGCCAAATAATTTTCCTTCTGCGCCAACAAGAACATCGGGCAATGGAGGTTGGGGAATTGCGAAAAATCCACATAGGATTAAGCCAAAGCCCGCGAAGCGCCATAACTTATGCCAAAGACATAACCACAAAAGACCACCAACGATTAATAATGGCGTCAACATGGATTGCTGAAAGATCAGTTGCGTGACGCCAGGAAGTTGCGCAACATACCGCGCAACACCCATCACAGCCTTAATGCCCTCCCCCATAATCCCAAGAGCATAAGTTTCTAAACCGAACGGCATTGCGATAAGCGCAACTACCGCCATTGGCATTACAACAATGCCGACAAGAGGCAGCGCTGCCAGATTTGCGATCACTGAGAATAGAGCTATCCGATTGAATTGATAGGCCGCAATGGGCGCCGTTGCCAATCCGGCGACCAATGTAGTGAGTGCTAATCCACCAACATAACGCACAGCTTTATGTTGGATGCTTT
>JBPCVX010000374.1:0-4090 GCA_051010095.1 Hyphomicrobiales bacterium
CGGTTCTGAAGAGCTTCAATTTGAGCCTTCAGATCGTCAAGGTCGTCAGCTTGTGCACCGGTAGACATGACACCAATCGCCACGCCACCAAGTAATGCACGCCGAAGCCACTTGCTATTAGTCATTATGGATCTCCCACAATCTCAGAGTTTTCAATTCCGCCCCTCAGCTAAATTGCAACCAGCTAAAAAGACGCTTACACAAATGAAATGTGCTGAAGGTAAAATGCCCCGTAATGCTGGTGACATTCAAGCAAGTAACGCGCGGATTGTGCCTAATTTTCAACAGTGTGGCAAAAATACAACGAAATTCACGTATTTTATTAACAACGTGTAAATAATTACCCAAGAACAAATTTTCTTTTTATTTATATGTATAGAATAATATAAATATAACTTATATATTTCTATAATGATAAGAATCTACTCTATTTACGATCCTTCCAATTTGAACACTCCAACACGCAAAAGCCCGGTCAAACGACCGGGCCTATTGGCATGCGCAGCTAAAGAATGAGCTGAATTATTAGTTATTCTGTTGGAATAGCGGGGCCATCTGGGCTGATTGACTTCAAATACGCCAGGAGATCGGCGCGCTGATTATCCCGTTTAATGCCAGCAAAAGCCATCTTTGTGCCTTTGAGATAGTCTTTTGGCTTGAGGATAAAGGCGTTGAGGTTTTCGAAAGTCCAGTCCTCACCCTTATCAGCCATAGCAGATGAGTAGGAAAACCCGGCGCTTGCAGCCATTTTACGGCCAACAATATTGTGAAGATTCGGACCAACTTTATTTGGACCACCCGCTTCAACTGTGTGGCATGCGGCGCATTTCTTGAACTGCTTTTGACCACGCCCTACATCGGCAGCTGCAAGCAATTGTGCCAAAGGAACGGCTTCCACAGCAGCTTCTGTTTGTCCTCCACCGGCAGATGCATCAGCAATTTCAACAGCATAACCTGGCTTTTCCGGCTGCTCGCCAAAGATGAGCACATCTGCCAGAGTGTTCAATGCAATCACAATCAGCAAGGTGAAAAGCACCGCGCCAGCGATCTTGTTGAATTCAAAGCTGTCCATCATTGTTTACGTCCCTCGAAATGGCTGCCCCGGCCGATACTATCGCGCCGTCCAATGTCTCGGCGGAACCTAGTGGGTTCAGCACACTCTTGCAATAAATAACATGTTCTGAACCGGGTGAGTGCGCATTTTTGCCGCGCCAATACGACCAAATTCGGACGGTATTTCCCGGCAAATGAACCGTAATCTTGTGGTAAACGATCCGAGTTCCCAATAAATGGGTCCTAAGACAGGCGAGCCAATGACGAAAACAATGATTCTTATTCCTGCCCGCATGGCCTCTTCGCGGCTACCGGGCAAGCCACTGGCCGACATTCACGGCCAGCCAATGATTGCACACGTCATCCAACGGGGCATCGAAGCGGGCCTTGGGGAAACAATTGTCGCGGTATGTGAACAAGAAGTGGCAGATGCGGTTACCGATTCAGGAGGACATGCTGTGATGACCGATCCCGAGCTCCCGTCTGGTTCTGATCGCATTCACGCAGCACTCACCGCAATAGATCACGATGGTGAGGCCAAGATCATTATAAACCTGCAGGGCGACTTACCGACAATCTCACCAAGTGCGATTGCCGCCTGCCATAATGCTTTAATCGAGACCGGTGCAGACATTGCCACTTTAGCCGCTCCTATTGATGACAATGAAGAGTTGGCAAACCCTAATGTGGTAAAAGCGTTGGTAGAATTTGAAGATCAGAACCGGGCGGCCCTTGCGCAGGATTTTGCGCGCCAAATTCCAAAGACCTGGAACGGTGGGCACTATCACCATATCGGGATTTACGCCTATACGCGATCTGCCCTTGAACGGTTCGTCGCCTTGCCCCCATCACACCGCGAGTTGGAGCACAAACTGGAACAATTGCGCGCCCTCGACAATGGTATGTCGATTGCGGTTGCGCGCGTTGACACGGTTCCCTTCGGTGTAGATACTCCCGCCGACCTGGCGCGCGCTCAATCCTTATTGAGCCGCGCCTGATTTCATCACTGGATTGAGTGCACAAAGCGGAAAAACAAATGACGGCGAAGGCATTAACGGTCGCGTATCAAGGCGAGCCAGGCGCAAATTCTCACCACGCATGCGTAGAGGTTTATCCTGACGCTGAGCACATTGCTTGTGCCACGTTTGAAGATGCATTCGCTTCAGTAACGACGCGCGAAACCGACCTTGCGATGATCCCCATCGATAATTCCGTGGCGGGCCGCGTCGCAGATATCCATCATCTGTTGCCTGAATCAAAGCTCTATATCATTGGCGAGCATTTCCTGCGCATTCACCACCAATTGCTGGGTAATGATAATGCCAGCCTGGACACTATCAAATCGGTACACTCCCATGTGCATGCAATTGGCCAGTGCCGCGACCTCATTCGTGATCTTGAACTGAAGGCCGTTATTGCAGCGGATACGGCGGGGGCAGCAAAATACCTCGCTGCCCACCCAAACCCAGAAGAGGCGGTGATTGCCACCGCCATGGCGGGCGAGCTGTACGGTCTCAAAACGCTCAAAGCAAATGTCGAAGATGCCGATCACAACACCACGCGCTTTATCATATTGGCGCCCGATCCCGATGACGCAGAACCAGAAGAAGCGCCTGTTATTACGTCTTTCGTTTTTAGGGTGCGCAATATTCCAGCCGCTCTCTACAAAGCCATGGGCGGTTTCGCCACCAATTCGGTGAACATGACGAAGCTTGAAAGCTATCAGCTCGATGGCGAGTTTTTCGCAACCCAGTTTTATGCCGATGTTGAGGGACACCCCGAAGATAAGGGCCTGGCCCTTGCATTGGAGGAACTTGCTTTCTTTTCTTCAGAGCTGAAGGTGCTGGGCGTTTATAAAGCCCATGAGTTCCGCACAAACCTCAAAATGAAGAATGGCCGCTAGGGCGCGCGAAGGTGTTATTGTGCCTATTTCCTGAAGACCCGCACAGTGCTTTGCAAAACCTAAGCTGCTCCTTATAGTCACGCCATGGTCCTAAGCGTCGAGAGCGTTCTGCTAGTCACATTTGTTTTCATGTTTGGGGGATTTGTAAAAGGCACAATCGGTCTTGGGTTGCCGGTCGTGGCTCTGGCATTTCTGGCAGCGCCACTCGGGCTTGAAACGGCTATGGCCATCATGCTTGCACCAATTACCTTGACCAACCTTTGGCAAGCTGTTGTCGGTCCACATCTCATAACGCTCATAAAACGGCTTTGGACGTTCTTAGTAGCAGCGATGGTTGGAATTTGGATTGGGGTCAGTGTTCTGGCCGAGCGCAGCGAACTGCTGCTTGGCCTGCTTGGCATTATCTTGTGTATTTATTCGCTCACCTATTTTTCAGGTTTTCGCATGCCACCGCCAGGCAAACGGGAATGGGCCTATTCGCCTCTGGCGGGCGGGCTGGGCGGTCTCATGTTTGGCATGACCGGAAATCTTCTGGTGCCCGGTATACTATATGTGCAGGCACTTGGCATGAAACGCGATATGCTGGTGCAGGCTCTGGGGCTCATTTTCTTCACTGTGTCCAGCACACTTTCAATATCTTTTCTCTTTCACAACCTGTTGAGCATGGAGACGAACCTGCTGTCACTCTATGCGGTGATCCCTTCCGTGGTTGGGCTCATTCTGGGTCAGCGCTACCGACACAAGATCTCAGAGGAAAAATTCACCAGATTGTTTTTCATCGGACTGCTCATCACCGCGCTCTATATGATCTGGCGCGCGTTCTTTTAGAGCGTCCTATCTGTCATTTAGGCCGCCTTAAAACAGGCGCCTAAAGCTGGTGGGCGTGTCGTACATATAAGCGATGCGCGAAATCGCCTCTTCAACAGGTTCAACAACCGTTTGCATGTGGTGGCCGTTTGCGTGAATCATGTACATCTCATCCACCATCATGGCAGTGTGGCCTTTCCAGAAAATAAGATCACCAGCTTGCAGGCGCTTGATGTCCATGTGGTCGAGTGGTTTACCGAGATAGGCTTCCATCATGTCGCTATCGCGCGGTGCCGCCATGCCTGATGCCAGGCATGCAAGCTGCAC
>JBPCVX010000375.1:0-4339 GCA_051010095.1 Hyphomicrobiales bacterium
GTTTTTGATCCATGCTTTGCGAATAACAGCAATGGCTGGATCAAAAAAACTCATCCAGCAACATGTAATAATAAATCAGCTCGGCATCGGGTGAATAAATTCCATAGGCCTCGAAAAATGGGCTAACCCATTCCTCACCCAAATTTCTTTTTATACTTCGACTGGCAATTGCCAGGTCCTGGTAGCGGCATGATATTCCAAGCTTGCCACAATCAACAAACCCAGAGAATTCTTCGTCAGATGCCAAAAGGTTGGGCAAGCTGGCATCTCCATGCGTAACAACAATGTCTTTGTGGTCTGGCTTCAATCGTATTAAGTCTTGCAACAATGCGGCTGCAGTTCTGCCTATGTGAACGTCCTCAAAATCAGTTTCATCAACTTTTCCATCATGCTGGTTTTGCTCTGCGTGGCGAAGTTTGACATCTATTGTCTCATCGAATGGACAGTCTTTGGTGCTGCGTTCATGCAATTGCAGCAACGCGTTAGCGACAATTTCTACTTTCTTTTTCGATTCGATTTTACTTTGCGCTAAGTCCACGCCCGGCAAGGCTTCAGTGATCATCCATAAGCAATTGTTATGTTCAATTGTTTCATTCAAGCGCGCAGATGGTAGTCGATTTTTATTTAGCCAGGAGAGCCGTGCAGCCTCAGCGCGTAGTTCATTGGATGCACTCAGGGGGCAAAACTTAGCGAACAGCGAAGTTTGCCCAGAGTTAGTCAGCTTCAAAACATGTTCCCGGCTGCGCCCGATTGTTTGATTTTCAGCATCCCAGAATTTGAACTTATCAGGTAATGAAATCATTTAACTCTCGAAGATGTGTCCTGATAAATTTGCAGGTAAAAAAATTTGCCTTTCGGCATCTTGCCATAAAGAACTGCCGTTCACGCTAATATTATCGGGCTTACGGCAAAAAAGCGTCTTGTGCACTGCAGCAAAGAAGTTTAGGCTCCCCATCCCAATAACGGAGATGCCGCAATTGGCGGTATGGTGGGGGTAAAGATGGATATCACTAAGATTGGCGTCATTGGCGCTGGTCAAATGGGGTCTGGTATTGCGCATGTCTGTGCATTGTCTGGGCTAGATGTAAAACTCAATGATGTTTCACGTGAGCGCATTGAATCTGGCCTTGCCACAATTAATGGCAATATGGCGCGCCAGGTAAAGTCTGGGCGGGTCAGCGAAGAAGACCGCTCGGGAAGCTTAAGCCGCATCGAGATTGCAGAAGATCTGTCGAGTTTTGAGACGTGCGACATGATCATTGAAAGCGCTACTGAAGATGAAGACGTTAAGCGCGCTATCTTTGATTCCGTTTGCAAGGTTGCTAATCCAGAAGCAATTATTGCCACCAACACATCCTCCATTTCCATTACACGGCTGGCTGCCACCACCGATCGCCCTGAGCAATTTATTGGTGTGCATTTTATGAATCCGGTTCCGGTGATGGAACTTGTTGAACTTATCCGCGATATCGCCACCAACGATGAAACCTATCAGGCCTCGAAAAAACTTATCGCCAAGCTTGGGAAAACCTCTGCAATGGCGGAAGATTTCCCGGCCTTTATTGTAAACCGTATTTTGTTGCCGATGATCAATGAAGCCGTATACACGCTCTATGAAGGTGTTGGTTCAGTTGAAGCGATAGATAAGGCCATGCGGCTTGGTGCTCATCATCCAATGGGTCCGCTTGAGCTGGCAGATTTTATCGGCCTGGATACCTGCCTGTCGATTATGCAGGTGCTCTATGAAGGTTTGGCAGACACCAAATATCGCCCGTGCCCACTGCTGGTAAAATATGTCGAAGCCGGATGGCTTGGCCGCAAGACCCAGCGTGGCTTTTATGATTATCGCGGCGAAGAGCCCGTTCCAACGCGCTAATTTGCTTCCGGCCTAGTGCCGGAAGTGCCGCATGTCGGTGAACACCATGGCAAGACCTGCTTCATCGGCAGCCGCGATCACCTCATCATCGCGCATCGACCCTCCGGGTTGAATAACCGCCGTGGCGCCTGCTTCTGCTGCCTGCAATAACCCGTCGGCGAACGGAAAGAACGCATCAGAAGCAACAACCGAACCCTGAGCCAAAGGATCGCTCAGGCCTGCCGCTTCCGCAGCATCTCCAGATTTACGCGCAGCGATGCGTGCTGAATCCACCCGGCTCATTTGGCCTGCTCCAATGCCAACCGTCGCGCCGTCTTTGGCATAGATGATGGCATTAGATTTCACGTGCTTGGCAACACGGAAGGCAAACATCAAATCATCCATTTCTTGCAAAGATGGTGCCCGCTTGGTCACAACCTTCAAGCTTTCCTGGGAAACCCTTCCATCATCGCGCGATTGCACCAACATACCGCCAGCGACCGATTTAAATGTTACGCCAGTGGATGCCGCATTGGGCAATCCGCCTGTGAGCAAGAGCCGCAGGTTTTTCTTTCCCGCAATAATGGCACACGCCGCGTCATCGGCATCGGGTGCGATAATCACCTCGGTAAACACTTTCACGATTTCTTCAGCCGTCTTGCCGTCAATCGCCTGGTTAAGCGCGACAATACCACCAAAGGCACTCACGGGGTCGCAGCGCAACGCTTTTTCATAGGCCGCGGCAAGGGTGATGCCGGTTGCGACACCGCATGGATTGGCATGCTTGATAATTGCAACAGCAGGTGTGCCTGAATCAAATTCTGCAACACATTCAAACGCCGCATCGGTATCGTTGATATTGTTATAGGAAAGCTCCTTGCCCTGCAGCTGCCGGGCTGATGCGACGCCGGGTCGGGCCTCGCCGTTTACATAAAGCGAAGCCTCCTGATGCGGGTTTTCCCCATAGCGCAGAGTTTGCGCAAGGCTTCCGCCAAAGGCACGGAATGCCGGTGCATCGCCGCCAAGCTCGTTGGCAAACCAGTTTGAAATCGCGGCATCATAAGCGCCGGTGCGCGCATAGGCCTTTGCAGCCAGGCGCTGGCGTGTCTCGTATGATGTTGCGCCTTTGTTTTTGGTGATTTCATCGAGGACGAGAGCGTAGTCTTCAGGTTCAACCACAATCGTTACCGCGGCGTGGTTTTTAGCTGCCGCGCGGATCATTGCTGGCCCGCCAATGTCGATATTCTCAATTGCCTCATCATAGCCAGCGCCCCTGGCAACAGTTGCCTCAAATGGATAGAGGTTCACCACCACCAGATCGATATCGCCAATATCATGCGCTTCTTGTGCGGCGGCGTGATCATCATTGCCGCGCACGGCAAGAATGCCCCCATGCACTTTCGGATGAAGCGTCTTTACCCGCCCGTCCATCATTTCTGGAAAGTCCGTCACTTCTGACACGTCGCGCACAGCAATGCCCGCATCGGCGATCGCGCGTGCGGTGCCGCCGGTCGAAATCAGTTCTACACCTGCAGCGCTTAAGGCTTTGGTAAACTCGACCAAACCTGATTTGTCTGAAACGGAAAGAAGAGCGCGTTTAATTGGCGGGTTCATGGTGACCAATCCTCAACAAAATAGCTCCGCGCGGCATAGCATCCGCGCGGAGAGAAGAGAACCGGGCATGGCGTCTCATCAACGCATTTCTGCGCTGTCGGGCGACGTGCTTACTCGCTAGCGGGCTTGTCGCCGCCTTTGCCATCTTTGTGCATGCGATCACCGCGCTTATGCCGGCGCTTGCGGTCTTCCTTAGATAAAACGCCATCGCCGTTGCGATCACGGTCGGCAACGATTGTCGCCAGTGGTGCTTGGTATTCAATAATGGTTACCATGGCATCGCCATCTTCATCAAAGCGCTGGAATGAACGCACCATTTTTTTGCGATATGTTTCCATCCACAGGCCTTCAAACTCTTCCAGGCTCAACTTGCCATCGCCATTTGCGTCATACTTTTTGTGGCGCTCAGCGCGATTTGTGTCGATATCTTCCTGGGAAATTTTGCCATCTTTGTCGGCGTCATAGCGCTCACGGAAGTGCTTTATCATGTGGCGGCGGCCGTGATGGCGCTTGCCGTGATAACCACCATGATGGCCACTCCATCCGCCGCGTTCAGCGTTAGCATGTCCTGTAAAGCCTGCAACTGCCACAGCCCCAATCAGGCCGGCAACGCCAAGAGCAATAAATGTCTTTGTTTTCGTCTGCATAAATATGTCCTCATAATCTAAATTGACGTGGTGTTGCCTATACAACGGGTGGGGTGAAATAAATCCGTCGAAGTTTTTTAGGTTTGTTTCGCTCGCGGAGTTAATATCGCTCGCGCGGTTATATATCGCTCTGTTTGATACCGCTCGCGCCGAGTTGCGCTAATGCGCAACCGGCTCCGCGGGGGCGCTGCATAAGCAGCGGGGGCCGCTTGGCCCCAGTCAC
>JBPCVX010000376.1:0-5135 GCA_051010095.1 Hyphomicrobiales bacterium
TGGTTTTTTCACCAAAGACAATGTTGCAGCATTGACAGCGGCCGCGGGAAAAGACGAGCAATACAGACATGGCCAAGTGTTCGACTAATAGTGATTAGCTTTTCTTGAGAAGCGCAGCCAAGTAAGAAAACGAGACCGATACCGGAGAATCAAGACTGATGGCGCGCAAATTCTTTTTTCTCTCTTCGCTCGCCGGAGTTCTGCTTATCGTGCTGATTTCTGCAATTTGGCCAAATGCACTCTGGCTAATGGTAATCGTCGCAATTTGGGTTCTGATTGGTGTCTATGATCTGTTTTTCGCAAGGCACAATGTGCTGAGAAACTATCCGGTGATTGGTCATTTGCGTTATGCGCTGGAATTCATTAGCCCCGAGATCAGACAGTATTTTATTGAAACGAATGAAGACGGAAAGCCTTACAATCGGCTGCAAAGGCATTTAATCAAGTCACGCGCTGAAGGCTCAGAAGATACCCAACCATTCGGAACGCAGCAGGAGATTATGCACTCTGGCTATAAGAGGGCCAGTCATTCACTTGCTCCGAAAAAAATAGATCGCCAAGAGGGACGGGTCATGGTCGGGGGCACCGCTTGCAGCCAACCGTACCATGCTTCTCGGCTCAATATATCAGCGATGAGCTTTGGCGCGTTGAGTCCAAACGCAATTCACGCGTTAAACGCGGGTGCGCAACTTGGCGGTTTTGCGCACAATACTGGTGAAGGTGGCATCAGCCCTTACCACCTCGCTGGTGGTGGCGACATTATTTGGCAAGTCGGCACAGGTTACTTTGGCTGCCGAAATGAAATTGGAAATTTTGATCAAGACAAGTTTACTGAAAACGCAAATCTAGATGTCGTGAAAATGATCGAGATTAAGCTTTCGCAAGGAGCCAAACCAGCACATGGCGGCATCTTGCCAGGCCCTAAAGTCAATGAGGAAATCGCCCGTATACGCGGTGTTCCCGTTTGGCGTGACGTCATTTCACCTCCAGCACACACAGCATTTTCGACTCCTATCGAACTGTTGGAGTTTGTACAAAAGTTACGTGAATCTTGTAATGGGAAACCGATCGGATTTAAGCTTTGCGTTGGTCGACGAAGCGAATTTATGGGAATTTGCAAGGCCATGAATGAAACCGGGATACTTCCCGATTTTATAACAGTGGATGGTGCAGAGGGTGGCACTGGAGCAGCGCCACTCGAGTTCACTGATCGTCTGGGTGTTCCTATCGATGAAGGCCTGTCTTTCGTTCACAATTGTTTGGTAGGGATAGATAAGCGAAACCAGATTCGTATTGTCGCAAGTGCTAAAATTGTCTCCGGTTTTGATATGATGCAAAAAATCGCGCTTGGCGCTGATATGTGCAACATGGCACGTCCGATGATGTTTACGATTGGCTGCATTCAGGCTGTCCGATGTAATTCAAACGATTGCCCAACCGGCGTTGCTACGCAGGATCCCACCAGGGCAAAGGCGGTTAACGTCGAATACCGTAAGCATCACGTTGCGCGCTTCCACGATGCTACCATGGAAAGTTTTCTGGATCTGGCGGGGGCAATGGGAATGAGTTCCCTCGAATATTTGGGTCCAGAGCATGTTTACCGGCGTATTGGGGACGAGACAGAGTTAACATTCCAAAAGATATACAAATATCTTGAGGCAGGTGAATTGCTTGCCAAGGATATTCCAATTGAATACCGCGAAGATTGGAACAGATCCGCAGCAACATCATTTGATGGATAAGCCAAACGTTGATCAAATTTGGACCTAACACTAATTTGGCAAAAAGCTGGACACTCGCAATGGCACTGTCAGAGCAAAATCGCTTGAGCCAAACATGGCTGTGGCCTAGCTTCTCAGGATGACAAGACGCTCTCCATTCCGATACTTCAAGACCAGCCCGGAAATCATCCGCTTAGCCGTGATGATGTACGTCCGTTTTCCACTTTCCCTCCGCAACGTCGAGGATCTGCTACATGAACGCGGCATTGATATTAGCCATGAGACGGTGCGGTTCAGCGCAGTCTGACGCTGCGGAAACTAATTAACACAGGGCAGAAGCGGTGTAAGGCCGTGCGACAGCAGTCTGCAGTGTCAATAGGATATCTCGTAAAGGTTAAGTGGTGAGTTTAAAATCGGAATTCTTCCTGCCAAGTGGACAAGACTAATGAAATCAATCTGTTCTGTGGGTAGGGTGGTAGTCCCTAGGGGAATCGAACCCCTCTTTCCAGGTTGAAAACCTGGCGTCCTAACCGATAGACGAAGGGACCACAGTCGGAGAGTGTATAGGCAGGAACGCTTTGGGCTGCAAGTGGGATTTTTGCAAAAAAAGAAGAAAATTTGTCCTGTTGAAAACAAAATTCGGCCAATAGCCAAATGCAGGCCGGTTCAGGTTTTGCGCGCTCTTGTGCGACGGCATCTGCGGTTCCAGTCGCGCTTTCGTCCGATATCCACATGAACCGACTTTGTATGGCAATAAGTGCCAACCCCACCGCGACCCGGCAGTGAGCGCAGATATTTGGCCAGCCGTGACTTGCTTACGCCCTGAACTTGAATGTCAGCTGCTTTACACTGAATGTGCATAGAGTTGCGGGCACCGCGGATCATGCGGTTGTGCTTGCGCGTCCGGTAGCCTGAAGTCACGATTGGTGTACGCCCAAATTTGCGTTCCACCTGTTTCAGCAGCCGCACAAGTTGTGGAGGAAAGCAACCGACGCGTACCCCTTCGCGTTGCAACAAGAGACCATGGCTACCGCGCCGGGCACGGTTGGTCACAGAGGCCAGTCTCACCCCATCCTTCAACTCGTCGGCCTCGTCTATTCCGTAGATTTCACTTCCCCTGACACCAGGTAGACTATTGTTGGTGAAGCTGAACAGAGAGCGGGCGCTCCGTTTGCGGGTCGAGCGTTTTACCGTAACGGTCCGTTTGACCCCGGTCCGGCTTGTCGCAGTTTGTGCAGAGCTGCTTTGTGAGTTCTGGAAGAGATTTGCAAAGAAACTGGATCCGCTGCCGGTTTTGGCCGCCGGCTTAGTGTCATCCTCGGATGGAGTTGTTGAAGCAGCTTTGGTTTCTGTTGTAGTCGCTGTCGATTTGGCTGAAGGGGTGCCCGCGGCCAGTTGATTGGCCGCCTTAGCAGCTGGAGCAACGGAAGTGGAATCTGCCACCAATGCATTTTTGACTTGCGGTTCTGGTTCTGTTTTGGACGGTCTGGGTTTTGGAACACCGTTAGGGCGGCCAGAGGAAGAGGGCGTGTTTGCGGCTATTTTGCTTGCAATAGCGTCTTCCGGTTCTGTGTCTGAAGCGTCGGGCGTCAAAACGCTAGCCATATTAGGAGCTTGCAGCGGCCCGCTTGCTGTACAGCTTGCCAACATCACGACGGCAACAAGTGATGGGAAGACGATCGAAGTCAGGGCAAACAGCCTGCGCGCAACTTTCCAACGCGTCAGTGGTTGCATTTCCCCGTACAACTCATTCTCCTCTTGAAACCAATTCTATGATTTGGCCAGACCGCCGCACCATGTTTGGGGGAACTACCATCGCGGTTCTACAAACCACATTGTTTCAACGCGGTTAACGAATCCCGATGCACCCCATAATACCCCACTTCGAAATGCGCATGAAGTTGGGCATCAATGTGGCGAGCACAAAAAACGATCCCAAAATAGGGTACAATCAGGTCAATAACTCACCAGGTTCCAGTATTTTCCATGGAAATCCAGGGTTCTGCCGGCTCAAGGGCGTCGCCTTGCTGCAACAACTCAAAAGAAATGTTGTCCGGTGATTTGACGAACGCCATGCGGCCATCACGAGGCGGGCGGTTTATCGTCACCCCGGCATCCATCAGGCGCTGACATGTCTCGTGAATGTTTTCCACGGTATAGGCTAAATGCCCAAAGTTGCGGCCGCTATCATAATCTTCCGGGTCCCAGTTGTAAGTGAGTTCAAGTTCTGGTGCACGTTCGGCGCGTGCGCGACCTTCGTCCTGCGATGCGGCGAGAAAAATCAGGGTAAAGCGCCCCGCCTCAACATCCACGCGGCGGGTCTCGATCATGCCCATCTTGTTGACATAAAAATCGAGCGATTCTTCTACATTTTTCACACGGACCATGGTGTGCAGATATTTCATAGTGAATAATCCTGTCTGGCTGGTAATAGCGGTGGCAATGATGGCGGCGACAACAAATGCAAACTAGCCAAATTGCACAGAAAGACAAGCTGCGGAAAGTCGGGATAAGCAATATGCAGGACTATGAATTGGAAAAATTTGCAGGCTATATCGATAGCGCAGAACGAATTGTGGTTTTCACCGGGGCAGGAATCTCCACTGAATCCGGTATTGCCGACTTTCGCAGTCCAGGAGGTATCTGGACCAAAATCAAACCCATCCAGTTCAGCGATTTTGTGAACAGCGAACAGGTACGCCTCGAAGACTGGCGTCGCCGGTTTCACTTTCAGACAGAATTTGACGCAGCGCCATTAAACCATGGGCACGTCGCTGTGGCCGATATTGTCAGCTCTGACAAAGGAATGGGGTTAATTACGCAGAATATTGATGGGCTGCATCAACGCTCAGGCATTCCCCAACACCTGATAGTGGAGATACATGGCAACGGAACCCGAGCCAGATGTCTGGATTGTGAGAGCCCCATGACGCTGGTCGAGGCTCGTCAGATAATAGAGGAAACTGAAGCCGCACCGCGATGCAACCGATGTGGTGGCTTGGTAAAGTCGGCAGTTATTTCCTTTGGTCAACCCATGCGGCAGGCGGAAATGGTGCAGGCCGAACAATTGGCCGCGGGATGCGATTTGTTCCTTGTGCTCGGGTCTTCGCTGGTTGTGCAACCGGCAGCCACCCTGCCACTTATTGCCCGGAACAACGGTGCTGAGTTGGTCATTATCAACAATCAGCCAACACCTCTGGATGCGATTGCAAGCCAGGTTATTCATGAACCCTTGGGGAAAAGTCTGAAAAAAGCACTGGAAAAGACTCATCTTGACGCAGGGTCAGCAAATAATTCGCGTTAGACCTAGCGTCATAATAGCGCGTTCGTGTTAACTTAGGGCCGAATCAATGTTTGCATTGCTTTGCGGAGAGCGGAGAGCGGCAAGCAACAGAGGCGGTGTGGCAATAGCAG
>JBPCVX010000377.1:0-3327 GCA_051010095.1 Hyphomicrobiales bacterium
CGGGAAATCTATAATCAGGTGAAAAAGCGTTTTGAGGAACATGGCATCGCCTTTGCGCGACGTGAAGTGAAAGTGAATGTGCCGGGACTTGATGCCAATGAAGATCTAAATGATGAGCAAAAGGACGCGATCGCGGGGGCTGCCTCCGAGGCTGCCCAGGCAGCGCAGCGAAACGCTGAACCAGCTAAAACATAGTGAGCCACAATTATAGGTAAAGCTTTGGGAGTTTAAAATTGCACTTAAAGCTTTTGTAAGACTCAATTTTAGCCTTATTCTGCCAGCATAGGTCATCAGAAATGTGTGCACCGAAAAGGTGGAGTTGCAGATTTGCATATAATACAAACAATGAGATGTTTCTGGCAGCTGCTAACTGTTTGTATCGTCGTATATTTTCATGCTTTAGCGCCTCTGCACGCGGCTGGCGAACAAGAACGACGTTCGTTAGATGAGCTGAGCACACGTGTCGAAGAAATCGAAAAAGCTTTAAGTCTCCCTGACTTAAGTGATGAGCAAATCAATAGTTTGCGAGAAAAACTTGAGTTGATACGTCAAGAATCTCTATCGCTTGCAAATCAGGTGGCCCCTCAAGTTTCAGATGCGGAAGTAAAGTTAAAACAACTTGGTGAAGAACCGAAGGATGTTGAGGAAGCTGATGCATTAGCTGCTGAGCGCAAATCACTCAATGAAGAACTGCAAGATCTTCAAGCTATCAGAAAACGTCTGGAACTCACAGCGGTTACAGCGTCTCAGCTCTCTTCGCGCGCTGCTAACATTCAACGCCAACATTTCTATGATCGAATTTTCGAAACATCTAGCTCGATATTTAACTTAAGGCTTTGGTCAAACGGACGAGAAGGATTTTCGAGTTTTATATCTTCTAGTCAGCGGATTATTGGCGTTTGGCTTGGGGAAATTCGCAGCGATGGTGGAACCGCTGGTATACTGGCGCTTTTTGCACTTTTTGGTGCCGCGTTTTTTCTGGGGCTGCTGATTAGACGATTTTTGTCACGAATTGTCGGGCCTAATATCGCTGAAACTGAACCTGCCACCTTATCACGCTTGTGGCGGGTGTTTCGTGGTCTACTCATCAACACTGTGGCGTTCACAATTGCAACAGTTGGTGTGGGGTTTGTCCTCTCATCTGCGGGAATGCTGCCCGAAAAGATGCGCGTTTTGGGAATCGCGTTTCTAAATTCGGGCGTGTTCTTGATCGCCGTGCGTTCAATAACTCGGGGCGTTTTGGCCAAGAATCGCCGCGAATGGCGTCTAGCAGCTGTAACCGATTCTCAGGCCACTCGGCTTAAGTCCATTATTGATCTCGGCGCACTTATTATCGCGATCAACATTCTCCTCAACGAGATGAGTGTTGTTGTGTTCGCGCCGGTTTCGGCGTCAATTCTGTTTTCGGCAATTATAACGGTTTTGCTTGCAGGTTGCTTATTTAGCGCGCTTGCCGTTGTAAAAACGCGCAACGAAGAACTTTCAGATGAAGACACCAGGCCACCGTTGCGCCGTGGTAGTTTCAAGTGGCTCGCGAGCATACGCTGGGCGCTTTGGGTCATCGGAATATTCTGCTTGGTGTGTGTGATATTCGGCTACATGTCTCTTGGTCATTTCATGATGACCCAAGTGGCATATTCTGGAATTTCAATTGCTATTTTGTACCTTGCCCATCACCTGGTTGATGAGCTCGTAAATACCGGAATGCAGCCCGGTTGGACCGCAGGAGACTTTCTGCGCCAAAACTTTGGTTTAAGTGATAAGGCCGTCGAACGTATCGGTTTGTTTTTGGGTACCGCGACAGACTTTCTTCTGGTGTTTATCGGACTACCGATCATTGTTGGACAATGGGCACTCACGCGCGTTGATTTCCACAGTTGGCTCGTAACGCTCTTTTTTGGCTTTGAAGTGGGCGGTGTGCATATATCACTCGCCAAGGTCTTATTGGCCGTCGCGGCTTTGGTTGCCGGATTGGTTTTCACCAAGTTATTCACAAATTGGTTAGATAGCCGCGTTCTGTCGCGGGCTCAACTCAACCGAGGCGTACGCGATTCTGTGCGCACTGCGACGGGTTGGTTTGGTTATGTGGTAGCTGCCATACTAGCGTTTACTTTTGCAGGCGTTGACTTTTCTAAAATTGCAATTGTTGCGGGTGCTTTAGGTGTTGGCATCGGCTTTGGTTTGCAAAGTATTGTGAATAATTTCGTATCCGGGCTCATTCTGCTTGCTGAACGCCCAGTAAAGGTCGGTGATTGGATCAAGGTCACAGGCGGTGAAGGCTATGTGAAGAAAATCAAAATTCGTTCGACCGAAATTGAAACTTTCGACAAGTGTTCGATCATCGTGCCGAATTCGAGTTTGATCGCCGAACCTGTGCAGAACTGGACTCATGGTGATACAATGGGAAGAGTTAAAGTACCCATTGGTGTTTCCTACGACACAGACCCCGAGCATCTGCGTGAAGTTGTTTATACTTGTGCAACTGCGCATGATCAGGTTCTGGCTTTTCCTCAACCTTCCGTGGTTTTTATGGGTTTTGGAGCCAGTTCTCTCGATTTTGAATTACGTTGCTTCATTCCCGATGTTGATTATGTCTTAGCTGTTGCAAGTGATCTGCGCTTTGAAATATTCAAGGCACTCAAAGAAAATGACATTGAAATTCCGTTCCCTCAAACTGATTTGCACATAAAGGATATTGGTGAGCTAAAGGAGGCCTTGCGCAATGGCACTGCAAAGTCTGTGAAGACCCGCACCAAGAAGGATGAAAGTGCATAGTCTCCCTTATGTTCGATGAAATTCAAAAATCCATGGAGTTTCCAGACTCCATTGAGGGAGCGTTCAGCGAGGTTGAATTTGTTGGAAGTGAGACCGCTGCGTCTTTGTTTCCAGTGTCTGATATAGCGCAGTTTTCAATTGGTGCAGCTGTTAGCGCGTTGCAAACATTGCGCCGAGATGTTTGGGGTAAGGAGGGGCAGGCACGAGTGTATCGTGGTCTTGCAAGTCTTTGGTGCAAAACAAGTGCGATTCCCCAAGGTTGGCAATTGCCAGATGAATGGGATGAGTTTTCTAACGATTACAAGGTGAATGACGGGTGGGTGCGTTTACACACTAATGCGGAAAAACATCGCGCAGCGGCTCTCAAAGTATTGGGTAATCCGGAAACAATTGCACACGCGCACGTAGCAGCATCCCGTTGGAATAAGTATTCATTAGAGACGGAGGTGATTGCAGCCGGTGGTGCTGCTGCAGAATTACGCGGTATTGCAGATTGGGCGCGCCATCCGCAAGGTCAAGCCGTCCAAAAGGAACCCATAGTGTTCTGGGAGC
>JBPCVX010000378.1:0-6394 GCA_051010095.1 Hyphomicrobiales bacterium
GATCAATGGCGAGACACATTATCTTTGGCGTGCAGTAGATCACGAAGGCGAAGTGCTGGAATCCTGTGTAACCAAGCGTCGGGACCGCAAAGCTGCATTGAAATTACTCAGGAAATCAATGAAGCGGTATGGCCAACCGGAAGTCATTGTGACGGACAAGTTACGCTCCTATGGCGCGGCGATGAGCACCATTGGTAATTCTAGCAGACAAGAAACTGGCCGCTGGCTCAACAATCGAGCGGAGAGTTCCCATTTTCCATTCAGGCGACTAGAACGTGCCATGTTGCGTTTCAGGCTGATGCGAAGTTTGCAGAAGTTCGCCGCCGTTCATTCTTCAATCCACAACCATTTCAATCAGGACCGTCATCTCAATTCACGAGAAAACTTCAAACTCACCCGCACCGCTGCTCTCGCTGAGTGGCGTCAACTTTGTTCCGCATAAGTTCACATCTTCAATGGCAAACTGAGACTGGTTCGAATTAGTCTGACAGCACCTGTTGGGATAACAGGCAACCCTATCAGGATCACAGTCGCCGAACGAGACAAGATGGGTGAAGATCTTGGCCGCTTCAAATTCCATATTGTTGAATTGATTTCACAATAGTAAATTTTACCAGCGAATCTGTGGCGTCGAGGAATTTTTGGGAGGTGGCGAGCCAATGCTGAAAAAAGTGGAAGTTTTAGGCGCGGGGCCAGCCGGGCTTTACACGGCCATCCTGCTCCGGCGCCATTTCCCATCGGCAGAGCTGTGTGTCACCGAACAAAACCCAGAAGGGGCCACTTTTGGCTTTGGCGTTGTGTTTTCAGATCAGGCGCTTGGCTTTCTGAAAGCCTCTGATCCAGAAATCCACGACCTTATCACGCCGCAGATGGAGACGTGGCAAAACATGACCATCAACCACCCGAATGATCAGATCATTCTGGACGGCGTGGGCTTTGCGGCCATCGGGCGGCTTGAGTTGATCGAGGTGCTAAAGTACCGCGCCCGCGCACTTGGCGTCAACATTCGCTTTGATACCCATATTGCCGCGATTGATGAGCTTCAGGCAGATCTGATCATTGGCGCAGATGGGCTGAATTCTTTGGTGCGCGAAAGTATGGCTGATCGGTTTGCACCGACGATGGATCACTTCAAAACCCACTTTGCGTGGTTCGGGGCTGACGTGCCGTTCGATACGCTGACGCAGACTTTCATCCAGACCGAAAACGGCCCAATGAATGCGCATCACTATCGATTCAGCAAAGATTGCAGCACTTTCATTGTGGAATGCGAAGAGGAGACCTTTCGCGCCTTTGGGTTTGAGACGATGGAAGAGGGTGAAAGCGCGCGGGTCTGCAGCGAAATTTTTGCTGATGTGCTGAAGAGCACGCAGTTGGTCACCAACAAATCGAACTGGCGTCAATTCCCGCGTCTTTGGTGTGAAAACTGGGTGGCGGATCGCTATGTCCTTTTGGGCGACGCGGCGCATACCGCGCATTTTTCTATCGGCTCGGGCACGCGGTTGGCCTTGGAAGATGCGATAGCCTTGGTGGATGCGCTGAAGGCAGAGAGTGACGTTGATCAGGCTTTGCAGAATTATCAAACCCAGCGATTGCCAATTGCCAAAAAGATCGTCGATGCCGCAAATACTTCAGCGATATGGTATGATACTTTCGGAGAAAAAATGGCGCAGCCGCCGTTGGAATTTGCCTATGACTACCTGGCGCGTTCTGGGCGTTTAAGCCGGGATCGTATGCTTGGAATTGCACCCGAATTTATGAAACGATTTGCGGCCGAAGTTGAGGGCAAGATTTTGGATCCTGTGCCAGATGGATTGCTCTGCGCGAAGCAAATCGGTTTTGATAAATCTGCCCACCCCAATTGCTCGGAACTTTTATGGCAGAACCTAAGTCGCAATCCGGACAAGACCGCTTTGATCGGCCCGTTTGGTAATATTAGCTACGCCGACCTTGTCGCCAAAGCCAGTCAATGGGGCCATGCGTTTGGTGCGAGAGGGTTAAAGCGCGGCGAGCGGATCGCGTTCTTCCTCGATGACACACCCGTCTTGCCTGCGGCCTTTTTTGGCGCAGTGCGAGCCGGGTTTGTGCCCGTGCTTTTGAATATCCAAACCAAGCCTGATGTGTTGTCCTATTTTCTAAAAGACAGCGGCGCGCGGATTGCTGTGTGCGATGCTGAGGCGGCGCATCATTTTAAAGACAGTGCTCTTGAGAAGGTAATTGTCGCGGAAAATGCCGACGCCTATCTAAATGGGCACCCAACAACACTAAAAGCCGCCGATACTGGCCCCGATGATATGGCGTTTTGGATGTATTCCTCAGGTTCGACCGGGCGGCCAAAGGGCATCGTTCATCTGCATCACGACATGTTCTATGTCCAGCAATCCTACGGTGCACATGTGCTGAAACTTGGGGTTGATGACATATGTTATTCCGTACCTAAGGGGTACTTTGCCTATGGATTTGGAAACTCTTTCATCTTCCCATTCTCAATCGGTGCCACCACGCTTTTGATGAGCGGGCAGCCACGCCCTGATGTTGTTCTGGGGGCGATCGAAACCTACCGTCCCAGCGTTTTGTTCGGATTACCAACACTTTACACAGCCCTGGCGCGTTACGAGAGCATTGAAAATCGCGATCTTTCGTCACTCAGACAGTCCATCTCCGCCGCTGAAATTCTGTCAAAGGACGTCTATGACGCTTGGGTTGAAAAGGTTGGCCATGGCCCGACCGAGGGGTTGGGCTCGACCGAAATGCTGCACATCTATCTATCGAACTCGCTTAACGATCACCGCCTTGGCGCGGCGGGTGCTGTTGTACCGGGTTATGAGGTTAAGCTTGAAACATCCCAAGGTAACGCTGTTACGCGGGGCCGTGAAGGCGTGATGTTTGTGCGCGGCGATTCCTCTTCTCCGACCTATTGGAAAAGGCCCGATAAAACGGGCGAAACAATGCGTGGCGATTGGATATATACCGGTGATCTTTTCGTCGAAAAAGACGGATATTATTATTTCCAAGGGCGCGCTGACGAGCTGATCAAAGTGTCTGGCCAATGGGTTTGGCCGATGGAAGTCGAGCGCTGTTTGAACGAACATAAAGACGTCAACGAATGCGCGGTTCTAGCTCATCAGCTTGATGACAAACGCATGGCGCTTCGGGCCTATGTCAGCCTTGTGCGCGGCAGTGCATCAAGCGAACAGATGACGAGCGCGCTGCGCGATTTCGTCAAGTCCGAGCTCACCCCATACAAAGCGCCACGCCATTTTGAATACATCGACACGTTGCCAAAAACCGGTACGGGCAAGATCGATCGTCAGGCTTTGATCGCAGCAAATCCAAACACCTAAATAATGAAAAGGCCTGAATGATGAAGTGTGAGTTTGAACCAGCCCCATGGGCGAGTTTGGCGATTGCAGACAGCGAAAATCCAATTTCAGCACTTCCTCATCCAAATACCGTTTCTGAGCCATTTTTAGAACTTCCTGTGTCACCCAAATGGTGGTGGAGTTTTAAGGGCCAAGACATAGCCATATGCCGCCGCAGTGCCGGTCGAATACGTAGTGGCAGGTGTTGTTCCGACCACTCGGGCATTGTTGGCCTTTTGGTTGCCTGTGATGATAAATTTGTCATACCCACTATTGATCTGTATTTAGCTTCAGCGCGTAAAAGCATACATGATAAAACCATATAAATCTGTTATGGATCCCGAGACAAATCCTCTTAAGGATCTGCCGAGAGTTCGTAGATACAAGATTATGCTTTTGCTCGGCTCGATGTGGTCAATCGGGTTCTGCGCAGCATTTGGGGCTTGGCTTTGGGTCGGACACATTCTGCTGGGGCATTTTATTTTGGCTGGCTGTTTTTTGATCACGGGGACAACATTTAACCAAGCCAAAGTGGTGACTACCTACAGAGACCACCCAAGGGAAGACGGTTCCGCCAGATATGATGATGTTTGGGGTGGTTGAATTCTAAGAATCCCCGTCTTTGGTTATCATTTGCTGGATCATCACCTCTTCCTGCGACATGCATCAGAACAGTAGCGCACGCACTCCCAATTGTGTGACCATTTTTTCCTCCAACGAAAGGGCCGCATACAGCGCGCGCAGATTTTTTCTGGCAAATTCGATTTTGCAACTGTGCACCCCCTCGATGATTTCATGAGTCGACACGCCGCTTTTCGCTCAGATCTGGCTCAAAATTTAGTGAGAGTTGATCCGCCATTTGATCGTGAGCGCGCTTGCTCTGTGAAGCCCTCTTCTTGCGTCTGGCAACTTGGCCTTGGCTCTTGCGGCTACCGTGTTTCTCAAGGATAGCTGACGCCTCCAAGCGGAAGCCGGCATGCTTCCTAATGGAGTATATCTTTTGACGGGCTTCGCGAGCACTTTGCAGGTGGTCGACTATTGGCATTGGGTAGCACTTATCGAGCAAACTCGCGGCCAATGGTGTTTTCCAGGGTTCGTGTATTGCACCACCCTTAATATCAGCAAGTTCAGGCACCCAACGACGCACGAATGCGCCTTCTGGATCCTGGTCATGTCCCTGCTTGATCGGGTTGTAAATTCGAACCGTGTTTATTCCAGTTGTACCTGATTGCATCTGTACTTGCGGCCAATGAATCCCGGGTTCGTAGTCAACGAATTGCCGCGCTAAATGCAATCCCGGCATACGCCAATGTAACCATAAATGATAGCTGGAAGTCGCCATCAGCATTGCGCGCATTCTAAAATTCAACCATCCTTTCGCAGCCAAGAAACGCATACATGCGTCTACAAAAGGCAATCCTGTTTCGCCTTTTTGCCAAGCGGCTAAGCGCGCCTCATCTGATTCAGCGCTTTCTCTCAGAGAATTATAGCCAGGATGTATATTTTGGTGCTCCAACCTCGGTTCATCTTCTAATTTTTGCATGAAATGGCAGTGCCAGTGTAGACGGCCCATGAATGAACTCATTGAGCCACGCCACTTGCCGACGGCTCTAGCCTTTTGGTGTTTCAGCTCTATCTGTCGTCGCCAAGTTGCATGGGCGATTTCGCGCATCGAAATTGTGCCAAAAGCAAGGTAGGGAGATAAACGAGAGCATGCATTCTCCGCAGTGATTGGGCTGGACATTTCGAAGCGGTATTGCTCACCCCTTTCACTCAGAAAAGATGCAAGCGTCCTGTTGGCTGTTTTGCGACCTCCGCTCTGCCGCAACACCGAATCGTCGTATTTAAGTCCGAGGTCTAATGCGGTTGGCATCTTATGCACGTCAAAGCCATACGCTAGTGGCGCTATAGCTAACGGTTTTGGCAGGATTGGCTGAGACATACGCACATCCCATTTTTTTGCCCACCCACTGCGGCCTTTCAACGCGCGAATTACACCGTTCTGAGGAAACTCTGTCCATGCAATCCCATTTG
This sequence comes from Hyphomicrobiales bacterium, assembly GCA_051010095.1. Taxonomy (GTDB): domain Bacteria; phylum Pseudomonadota; class Alphaproteobacteria; order Rhizobiales; family CAJQND01; genus CAJQND01. Next base: position 5,397 of record JBPCVX010000378.1, read on the forward strand.
AGCGGCACCATTCTGAAATTTGCTTGTCACGCTGAAAGGTCCAGTCATTTCCAGTTTCCTGATGCGACCAAAGTGACGCAACGCCGATGGTTTCATTAATTTCACTGAGAATATCAACAACCCTTCCCATCCGAACAATCAACGGTTGGCCAAGGCGCGCCAATTCGACAGAAAGCTCCAAAACGCACTCACGATAAAAGTTATATTGCCTGGTGGAACTGTCTGGTAGCAGCCAATACTCATGCTCAACGACTAGTAATGGAAGCACCGGTCCAGCTTTGATGGCGCGTTGCAAAGGATGATGGTCGACTACGCGCAGATCCCGTTTGAACAAGACGACCTGAACTGGTTTTGCTACTTTTGAATGCATTTTTCGTTTACGCATGGCGTCATAATCAGGACCAATTGCAGAGGCGATTTAGAGTTACGGCGCGAAAATGCATGTTTCTGAAGCGCTGGATTTAACTTTGTGGATCAGGGGGTCGAGAGTTCGAGCCCCTCAGTCGACATAATATATTTCAATAACTTATGAATATTTCCTAACGTTTCACCTTATTTATGGGGGATAAATTGGGGGGTTTTGGGACCAGGATTGGGACCAAACTCTCTGCAGAAATTGCAAGTTATTTCAGAATCTCCAAATTTCTCAGAAAAACTCATTCTCAAATCCACACAACCATCCCCTGCACCAGATACCGGGTGCCAAATAGGCGAAAAGGAGGCCAACTAGTTTTTTAACCAGGGCAGCCATCTGGCTCTGGGGAAAACTGAAAACTCAACCGCACTGCTGCTCTCGCCGAGTGGCGTCAACTTTGTTCCGTATAAGTTCACACCTTCAATGGCAAACTGAGACTGGTTCGAATTAGTCTGAAGCACCGACAGCACCCTTTTCGGAGATTTGACTTACCAATGAATATTTGTGACCTTAGGTTGGTTAACAAAAAGACATAGAAAAGTTAGGGAGTACGATGAAGAAAATTACATCTGTTCTTGCCGCT
>JBPCVX010000379.1:0-5692 GCA_051010095.1 Hyphomicrobiales bacterium
GGTCTGACAGGATGGTGCTCTATTGCCACGGCAAGAGCGCGCAACTGGGCCTTGGCTTGGGTCTCGCCAATGCGGCGGGTGATGACAATATATACACAAATCTTATTTCCCCGGTAGCCAACACCCGCATGTATGCAGGCGATGTGCCTGAAGGCAAATTGTTGCCGGAATCAGTTGCAGGCATTGTTGCCTGGCTGGCGTCCCCCGCATGCTCCGTGACGGGCAAAATCATAGACGCTCGGGATAACACGCTGTCGATATATGAAGTCACCAAATCGGATGCGCTCGATTTGGGCGCGGGCGCAACCGATCTGGTCGCCTGCGGCAAGGCGATTGAGGAAATTTTGCTGTCCAGCAGCACGTAACGTCCATCATTTTTCTTGACTCAGTGGTACATATGTACCAACATAGCAGAATGACCCAAACCATTGAACGTGTTCAAACCGGCGTGCGCCTGGAAAAGCGTTTGCTTAAAGTCCTCAAAGGCCTGGCGGAACATCTGGATATGTCGCTGGGAGATTTACTTGAGGGCATGGCGCTGCATGCTTTTGAGAACAAACCGCCATTTTCTGAGGAGACGCTGGGCAAAATCGCACAGCTCAAGAGCGTTTATGATTTGGACATGTCGGCAAGTGACAGCCACACACGACAAGAGCAAGAACCATGACCACCAACATCTCTCCCCTCACCCGGTCGTTTATCGCGCGCACCCTTGAGGCGCCAGATTTTGGCCACCGCGAACACCTTGAAGTTGCCTACGATTTGTTGCGCACCCGCACGTTTCTTGATGCGGCAAACACTTATGCGCAAGGCATTCAAGATATCGCTGCAACTGTGGGCGCGCTGGATAAATACAACACCACAATAACGGTGGTATTCTTGAGCCTCATCGCCGAGCGGTTAGAAGCAGGTGTCTACAAGAACTTCGCCGAATTCATCGCCCTCAATGGTGATCTTCTGAAACCCGGCCTGCTCGATAAATGGTATGCGCCCGCGCAAGTAAACACGGCGCGTGCACGCGGCATTTTCCTCATGCCCACCCCTCAATCTTGAACCAGTTACACCTTTCACGCTTGACCCGCTGGCCAATTCACCGGCAAATGGCATAAGGGAGAAACGCACACAAGAGAGTGGCGGGTTGGCGTTAAGATATTTTACCCATGTGATTTTGGTTGCGGTGTTTTGCGCAAGCACCTTTCCAACTATGCGTTCTGCCCTTGCACAAGACGCAGCCAAAGAACCCGTGACCAACATCGAAGAGATGGGGCCCTTCCCGGAAATCTATTACAATGATGATGTGCTGCCCGCCGAAGTGTTGGCCACGCGCAATGCATTGTTAGAGGCAGCACGCACCGGCGATATCGAAAAACTGCGCCCACTCATTGATAAGAACCCGGTGCAAATGGTGGTGAGCTTCGAGACCGAAACCACAGATCCCATTGCCTATTGGAAAGAAATTTCAACAGACGGCACCGGCCGCTCCATTCTTGCAGAGTTTGTAAAAATCTTCTCTGCGGGCTTCGTTCATATGGATGCAGGCACCGCGTCTGATCTTTATATCTGGCCTTATCATTTCATGTATCCGCTTTCCAAGCTAACACCAGAACAAGAGATAGAGCTTTATCTGTTGGTGCCTGCCGAGTACCGCAAAGATATGGAAGAGGCCGGCGGCTATATTGGCTTTCGCGCCGGCATTTCACCAAACGGCACGCTGCACTTCTTTGTTTCTGGCGAATAAGCGCATTTTCTATGCCGGATTTCTATCAATCCAGAGAACACCTGCGCGAGTATAGGACAATAAAACCGCAGCATGGAAATTAACTCACTGTTTAATAGAGATAAAACTCAACGCACGCCCTTCAACTGTGGCGCAAATGTCACAAAACAAATGCTAACTTAATACAGAATCCATGGCAGCACGATGTTTGATAAATTTTTGCAATTTGATCATAACGAAAAATAATAAATGGTTGTAAGAAACATAAAATGCAATTTTTTATATGGATGTTTTTTATGATGCGCATGCTGTTGAGTTTTGATAAAGGTGCCCCCCGCAAAACGCGTAATATAAATGAATTGCACTATAAATGTGCATTAGCAGATTTTTTTCTGCACATTCTCCTAATCAAAATCACTCATTCGCACATTGCACTTGCTGCGCGGTGGGCGGATTACAAAGCATAAAGGCCAGGCAGCAAATTATGCGCCGGGTATCAGCTCTGCGTTTACCATGGTTCTTAAGAACACTGCATCTGTATTGACCTTATCAACATCTGCCCGTGCAGTTGCGGCGGTTCTTTTGACATCAACACCGGAGCAGGCACAGCAAACATTTCAACTGGCATCGGGGCAATTTCCGGCACAAGTGGCGATGGCATTGGCGGGTCGGCGCGCTTATACTACCAAGCGGGTCCGTTTTTTTGTGAGATGTTTTTAGAGTTTACAGAGTTTCCAAAAACCGCATGGCTTCGCCGCCAGCAGGCGTCACGAATTCATCTTCCCACATAACCCGGCGCCCGCGAATGATCGTGCCCATAGGCCAGCCGGTTACCTGTTTGCCGTCATAAGGCGTCCAGCCGCATTTGCTGGCAATCCAGTCATTGGTAATCGTGCGCTGCGCTTTAAGATCGACAATCGTGAAATCTGCATCATAGCCTTCCATCATGCGGCCCTTGCCGGCGATCTGGAAAAGCCGCGAGGGGCCATGGCTGGTGAGGTCAACAAAGCGTTCAAGGCTTAGACGTCCCGCATTAATGTGATCAAGCATAATCGGCACCAGGGTTTGCACCCCGGTCATGCCCGAAGGTGAAGCGGGGTAGGTTGCGGATTTTTCTTCCAGCGTATGAGGCGCATGATCTGAGCCCAGCACATCCACAACCCCATCAAGCAAACCCTGCCAGATACCATCGCGGTGCGATGCATCACGCACGGGCGGGTTCATTTGGGCGCGCGTGCCAAGCTGTTCATAAGCTTCAGGGGCAGCAAGCGTGAGATGATGCGGCGTCACTTCCACGCTTGCCACATCGCGGTTTGCCGCCAGCAGTGCCATTTCATCTGCGGTGGAAATATGCAGCACGTGAACGCGTTTGCCATGTTTGCGGGCAAGTGAGAGCAACCGGTTGGTGCAGCGCATGGCCGTCTCCACATCGCGCCATACCGGGTGACTGCGCGGGTCGCCTTCAATGCGCTCGCCTTTACGCTCATCCAGCCGGAACTCGTCTTCTGAATGAAATGCGGCGCGGCGCGAGATATTTGCAAGAACACGGCCCACACCTTCATCATCGGCCACCAGCAAGGAGCCGGTAGACGACCCCATAAACACTTTCACACCACAACAGCCAGGAAGCCGCTCCAGCTCGGGCAGGTCCTCGGCGTTCTCCACCGTGCCGCCCATATAGAAGGCGAAATCGCATGCCATGCGATGATGGGCGGCGGCGATTTTGTCGGCAAGTGCTTGTTCTGAAATTGTCAGCGGATTGGTGTTGGGCATTTCAAAAACTGCCGTAACACCGCCCATAACCGCTGCATGGGCACCGGTTTCAAGGTCTTCCTTGTGCGATAAACCAGGTTCGCGGAAATGCACTTGGGTATCGATTACGCCGGGAAGCACATGCAAGCCTGAGCAATCAATTACATCGGCGGCCTGGTCTGAAGAGAAACTTCCAAAGCCTGCAATGCGGCCATCACGCACTGCCACATCGCGTGCAGCCACGCCGTCATGGTTCACGAGCGTGCCGTTTTTGAGGATCAGATCGTAGGTTTCCATCATTGCCTCCTTTTTGATCGCGCCAAGCTGGTCTATACAGTTTGCTTGTCTTCAGCGGAGAGTTTCGACACCCATGACCAAGTTCTTTTATGCGCAGCTCCCTTCTCGTAGCGTTGTTTCACTGACAGGGGAAGATGCGGCTGATTTTTTAAACAACCTGATTACCGTGAATATGGAATTGGTTTCCAAATCCCGGGCCGGATATGGCGGCTTGTTGACGCCGCAGGGCAAGATCCTGTTCGATTTTTTCGTGACACCGACCGAAGGCGGCTTTGACTTCGACTGTGCGAAAAGCCTAAGCGCAGACTTCGCCAAACGGCTTATGTTCTACCGGTTGCGCGCCAAGCTGGAGATTGTGGATCATGGTGATGACCTCTGCGTATGGGCGCTGTGGGGAGATGGTGTTCCCGATGATCTCGGACACGAAGACCCGCGCGCACCATTGGCCGGGCGCCGTGTGATTACGGGCGAGCCGTTTGCGCCAGAAGATGGAACACTGAGCGATGAACAGGCCTATCACAGCCACCGCATTGCACTTGGGTTGGCGGATACGGATGGCGACATCGGCACCAGTGAATTGTTTCCCCATGAAGCAAATTTCGACCAGTTCGGCGGGGTCGACTTCAAGAAAGGGTGTTATGTGGGCCAGGAGGTTGTGTCGCGCATGCACCATCGCGGCACCGCGCGCAAACGTATTGTCACGGTTGACGCTGAAAATTCCTTGCAGGCGGGCGCCGACATTCTGGGTGGGGAGAGGAAAATCGGCACACTCCTGTCATCTTCTGGCAGTAGCGCGCTTGCCCTCATCCGCATCGATCGTGCACAAGAGACCATTGACCAAGGTGGGGCGTTGACCGCTGATGGGCAACCTATCGCGCTGCGCAAGCAGGACTGGGCGCACTTTGATATGCCGCAAGCGGCTGATTGATTTTGAGGAGATTTTTTAAGTGAGCGAAAAAACCCCGAATGGCGCACTCCTGCATGATGATGGCTTGAAACGGTGCACCTGGCCCGGCACCACCGATGAGCTCTATATCCATTACCACGACACCGATTGGGGTGTGCCGGAATATGATGACCGCGCGCTATGGGAAAAGCTCATTCTTGATGGGTTTCAGGCGGGTCTTTCGTGGATCACGATTTTGCGCAAGCGGGATACATTTCGCGAGGCCTTTGATGGATTTAAGCCGGAAATCATTGTTTCTTATGATCAAAAAAAGATTGATGAGTTGATGGGCAATGAAGGCATTGTGCGCAATAAGGCGAAAATCAACGCCACCATTTCAAACGCGCAAGTCTATCTGGACATTATGGAAGAGCAAGGGTTTGCGAAATATTTGTGGGATTATTGCGGCGGTGAACCTATTCAAAATAAATTGACGTCGATGGGCGATGTGCCGGCAGAGACCGAGCTTTCGAAAGAAATTTCCAAAGACCTCAAGAAGCGTGGTTTTAAGTTTTGCGGCCCGACAATCGTGTATGCCTTTATGCAGGCTGTGGGCATGGTGAATGACCATCTGGTCGACTGCCATTGTCATGACAAAGTGAAGAAGCTCGCCCGTAAGATTTAGGTCCCGACGCTTACGAGCTTCCCTGGCGCACGGCCATAATCCCAGCGATGACCACAAGAGAGATGCCGAAGACGGATATTGCATCTGGCACTTCAGCAAAAAACAGAAAACCCCAAAGAACCGCAAAGCCGACATAGGCGAAATCAAACGTGGCGATGACCGAGGAGCGCCCGATTTGATAGGCAATCGCGGTGCCCACGCTGCCGATGAGAATGACCATCGCCAACAAACCAATGGCCGCGAACTCATTGCTGCCGATGGGTGCCCATTGGCTCGACAGAAACGAACCTGAATTTTCGTTTAGTACGAACGTGGCAACGAGCCCTACGCCGATGAAAACCACATTCAATGCAGC
>JBPCVX010000380.1:0-15126 GCA_051010095.1 Hyphomicrobiales bacterium
GCATTGGCAAGCGCCCGAAACAGGCCAGTTTAGACACTATTGAACTTAGCCCGTTGAACATCGTTGCCGTAAGCAGCTCTGGTCTTGCTGAAAAAATTGGTTCACCAACAACACTAGCAGACCTCACCCGGCATCCACTCATTTATGATGAGCATAATTACTGGATGAAACTCATATCGGATGCTGGGTTAGACGCCCCGCGCGCGGCCATGAGCTTCAATCAGACGGCTCTTGCTATTGATGCTGCAGCAGCTGGCGAAGGGGTCGCCCTTGTGCCCTGGCTCATTGCGCAAGGAGGCCTTGTCAACGGAACGCTGGTTGAAGTGTGGAAAAATGATGAAACGACGCAAGATGCCTACCACCTCGTCTGGCCAAAAGCCGCTGCACCCAACGCACCACGCGATGCCATGATTAAATGGCTGCTGGAGCAGGTTGAGGACTAATTTTCATACCAAACATCACGCAGGAAAACCGGCAGGTCATTCGCACCAGAGTTTGCCGGAATTTCATGCATCATGGTTGAGACAAAACCCTGATGATAAATAGTGTGGTTCACCACATGCAGCAGAATATCTTCACGGCTCATGACCCCCTCGCCCCCTTCCACAAATTTGAAGGTAATCACCTCGTCAAGCTCGTTCTGACTTAAGCTGTCTGCCAGCTCAACATACAAGGTATCCATCTCCTGCACCTTGCCCCACAACGCATCAAGCGCGGGCGGCGTTTCTGCCTTACGCGAAGTATAGCCATGCGTGCGGCCTTCCAGATGGGCCATAAACATATCGTCTACGATGTAGGTATGGGCCAGTGTTTGTGCGATGGTTTTGAAATAGGCCTTGCGCTCTTTCACCACCTCTTCGTGAGGTAACGCCATCACGTTGCGAAACGCAAGCGCATCCGCCCAGGCTTTATAGCGGGTGAGCATTTGCATTTTATCGGGTTTGCCAGCGGGTTTGGTTTCGTAAACTTCCATCATTCTGCTCCACGTGTGAGGCAGGCGACTATGCGCTTGCCATTTGCACGAAACAATATACAGATCGTGCCTGTATTCTATTTACCTCCGCCACATAATGCCTCAGCTCTCATGCCTTCTCTCATCGCATCAGCCCCCGCAATCAAAACCGCCCGCACCCGCATGCGCGCCCACACGGCAGATGATTTTGAGCCCTTTGCCGCCATGTGGGCACAGGTGAAGTTTGCTGGTAAAAAATCCTGTTGATGGAAGGGCTTAACCTGTATCGCTAAGCCCAGTATCGTTCACCATTTTATATTTCTTGAAGTCCAAATCACCGATCCACCCCCATATCGCAAGCAATGGTTTTGAAAGTGTTCGGGTGGCATGAGGTTGCCAACTTGCATGATGAGTGATGTCCCTCGGCGCGAGTGTGCGGAATGGATCTTCATCTACTTGCCACTCCGCCGTGCCGCTCAAAACAAAGTAAAGCTCCTCAGCTGCGTGGTGGTGTGATGCGTAGAATTCATCCGGCACCATGAGGAACAATCCAAGGCGACAGTTGTCGGAATGCACAACGCCTTCACTGCCGATCAGTTCAACTGCTGAATATTTCAAGTGAAAATCATTGCCGATGGCCGACGCCATGCGCGCTTTCCAAGGCAAGTGGCCTGATATGGCGCGCAAGTCACTTTGCAGCTCGTTTGAGGCCCAGTCTGGGGTTTCCAAGACCTGAGGCATTAATCCAACTGCGGCTGGGATCTGACGATCACACTCGAACCAGGCTGGCGGGCGCACAGCCGCGCGCTTCAGCTCATCGGAAAGCGTTTTCGCAATTGGCACATCAAGCGCGTCGTAGATGCGGGCTGTATGCGCGAAAAAAGACGAGAGCCTGGACGCATCATCCATTACGCCGTCTGCTCCATGAACGTGGCCAACTCGCCAAAGCCCGTCTCGCGATATTCATATTCAAGACCAAGCTTTTCTGCGGCAGCTTCGGCCATTTCCCGAAGCTCATCGTTAGGGCTTTGTGCGAGATAAATGAGCTTGGTGTAGTTGGCGAAATACATATCACGAAGCTCTGGATGTTTGGCGATGCCAAAACCTTCCCAGATAAGCTTGTCGAAATGGCGCGCAAGATAATCAGTAAGGAAAAAAGATGTGAAGTCTTCATCCCATTTTGCCTCAAACGCGGCATTGCCCATGAAGAACGAATAACAGTGCGGTCCGCCTATGCGTTCAACGCCCTCTTCTTCGAGCATTGTGTCAAGATGACCGCCGGTACCGCAGTCGGCATAGACGCAATAAATCTCTCGGTACTTGCCCTTGGCCTCGCGAATTTTTTCGCGCACACCGGGCGTGATTTTATCAGGCGTGTTATGCCACTTCGCCGGCAAGCAGGCCACATCAAGATGGGTCCACCCGTTCAGCTCGATTAGCTGAACGATCTCGCGTGCTAACGCGCCGCACGCAACAAGCAGCACGTCGCCACGGCCACGTTTAAAATCAAACTCTTCAGAGGGAGCCAATTCCATAGCCACTCCCTTCGTGCGGAATTGTATACCTTAGGCGCTGGCCAACTGATTGTGTTTGCGAGCCATAAACTCTTTGGCTGTTTCAACTGCAACCGCAGCATCACGGCAATAGGCGTCCGCGCCAATCGCATCGGCGAATTCTTCATTAAGTGGTGCGCCACCAACCAGCACCACGTAATCATCGCGGATACCTTTTTCCTTCAGGGTATCAATGACAACTTTCATATAAGGCATGGTGGTGGTGAGAAGCGCTGACATGCCGAGAATATCGGGTTCATGTTCTTCAATTGCTTCGAGATAGTTTTCAACCGGGTTGTTAATGCCAAGATCAATCACGTCGAAGCCAGCACCTTCCATCATCATGCCAACCAGATTTTTGCCGATATCGTGAATGTCACCCTTAACGGTGCCGATCACCATCTTGCCAAGACGGGGCGCACCTGTTTCCGCCAGTAGCGGGCGCAGGATGAACATGCCCCCCTTCATGGCGTTGGCAGCCAGCAGCACTTCCGGCACGAACAGAATGCCATCGCGGAAATCGATGCCCACGATACGCATGCCTTCCACGAGAGCCTTGGTGAGAACATCGTAAGGCATCCAGCCGCGCTCGAGCAATATATTCACCGCCTCTTCGATTTCCTCTTTCAGGCCATCGTAAAGGTCGTCATGCATTTGCAGCACAAGCTCGTCATCATCCAGCGTGCTTAGATCAAGGTCTTCTTCTTCGCTCATCACTTTCACTCCCGTGTGGGCATGAAACTAACTGGAACACCCACATTTGCGCTAAAATGGCAGTCTTGCGCAAAACTGTCGAGGCCAATTGGCGACTTTTAGAAGTCTGAAATCGACATTGCTCAACAAAAATTACCCATATGATGCATTAGTTTAACCGCGGCGGCGCCTGCGGCGGCCACCTTCTGCACGCACAGGTGCGTCTTCACCCTTGGCCAACGCCGATACGGCACCCAATCGGGCCTCAACATCGGCGATGTTGGGACGTGCACCTTTTTCATGCGCTTCCAAAGATTTGCGCATTGCTGCAAGATGTTCCGGCGCTGTGCCACAACATCCACCAATAATCCGCGCGCCCGCGTCACGCGCCAGGCGCACATAATCCGCCATCAGCTCTGGCGTGCCCGAATAACAAATCTCTCCATCAACAAACTCAGGGATACCAGCATTGGCTTTCGCCACTACGATAGCTTTAGGATCTGCTTCGGTGATGCCCAATACAGTTGCCACAAGTTCAGAGGCGCCGGTTCCGCAATTGGCACCAATCGCGGTTGGCGGTGTAGGAAGCCCTGCCGCAAGAGACGCAAAATTAGATGGTGTGATTCCCATCATGGTGCGACCATTGGTGTCGAAGCTCATGGTCGTGACAACGGGAAGCCCTACGCTCGATGCGCCCTCCACTGCAGCGCGCAGTTCTTCTTCAGAAGAGATCGTCTCAATCCATAGCACATCGGCACCACCTGCCTTTAAGCCCTCTGCCTGATCAGCAAATGCGGCAACACCTTCTTCGTGAGTGAGGCTGCCAACAGGTGCAAAGATTTCGCCCGTCGGCCCCATCGACCCTGCCACCATAACTGGGCGGTCGACTGCGCCTGCTTCAAGACGCGCGAGTTCAGCTGCTGCCTTGTTTAATTCGAACACCCGATCTTGTGCATTATGGAGTTTGAGCCGGAGCGCGTTGCCGCCGAAGCTGTTACTGAGAATAATGTCAGCGCCCGCCTCAACAAAGTCGCGATGCAATTCGCGCACCCTTTCTGGATGATCTATGTTCCACAATTCTGGCGGGTCGCCTGCCCCCAACCCCTTCTTGAAGAAATTGGTTCCTGTCGCACCATCTGCAAGCAGCCAATCGCGCTCGCTTAACAATTCTAGAAAAGACATAACGCCTCTTTTTGCTACAAATTCACAATTTGCACAATCATATAAACATTTCTTTATATTGCAAGCGCTAAACGATTTCGATGAATTAGCAGCACTCTCATGTAACGGCTGCTAACTTTATGATTTTTATACGTTTTTGATTGAAAATCGCTTGGCGAACGGAATTTACCTGTTCACAATGAAGAGTGGGAACCAGAAACGGAGAAGCCATGCGACAGCGCACAATTGAGTTACAGCTCAAAGGATACGGACTCACCACAGCCGAGATTCTCTATCACATGCCGGACTATCCGGCGATGCTGCAAAGCTATGTCTGGCAAGAGTTCGATCTTGCGCCCAACTTTCCCAATATGCATGAATTTTTAGACTTCTGGCGCGATGAGCTGGAAGGTCCATTGCATTCGGTACGGTATGCCCACCGGCGCCTTATTAGGCCTGGCGAATGGCAAAAGGTAGATGGCGAGCTGTTGCTGAATTAGAAGCCTTAAGCCGTCTCTGCCCCATAGAACAGCGTCACCACATGTTGCGCCTGGGCGAAGAAAAGCCAACGTTCAACCACCACCGCATATCCCATAGAGGCAATAGCGGAAATGAGCGCGATTATGCTGAGTGCGCCAATCCCTGTAAGCGCAATCAACAACATGGCGCACGTTAAGCCAAGCCCTGCAACAATAAACATCGCTCGCAATTTACGAGCATGCTTGCGGGCAACTTTGAAGCCCATCTCACGCATTACGAAGTTTTTCTGGCTATGCGGCGCCTCAACGAGCCGAACTTTGCCGAACTGACCCAAGCCCGTAGCATCCCCTGTGGTGAGTGTGTGTTCTTCGCTATCAATGCTTTTCCAGTAAACAAGTTTCAAAGCGATTGCCGCAACAACGCTTCCAAGCGCCAGAATGATATGCCATGTGGCGCCTGCGCCCGCTGCTTGCATGAGTGCTGCAAACAAGATTGCACCCGTCGCCAGGGCCAACACCAAGTAAACCGGCACCACCAGTGAATTGTGCCATTGGCGGATCGTGGTGAGTGAGGCATAGATCATGCCGGTGCAGTAGACGGTAACGATGGCGCCAAGTGCACTTAACAGCCCCATAAATTTAAAGAATCCACCAAACTGGCTCAGGAAAACCCAACAGATCGCCATTAATCCCGCAGGCACAAAGGTCGCCACGGCGGCCACCCCTTCGCGCGAGAGCCAAGACGTCCGCCATTGACTGAAAGCGCGCCAAGAACGTTCGGGGTGACCCAAATGAAACGTTGAAGAAAGCAGCCCAAGTGTAATGAGCCCCAAAGAAACAACCATGGCAATAAAGCCGAAAAAGGGTGACGCAGGCAATCCCAAGTCAAACGCGGCGGAAATGCCTACAAGAAACAGCAAGCCATAACCAGCGCCGGACGCTGTTGTGAAAAGTATCACTGAATAAGCTGGATGCATATTCTTACCCTTACCGCGACAGCACTTTATCGGCCCAGGCAAAAAAGCGCTCAGTCGCGCTATTTCCCACTGCCTCGATAGGTACAAGTTCAGCCGCCGCGCCGGTGTCACCCACCTTGTCGCGGCGTGGCCTTGGAGGCAGATACTTATTCACCGGCTTATAACCAGATTGAGGAAGTAAATCGAAGCCGCCACGTTCGGCGACCATCTTGGAGACATCACTATTAGTATCTCCTAAATCTCCAAAATGGCGTGCATTGGTCGGGCAAGCACGAACGCAGGCAGGGACGCGATCTTCTTCTTCAAGATTGTCGTTATAAATGCGATCGACACACAAGGTGCATTTCTTCATCACACCTGTGAGGTAATCATATTCCCGCGCCCCATATGAGCATGCCCAAGAACACAATTTGCAGCCAATGCATGTGTCAGGGTTGACCAACACGATGCCATCTTCCGCGCGCTTATAGCTGGCGCCCGTGGGGCACACCGTGACGCATGCGGGTTCCTCGCAATGCAAACACGAGCGCGGAAAATGCACAACCCTGTCACCAAGCTCGACACCTGCCTCCGACATGCCGCCCTCGATCTCAAAACCATGAATACGGTTGAGCCACGTGCCGACCGGGTCTTGTCCATAAGCATCACCATCGCTCAGCGGAGCTGAATAACCTTGAGTGTTCCATTCCTTGCACGACGTTGCACAAGCCTGACAGCCCACACAAATATCGAGATCGATCACAAGACCAAGTTTCTTGCCTGTGCTTTCAACGGGCGTTGGAAGAGAGGTCATTTTGAACCTCCCTTAAACTGCACGTCTTCTGGCGGGCGTTTAAGACCGGCGGGCCGCGCTATGGGCTCGAAGCGTGGTTCGGTAATGCCTTGCTCTTCGGCCGAGGCCTTTTCAATGCGCACCCGCAAATCATACCATGCAGCCTGGCCCGTCACCGGGTCAGAGTTCGAATAGCGATAGCCGCCTTTTTGCTCTGGCAACAATTCCGAGATGAGATGGTTTAGCAAAAAGCCCTTGGTGGCTTCCGGTGCTTTGGGATCAAGGTTCCAGGCACCTGAGCGTTTCCCAATGGCGTTCCACGTCCAGACCGTGTCTTCGTTAACACCATCCATCAGTTTGACTTGGCCCTTTACCTTACCATGGTGGCTAATCACCCAAACCCAATCACCTTCCGTAATACCGAGCTTTCCAGCTCTCTTTGCGTTCATATAAAGCCAATTGCGTCCATGTATTTGACGCAACCAGGCATTTTGCGACCCCCACGAATGATACATAGCCATGGGCCGCTGTGTGATGGCATGCATGGGAAACTCATCTTCCTCAATCATCGCCTCCTCAAAAGGCGCATACCAAATGGGAAGCGGGTCAAAGAAGGTTTCAACGCGTTTGCGGTGTTCTTCCGGCGGGCACACGTCCCCGTGGCCCTTGGCGGCAAGTCTGAATTTTTGCAAATGCTCTGAGTAGATTTGAAACACAATGGGATCAGGCCTGGGAATAAATCCAACAGATGTTGCCCATTCCAGATAATCCTTATTGGCATGGCGATAGAAGCGCTGTTCTTGCGGCAACGTGTGATGCCAATAACACCCATTTTCGATGTAACGATTTAGCTGATCAGAATTAGGGGCACCTGTAAGATACTCCTGCCCGTCTTCGCCACGCCAGCCGCCAAGCGAGCCAACACCGGGTGCACGTTCATGATTTACAATATAATCCGCATAGCCGCCTGGATATTTAGGCTCATAGTTTTCATCGACCATGCCAGGCAAACCTAAGCGCGCACCAAGCTCGAGCAAAACATCCTGAAAAGGACGCACATTGCGGTCGGGCGCAACGACTGGTTGGCGAATGGAGTCAGCAGGCCCATCGGGTTCCGAAATAGGCCGGTCTAACATCGAGATGCAATCCCAACGTTCAAGATAAGTGGTGTCGGGAAACACCAAATCTGCATAGGCAACCATCTCAGATGAATAGGCATCTGAATAAATGATTTTCGGGATCTTATACTCGCCCGTCTCTTCATCCTTGGCCGTGAGCTGGGCAATCGTGCCGGGCGTATTCATGGTTGAATTCCAGCTCATATTCGCCATGTACATAAACAGCACGTCAACGGGGTAAGGATCACCCGCAGCGGCATTGGAAATAACCATATGCATCAGCCCATGGGCCGCAATGGGAGCTTCCCAAGAATAAGCTTTGTCAATGCGAATGGGCGTGCCGTCTTTCTCCAGCAACAAATCTTCAGGCTCAGACACGAACCCCAAGGGTGGGCCACCAAGCGGCGTGTTCGGCTTTATTGATCCAGGCTTACCACCAGGCTTAATGCCTGGAGGTACAGGTTTAGGAAAAGGTGGTTTAAAACGGAACCCACCGGGGCAATCAATTGATCCGATAAGAATTTGCAACAAATGAATAAGACGGCAGGTGTGAAACCCATTGGAATGCGCCGAGATACCGCGCATGGCATGCATCGATACTGGACGGCCCGTCATCTTTTCATGTTTGCGCCCCGTCCAATCGGTCCAGGGCACATGAATAGTTACTTCTTTTTCAAAAGCCGCATGGGCAATCTCAGCAGCAATGCGTTTAATGTCTTCAGCTTTCAGCCCACAGCGCTGCGCCACCGCATCTGGAGCAAAACGGTCGTCCAAATAGCGTTCCGCCAAAAGCTTGAATGACGGCACCACTTTGCGGCCATCACGCAGCTTAAATTTACCAGTAAGCGCTGGTGAAATCTCAGCAGCGTGGGCATTGACGAGTTTCTCGGATGCTTTGTCATGACACAGCGGATTGCCCTCTTTGTCGCGGGCGAACAGACCATCTTCTGCACCATCAGGATCTTGAATCACCAGCCAGTGGGCATTGGTGTAGCGCACCAAATATTCAAGGTCGACTTTACCCGCTTTTAAAAGCTCGTGAATGAGCGCACCCACAAACAATCCATCCGTGCCAGGCCGCAAGCCCACCCATTCATCGGCAATTGCCGAATAGCCTGTTTTCACAGGGTTCACGGAAACAAACTTCGCGCCCTGTTTCTTTAACTTCGAAAGATTTGCCTTAATCGGATTTGATGCATGGTCTTCCGCGACGCCGAAAAGGACGAAATATTCCGTGCGATCCCAGTCGGGTTCGCCAAATTCCCAGAACGCACCACCAAACGTGTAGAGACCAGCTGCCGCCATATTAACTGAACAAAAACCGCCATGAGCGGCATAATTTGGAGTGCCAAATTGCGTCGCCCACCATCCGGTGAGCGCCTGCGACTGGTCGCGACCGGTGAAAAATGCAAGTTTTTTGGGGTCTTCGTTGCGCACGCCCGAAAGCCAGTTAGTGGCAAGGGTCAGCGCTTCGTCCCACGATATTTCCTTGAACTCGCCGGAGCCACGCTCACCAACGCGCAACAGCGGCGCGCGCAATCGCGCGGGCGAATAGTGTTGCATAATGCCCGCAGAGCCTTTACCGCACAAAATGCCTTTGTTGACCGGGTGATCGCGGTTGCCTTCGATATAGGTGACCGTGCCATCCTTAAGGTAGACCTTAATTCCGCACCGGCAGGCACACATGTAACATGTGGTGGTTTTGATCTCGTCCCAAGTCTTTAGCGATATCTCAACCTGTGGCTGCTCAGTCACGCCATTCTCCCAACGCGTTCGGATCTTCGTTACAGTTAATAGACATAACCCGGCTCACATCCAAGCCGGGCAAACCATTGTTACAAAACTATTTTGATACGTGATCACCTCTTCAACTTATACGTAGCGCTTTTTGGTGCAGACCCAAATTTGCATCGGAAAAATGCGCACTACAGAGCGAAAGCATCGCGCACAAGCAGATTTTCCTATCCTAGGAACTGTTCTGGACCTATCATAGGACCAGAGAAGCTCGAAACAACGGGCCAGATGAACCCCGCGTCGCCGCGGAACAGGGGAATGTTATGCGTGACAGCCTTTTTCACATTCAAAAGACGGATTTCACGTCGCTTCAGGCGCAAATTCGCCAGACCCTTGTTTCTGCGATTTTAGATGGCCAGTTGGATGATGAAGAGCCCCTGCCCTCAACCCGAAAAATGGCGAAAATTTTAGGGGTTTCGCGCAACACAGTTGTGCTTGCTTATCAAAGCTTGTTGGATGACGGATATCTGATGTCACGCGAGCGCTCTGGTTATTACGTTAATGGCCAGATGCGTGATGCGGCGCGCAACGAAACGCTGGGAGCGGCTGAGCCTGCTGAAGATGCTTCCACAGACACACTGGAATGGACACACCGTTTCCGGGTGCGTCCGTCCAAGCAAGAAAACATTTCGAAACCGCTCGATTGGCAAAGCTACCCCTATCCTTTCATTTATGGCCAGGTAGACCACGAACTGTTCCCTATCACCGAGTGGCGCGAATGTTCTCGCCAAGCTCTGGGCAAACGCTGGTTTGGCGCGTGGACCAATGACATTTGGGAAAGCGATGATCCGCTGCTGGTGGAACAGATTCGCAAGCGACTTTTGCCGCGGCGTGGCATTCGCGCCAATGACGACCAGATTTTGATCACCTTAGGCGCGCAGAACGCTCTTTATATTTTAGCCAGCTTGCTTGTGTCACCGTCAACACGGGTTGCAATCGAAGAGCCGGGCTACACGGATGTGCGCAACATTTTTGCCTTAAAAACTGATCGGATTGAGGCCCTAACGGTAGACGAAAAAGGCCTTCCCGTGGATGAGCGCTTGGATGCGTGTGACGTTGCATTTGTAACGCCTTCTCATCAGTTTCCAACCACCGCCACCATGCCAATTGAACGGCGCAAATCTTTGCTGGAAAAGGCGCAGGAAAAAGACATCCTCATTATTGAAGATGATTATGAGTTTGAAACAAACTATGTGAACGAGCCCTGCCCGGCGCTTAAATCTCTGGATACACACGAGCGTGTAATTTATGTGGGCTCGCTCTCAAAAACACTGTTTCCGGGCCTTCGGTTGGGCTACATAGTTGGCGCGCCTGAACTTATCCGCGAAGCGCGCACATTGCGCAGGCTCATGGTGCGCCATGCACCCAATAACAATCAGCGCACTGCCGCCTTGTTCTTGTCGCTTGGCCATCATGACAGTTTGGTGCGGCGCTTGCACCGGGTCTACCGACAACGGTGGGAAATTATCAGCGCAGCGGCACGCACCTATTTTCCAGAATCAGCTGCCGCGCCAAGTTTTGGCGGCACGTCTATCTGGGTGAAAGCGCCTCGCGGCGTGGATTCCGATGAACTTGGAAGAGAGGCCGCAGAAAAAGGCATTTTGATTGAGCCTGGCCGTATTCACTTCATCGCGCCTGAAGACCCGTGCCGTTGGTTCCGCTTGGGCTTTTCCTCAATACGGCCTGAGAAAATTGAACCAGGCATCAAGCTTCTCTCTGAAATTGCTTATAAACTCGCAAAGTGAACGCTGTACCTGGCGCTATTCTTATTGCTCCGCTATCCAGCTTTTCGATCAGCCAGAATCTTCTCAACCCGTTTGCCATAAATTCTGATATTCAATTCATCGCTCAGAACTGCGTTTGGCTCTTCGCTATAAGTCATAATGGCGGTAACACGTGGTCTGCTTCCTTCAACTTTAGTGACACCATGTAAAGAGTAACCGCCACGAAATAGGGTGAACGTGCCCGCACCACGGTTGAATGTTTGCGCCACAGACAGATCGCCATCCAGCAACTTACTAACGGCTTCTCGATCTTCACCATCATCGCGCATCGAGTTTGGAATGAAAGCGAATTCCCCGCCTTTCTCAGCTGCTTGCAACAATAAGGTTATGGTGCATTCGGTGGTGTCATAATGCCATCGGTGCCAGCTCTTTGGCTCAAGCGATACCACATTTAGAGCTTGGAATTCGTCCGCACAGCGATAAAGGGTTGCTTTATTTTGCACCCGGCGCACGAGTTCTGTAAGAATTTCTGAGCAGTAAAGTCGTTGCAACAATGTATCTGCAGGTATCTGATCATCTGCCAACTGGCGAGCAACATGAACATATTCAGCCCGTCGTGGATCACCTTCAGGCGCGCATGGGTTGACCGCACCTTGATAAATCGTGCGCTTAATCGTCAAAGTTTCAGCTGTTGGCAGCAATGTATTTGCTTCATCTTCTAAAAGAACCAAAGCATCTGGGTGGATGAAACCATCGAAATTGCACCACCCATGCGTTTCCATATGTTCCTGGCAATCGCGCAGAAATGCCGCCCCTGTTCCTTGGGACAAATCGGCAATGGGGTAGCGTTCCAAATCTACCAGGTTGAGCGCTATATCGGCATGCTGTGTTAAACGATTTGCGGCCATATCAAACTCCCGCACGTCTTTCTCATCACAAAGGTCTGAGAATAATGCATGATGTATATGGAATTTCCAGCATAAGCGACCGGCGCATTCGATGATGATTTTCATATACAATCAACACTGCGCGCGCTGGCCGAGCGATACGGGCGTGTCAACTCATCGAAAGGCTGCAAAAATCGACAGCTGAAAATGACCAGTCAAAACCGGCTGGAACTTATAAAACGAGCGCAACACAAAAATACCAACAGGATTTGCAGATGACACAAATGGAAAAAACCAAAGCCTTCGCTGCCCTTCATGTGAAAGGAAACCCTCTCGTTCTTTATAACATCTGGGATGCCGGCACTGCCAAAGCAATCGCAGATGAAGGTGCCATTGCCGTCGCCACAGGCTCGTGGTCTGTTGCCGCCGCCCATGGATATAAAGATGGCGAGGCCATTCCCCTTGATCTGGTATTCACCATCGCAGAACGCATTGTGGCAAGTGTGGATGTGCCCGTGACAATCGATTTTGAAGGCGGTTACGCAGAAGAACACAAAGCCCTGGCAGATAACATCAAAGGGCTCATTAAAACTGGCGCTGCCGGGCTCAACTTCGAAGACCAGAAAGTGGGCGCTGAAGGGCTTTACGACATCGAAACCCAGGCCGCCCGCGTGAAGACCGTGCGTCATGCGGCTGATGAAGCCGGTGTGCCATTGTTCATTAATGCCCGCACTGATCTCTTCTTGAAACAAAAAGACCGTACCCAGCATGCAGGCTTGCTTGAAGAAACAATTGCTCGTGCGCACGCTTACGCTGAAGCCGGCGCAAGCGGGTTCTTCGCCCCCGCCCTAGTGGAACCTGGCCTTATCAAACAACTGTGCGCGCAAAGCCCTTTGCCGGTTAACATTATGATGATGGATGGTGCCCCAGGCATTGCCGAACAGGGTTCTCTTGGCGTTGCGCGCATAAGCTATGGGCCGGGGCCTTATCTTTCTGCCATGACGCGCCTGACAGACGCATTTAAAGAGCTACGTTAACGGCTCTTCTTGCTGGCCCTATTTGCACGACACAACTGGCTCTGACAAAACCTCACGCCCGCGTCTAAATAGAGCATCAAAATCCGCCCGTTTACGGCGCTCAAGTTTAGTGAGGAGGCTCTTGAGATGTTACTTGGTGTTCCAAAAGAAATTAAGGTCAAAGAATTCCGCGTTGGGATGACACCAACGTCGGTGCGTGAAGTGGTGGCCCATGGCCATGATGTGATTGTTGAAACGGGCGCTGGCATTGGCATTGGCATGGATGATGCCGCTTATAAAGCAGCTGGCGCCTCCATCGTGGCTACCGCCAAAGAGGTGTTCGATCGCGCAGAAATGGTTGTGAAGGTAAAAGAGCCCCAAGCCGTTGAGCGCAAAATGCTGCGCAAGGGCCAGGTTCTGTTCACTTATCTGCACCTTGCCCCCGACCCTGAGCAAACCAAAGATCTGGTGGAAAGCGGTGCCACCTGCATTGCCTATGAAACTGTTACTGGCCGCACGGGCGGGCTGCCCCTGCTGGCGCCCATGTCTGAGGTGGCGGGCCGTATGTCTATTCAGGCTGGCGCATACCATCTGGAAAAAGCCCATGGCGGCCTTGGCGTGTTGCTGGGTGGCGTGCCTGGTGTTGATCCGGCAAAGGTTGTGGTTATCGGCGGCGGCATGGTTGGCCGTCATGCAGTGCACATTGCATTGGGCATGGGGGCAGATGTGTGGTGCATCGACAAAAACGTCGACGTGCTGCGGTCTCTCTGGGCCCAGTTCGACCGCCCCCTCAACACCGTATATTCCACCCGCGACAGCCTTGAGCGCCATTGCGTTGAGGCCGATCTGGTGATCGGGGGCGTGTTGATCCCCGGTGCTGCGGCACCAAAGCTCATCACCGGCGACATTGTGAAGAAAATGAAGCCCGGCTCTGTGATCGTTGATGTGGCGATTGACCAGGGCGGATGCACCGAACATTCCCGCCCCACCACTCACGATGACCCGGTGTTTGTGGTGGATGATGTTATCCATTATTGCGTAGCAAATATGCCTGGTGGTGTTCCCAAAACATCAACCTATGCGCTGAACAACGTGACCCTGCCGTTCACTTTGGCGTTGGCCGATAAAGGCTGGCAGCAAGCGCTGAAAGATGATGAGCATCTGCGCAATGGCCTGAACGTGCATGACGGCAAGGTGACGTATGAAGCCGTGGCCAACGACCTTGGCTATGACTATGTGCCCGCGGAAAGCGTTCTCGGCTAGGCACTCCAAATTTGATATCGCTCTGGTTTGATTCCGCTCGCGGAATCTATACCGCTCGCGCGGTTATATATCGCTCTGTTTGATACCGCTCGCGCCGAGTTGCGCTAATGCGCAACCGGCTCCGCGGGGGCGCTGCATAAGCAGCGGACCACGCTTGTGGTCTTGTCGCAAGCGCGCCGCTTGCTCCCTTTTTTCCCTTGCACCTTATGGTGCGTGTCAGACAAGAAGGAGCCGTCATGGCTTCCAGCTATGGCGGTGACTAGACCCGACCGGGTCTCAGGCGAAAGCCTGCCCCAGCGGAGCCATGAGTGCACGAGAACAGGCCACCTGAGCAGAGCGAAGGTGGTTAGCTGTTCGTCTGTACCGTGCACGAATTGGCGTGAGCGGAACAAAACCAGCGCCCCAGTGGAGGCGTCCCCCGTGACATTAGTGTTGGGGAGATTGCCGCGAGCGGTATCAGGAGCGAACACCCGTTCGCGACAAGGGACCAAGGGTCCCCGCTGCTTATGCAGCGCCCATGCGGAGGTGTTCACGCGTAGCGGGAACTACCGTGAGCTGAATAGAGCGGAGATGCAGGCCGATAAAAGCTGCGATCTGTATGTAGTAATTGCAGCCGTCACCGGCCTGCATATGGCGTTTTGCGGGAGGCCCTTGTTAGAACCGCCCCATAGGTGCAACGCCGTAGGGCAATGGCGAACCAGCAAGCAGTCCAACCACCGGCACGCAGCCCCCCGCCC
>JBPCVX010000381.1:0-6396 GCA_051010095.1 Hyphomicrobiales bacterium
GACTGACATAACAATGACCCAGGGCGCGTTCACAGCGATAGCCCTTGCGTTTGATCTGGTTCTAAATCCAGGTGATGAGGTGATACTGCCCAAACCTGGCTGGTTTGCTTACACTCCCATCTTAGCCTCGAGAGGGTATGTGCCAGTTCACGCGCCGCTTGATCCTATGAGCTTTGATCTTGATATCGAGGCAATCGCGCAGGCGATATCACCAAAAACCAAAATGGTCGTTGTCAACACACCGCATAATCCGACAGGCGTGGTTTACACGCGAGAGCGCCTTCAAGAGTTGGCCAATTTGCTGGAAGAAAGATCGCGCAAGCATGGTAAACGCATCATAATTCTCTCCGATGAGCCCTATAGGCGTATTCGCTTCGATGGAGTTGATTTTACGTCTCCGGCGGCTGTCTACCCGTGGACGTTAATTGATTACAGCTATGGAAAAGTACTTCTTTCTCCGGGGCAACGTCTTGGTTATCTTGCCTTGGGCGCGATGATGCCCGAAGAAAACAAGCAAGCGCTTCAATCGGTTACTTTTGCATCGCAATGTGCTTTAGGGTGGGGCTTCCCAGATGCAACCATGCAATACGCCGTGCCTAGTCTGGAAAAGCTCTCGATCGATATAGAAGCGCTCACCGCAAAGCGAGATCGGATGCTGGGTGCGCTCAAGCAATGGGGTTACGATGTCACGACGCCCGATGGAACGTTCTATCTATGGGGGCGTGCTCCCGGAGGCGACAGTCTTGCGTTTGCGCGGGATCTGGCGGCGCGGGGGGTCTATGTGATGCCCGGAACACTTTTCGACTGCCCTTCGGAGTATCGCGTTTGCCTGACGGCGACTATGGAAATGATCGAGAATGCGTTGCCTGAGTTTGAACGGCTTGCTGTATAAGAACCGTTGTGGCGACGGCTTACATAACGTCGCGTTGAATGATGTGGATACTGTCCAAGGAGCATTGGCGTGTGCTCATCGCTCTGATCCGAGTTATTCGCTCTTGAGTAATCGGGAGTATGTTAGCTGAACAAGCACTCCAACAAGAGCAAACACAAGCAATGTAGGAATAATGTCTGCTTTGATATCGCTGATGCCGGCGATGAAAATGGCGAGGCCTAGGTTTCTTGCAATGCAAGCGACTGCCAGAGCAGACCGTCTTCCGAGTTGTGGTCCACCCAACAAATGGCCAATCACAATGCCGCCGACCGCGACGAGCACGGCAAAGGCAAGCGCGCGCCATCCAATGAGCAATTGAATGCGTAGCTCGGGTGCTGCAATGATCGCGATTAGCAAAACAGCTACCATTAAAATAAACATTACGTTTGCAAACTTGCGCAAAGGCGCTCTCAATGCATCACACCATTTTGGGGTTACTACCTGCAAGGCAATTCCCAGTACAACCGGCAGAAGCGTGACCACAGAAATTTGCTCTAGCACGGACAATGGCGATACGCGTTCTGTCGACAGATCGAAAAATGTATAGAACACAGTGAGCAGAGCAGGTGTTACAACGATTGCGAGAAGAGCCAATGTTATCTGTAGGCTCGATGCATAGTCCTCATCTGCCATAACCATATGGGATCTTTTGGTTATCAGAGGTGCTCCCGGGCAAGCCGCAAGCAAGGCATATGCTGTTGCGATTTCGATGGGTAACTTGAACACCGTCAGCAGCAGTAAAATAAACGCCGGGACGAGAAACAAGACTGCGAATAATGCGCGTGCCAGTAACGCAGGATCCTTAAGAAAACTCTTAAGATCTGCCAAAGATTTCTCAACACCAATTGTTAGCATGAGTGAGAAAATTGTAACTGATACTACGCCGAGGATTATGCTCATTGGTTTGCCCTGAAGTGCTCGTTACGCTTCGATTTATGTTCGCCCGTGCTTGTCAATTTTCATTCATGAAGTTTGTGAAATTCTTCTTTGGCTTGACTAAGACTTTCAAACGATCTCACGTTGGCAAGTCCTTCACCTTCAGAGATCGTGCTCACTAATTTCCAACCCTCTTCGCGGACATCGACCACCCATAGGGAAATGCCTGCGGCTTCCAGATCCTTGCACGCACCAATTAACGCTTCCGCTGCACTGCTATCGATTCCAGCTGCTGCCGTGGCATCTAAGACTACAACCTTTACATTGTGGTGCGCCTCTGCACGTTCCCGCAGTTCTGCAGCGAGAATACGGGCATTCAGAAAAACTAGCGGACCATAAGGTCGCCAGATCACCAGACCGGGCGTTTCTTTCGCATCCGAGTGATCTTCAACATCAACGTAAGACCCAGCGGGGGTTTGGCCGATGATGGCTGTGAGTGGTTTGTGAACGAGATACCCGATCTTGAAGAGTGCCAGGACAATTCCGACCAGTATTCCAGGAATTACGCCGAGCAGCAAAACGCCTGCAAACACGAGAATCCCAACAAGACACTCAGCACGCTGCGCTTTCCACAACGTCCTGAAATATTTGATATCGGATAACCCTGACAGAGCCACGATGATTATTGCAGCAAGACTGCAAAGAGCAATATTGGCCAAGATGGGAAGCAAGAACAGCAGCGTCAACAAACACAAAAGCGCTGTAATCAGGCTTACCACCTGTGTCTTGCCACCAGAGTTCAAGTTGATCGTTGTCGCGGTCAGAGATCCAGCAACACCATATCCGCCGCTTATGCTGGACCCGAGATTAGATGCTCCTATGGCAAGCAGTTCACGATCTGGATCTATTGTTTCGCCTGACTGTTCAGCTGCGAGCTTAAGCGCTGCAAAGCTTTTGGTGAAACCAAGCACAACAATTGCCAACGCGCTTGGGAACAAACTAATGACTAGCCCTAAGCTCGGGACTTCGGGAATTGAAAGGCTGAAGCTGCCGGCACCTACATCTCCAACCACTTCGATGCCTTTTTTCTCTAAGCCAAAGAGCCCGACAATCAAAATGATGGCGATCAGCAACAATATTGGTGCGGGAATGTGTGGCGCAAACCGCTTGAAGGCAAGCAGGAAAACTATGCTCGCGAGGCCCAAACTCGCGGTTAGAGCGTGAACATTGGACAAGGCGTTGAACAGCGGGTGGACTTCTTCAAAAATAGGACCGAGCGCAACGACGTCGATCCCGAGTAAAGCCCCAAGCTGTTTCACGATTGTTAGCCAAATCAACCCTTCGACAAAACCCTTTAACACGGGCTCGGGGATCAAATCGACAATCCAGCCCATCTTGAGAACAAAAAATATAAAATAAATAACGCCGGTGAGCGCCGCCAGCAAAACTGCGAGCATGAGCGGGTCATGTCCTTTTGCTGCGTAAGTTGCGATTATGCCTCCGGACAAGACAGCTACAGTAGTGTCGGGGCCAATAATGACCGATTGCGATCCGCCAAAAAACGCGTATGCGGCCAACGCGAGTGGTAATGTGTAAAGGCCGACGATTGGATCGACGTTAAAAATCATCGCGCATGCCATAGCCAATGGAACAATCACTGCCCAAACAGCTGCACCTGACACGGCGTCGCTTCCAAGCTGAGATAGTTTGTACTCAGGAAGCCATGAGAATATGGGCAGAATGTTTTTCACAAGATCATTCAGTTTTTTGGCCATCAACGACGCAGCGGAAGCCGATGTGGCTCATCCCAGTATCGATCATTTGAGGTTGCCGGGCGGCAGGTCGATATCTTAAGCAATAGCTCGGTGCACACAAAAAAGAGCCACCTTTCACCACTCTGCGCGGAATTTGAAATTGCGGTTGAGTGGGGTCGTAGCTCTCGTCCATGCTTTCAATCCGCGGATTTACAGGAATACCGCAGCACGAATTCTTGGTTTCTCCATCGTGATCTTCATGTCGTGGAATGTACCAATCACTCGTCCACTCCCACACGTTTCCAGTCATTTCAAAGAGACCAAAACCATTCGCCGGGAAACTTCCGACCGGCGCCGTGTTGGCATAACCATCGGTCAGATTGTTTTGCCAAGGGAACTCGCCTTGCCAAGTGTTAGCAAGTGGTGCTTCGTCGGATGGGTCCTCATCGCCCCAGGCAAAGCTCTTGTCAGCTAACCCGCCGCGCGCGGCATATTCCCATTCCGCTTCGGTCGGCAGTCTCTTGCCTGCCCATTCGGCGTAGGCTTGTGCGTCTTCGTAGGCGATGTGGACTGCAGGATGTTTTTCCAAACCTTCGATGCCTGAGGCGTGACCGGTTGGGTTTCGCCAACTTGTGCCGGGAGACCAAGTCCACCAGTTGGTGTAATCCTGAAGATCTACAGGACCTGATGTTGGTGTGAATAACATTGAGCCTGGTTGCAGGTTTTCAACTGGCGCTCCAGGATAGTCATTTGGATCTAACGGTCGTTCTGCGATCGTCTGGTAACCAGTGGCATCGACAAACCGGTCAAATTCTTCATTGGTTACGGCAAAAGTATCAATCCAGAATCCATCAACCTTAACCTCATGCGCCGGTCTTTCTTCAGGATAAAAATTATCGGACCCCATTCGAAAAGTGCCGCTGGGTATCTTGACCATGTTTTCATTATGTGGCGTAGCCAAATCTTCTAGCACCTGCGATGTGTCAGAGTTGCCACTCATTGCAACCTGCTCCCCCAAAAAAAGCATACGATAGTTCGTTATTTCGTCGTCGGCAGTGCGTGCTCATGAGTGCGAATTTAATTGCGTAGGTCAGACGAATTTCTTGGTCACCAGTGAGTTCGCAAGCATTTTTCAAGTATAGTTTGCCTAAACGCAGACCGCAAACAAAGTTGCGATCAGTAAGGTTTTTTATTTCTATTTTTATATATTTGGATACTAACGCATAATGACATTACTTGCTTTCAGGAGGTGTCGCGTTGAAAACAACCTGATCATACCACCAGAGGCGTTGAAACAATGTGATCGCTTCGCTCTGGCCATTGGTTTTCTCTATGATTTGACGAACGGTGCGTGTGCCGTTTATCTCTTCCACCATTTTTTTTTGTAATTGAGTGATTGGCAGATAGATGTCTGTCTGCGAGTGCGCCTGATTAATTAAGACGGCGGCAGCGCTGGGAGGCAACCTTTCTTCCACGTTTACCGTACCGAATGCGCGAATGGGAACATAGTCGAGCCAGTCATCCCCCTCGAAGGTGATGGTGCGTCTTTGTTCGTTATCTCTGCCATACACAACAGCACTGTGAAGCAACATGTTGCCGCGAAACAACTCCATCGCGGCGTATTGTTCTTTCTCCGACAATTGTGCCAACGACGAGGCGTGCGGCACCTGTGTAATGCCTCCACAGTGAGGGCTATAGGGGGCTTGCCTGATCCACCTGCTGAATTGAAGCCCGGCCCGCTCAATAAAGTTGAAAAACTCATCAACGGTGTAGGAGCGATCCTGAGGGTGAAGCAATGCGTCTGCCAGGGCGCTTTCATCTCGAAAATCGGGCGATTTTTTCAGAAGCGGCACCAAGGGATGATCTGGCGGCAAGGCCCTGAGGCTCGCAATCAGGTCCTGAATTTCAGCAGAGCTCGTGCCAATTTTTAACCGACGACAATAGTCTTGAAGAATATATATGCCCGTGCGACCAAATGGAGCGTAAACCATTAAGTGCATTGCGCCTTGCGGCGCGAGGCATTTGCTCAAAGCTGACAGGCCAGAATCTGGATCGATTAGATGATGCAGCACGCCTGTGCATACAATCAGATCAAACTCATTATCTAGTTTGGCGACCTGTTCCAGTGATAGCTGTCGCACTTGTATATTTTTGAGATCGTATTTGTTCTTTAATTTTACAGTGTGTTCAATGCTCTGCTTGCTCACATCGATCCCGGTGATTTGGGCGTTCGGTGACCGAATAGCATATTTGGCAGCCTGTGAGGTGCCGCATCCGGCAACTAAAATTTTGTGATTGTCGCGAAATTGCTTATCCGGCCAGAAGAGGTGGAAGTCGGCGCGGCGGCGCAACGAGTTGTCCCACGCTTTTTTATATCGGTCTAAATCGTCAACGGGCGGCGGGTAGGGGTGTTCGTCATAAAAAGCCTCAACCTTCTGCTGGCCCTCTATGTCAGGATTTTGCCCGTCGCTCTTTTGCATAAAAAAACCTATGTCTATTTCCTATCAAAAAAAGGCGCCATGTAAGGCGCCTTTCTCGTAAGTGCTCGGTCGGCAAATAACGGTGAGAGTTTACCCCTCAACGCCATCTTATCTAGCGAAATCAGATCGCATCAATGGTGGCTGCCGTCATTCGCTTTCGAAAGCTGTTCCATAACCGCATCGAGATTAAACGAAGCAGGCTTCTGTCGCGGCGGGAACTTCAAAAAGCTGTCGATTTGTTGGGCGACAATGTCTTGCATACCATAGATCAGGTAAGCATGACTTATGACCCAATCCCAATACGTATTGGAATTTTCATCGGCACGCTCAAACGGGTCTCGCCTCAAGTTGAACA
>JBPCVX010000382.1:0-3548 GCA_051010095.1 Hyphomicrobiales bacterium
GCGATTTCAAGAAATTGAAGAGATATTCGCTTCGCAGGTAAAGCAGAAGAGCGTGATCGACAATCAGACTCGCAAGTTGAACGAGCTTCAAGCGAGAGTAACGGTACTCGACTCCAAAGATGTGGAACAGCTGGTTAAAGACTTGAAAAAAGCGGCATCTCGACGCGATATTTCCGCAGATCGAGCTGAACTAAGTAAGCTGAAATCTGAAATCGATTTGGCACGCGAGAACTTAAAAACGTTGACTAAGCAGATGGAGGCATTGCGCAACACGGCAAAGACTTCCGCGAACAAGCCAATTGCGATCAACAATGCTTATCAAGATGTGTTTGAAACACAAAGTATCGAGAATTTCGACATCGGTCTGTTAGGTTGTCAGCGTCAGGGCGAAAACGTGTCCTGCTCACTATTAGTCAAGAATACGAGCGCAAGTAATCAACATTTGCCGTTTTATGCGAATTGGTATGACAGTTCGACAAGAGCATTCTTGGGAGATGGAACACCGATCATCGCAAATCGGGTTTACATAGGACAATCGGGAGCCTCCAATAGATTGGTTTTTGACTATCCTCCAAACATCCCGACCAAAGTGAAAATTTCATTTAAGGGTGTAGCAAAGTCTTGGCCGGGGTTCTTGTTATTGGAAGTTCGAACTAAAAGAAACAAAATTGCATTTCAAAACATTGCTTTCAAAAACTAAAAAGGCCGGCGCGCTTTCATGGCCGCTGCCAGCGTGCCCTCGTCGAGATAGTCCAGCTCGCCGCCCACCGGCACCCCGTGGGCAAGGCGCGAGATGATGACCGAACACTCCACCAGTTGGTCGGTGAGATAATGGGCGGTTGTTTGCCCGTCCACGGTGGCGTTCACCGCGATGATAACCTCGGCCACTTCATCGGCACGCGCGCGCGCAATGAGGCCGGAAATATTCAGATCTTCAGGCCCGCGCCCCTCGAGCGCTGAAAGCGTTCCGCCCAATACGTGATAATGCCCTTTGGTGGCCACCGCGCGTTCCAGCGCCCACACATCACCCACCTCTTCCACCACGCATATGGTGGAGGCATCGCGCCTGGCATCTGAGCAAATGGCGCAGGGGTCACGTGTATCCACATTGCCGCAATTTGAGCAGATGGTGACATTTTCCAACGCATCACCAAGCGCACCTGCCAGTGGCTCCATAATTTTTGAGCGGTTTTGCACCAGAAAAAGGGCGGCACGGCGGGCTGAACGCGGCCCCAACCCAGGCAAACGTGCCAAGAGCTGGATAACACGCTCAATTTCATTGCCGTGATGTGATGACCGCTGGTCGTTCATTACATGCCAAAATTCATGCCAGGCGGCAGGGGCAACCCGGCGGTTGCTTCCTTCATTTTTTCAGCCGCTGCCTCTTCCATGCGGGTGCGCGCCTCGTTATGAGCGGCAACGATGAGGTCTTCGAGAATTTCTTTTTCATCTTCCGCAAAGAGCGATGAGTCAACCTCAAGCCCTTGCATAACACCCTTGCCATTAAGCGTAACGCTCACCAGCCCGCCACCGGCAGAACCTGTTACAGTGAGCTCTTCCAGGCTCGCCTGAACATCTTGCATTTTGGTTTGCATTTCCTGGGCTTGCTTCATCAGCTTTGAGATATCGCCAAGACCTTTCATCGCGTTTCTTCATCCTCATCTATTTCTGGGGGTGCTGGCATATCGTCGCTGCCAACGCTTAAATCGGTGACGTCGACGATTTCAGCACCGGGGAATTTATCAAGAACCTGCTGCACCACGGGCAGTGCGCGCACTTCATTATATAGGGTTTGGCGCTTGGCGTTTTGCTGGGTGTGCAGGCTGTCGGCGCCCACATCATTGCTCACCGAGACCATCCAGGAGGTTTGCGTCCATTGTTTGAGCTTGCGGGTAAGCTCATTAGGCAAACTGGGTGATGCATCTTTCTCAAGCGCTATCTCAATTTTGCCGGGCGCAAAACTCACCAAACGCACATGCCGTTCAAGGGCACCTTTCAGTCTAATGTCGCGGCGTTCGCCGGCAAGCTTCACCACATCTTCAAATCTAGCAAGCGTCGGCGTTTCAGGAGCGCCATATTGGGCGGTTTCTGTTGGCGCGGTGACATGCTCAGGTGGGGTTTGCACCTGGCTGCGCATTTCTGCAACAGGCTCTTGTGGTTCTTGAGCTGTTGGAGTTGCCGTTTGAACAGGAGGTGGCGTGGAAGCTGCGGGCGCAGTCTCCAGTTTTTTGATCACCGCATCAGGCGTTGGCATGTCGGCTGCATAAGCCATGCGGATGAGAACCATCTCGGCGGCAGCTTGAGCATTGGCCGCCATATTGACTTCGCTTATGCCTTTGAGCAGCATTTGCCAGGCGCGCGATAAAACTGCCATGGAAAGCCCTTTTGCGAGCTCTTCTCCGCGCTTGCGCTCAGCTTCCGTATGGGCACCGCCATCAGCTGCATTGGGCACGGCCTTCAACCGGGTGAGCCAATGGACGATCTCTGCCATATCCGACAAGATTATGCTAGTATCTGCCCCTCTGCTGAAGTGATCGGCAAACTCGGTTAAACCAGATGCCACATCGCCCTTCATCAAATGCTCAAAGAGATCGATGATGCGTGCCCGGTCAGCAAGACCCAGCATGGCGCGCACTTCATCTGCCTCAACATGATCACCGCCAAAAGCAATCGCCTGATCAAGCAGGGACAACCCATCGCGCACCGAGCCTTCAGAGGCGCGGGCAATCATCGACAGCGCTTCTTGATCGACCTTCACATTCTCAAGCTCAGCCACTTTGCCGTAATGGCGCATCAACAAGTCTGGCTCCATGCGGCGCAAGTCAAAACGCTGACAGCGCGAAAGAACGGTTACCGGTACTTTGCGGATTTCGGTGGTGGCAAAGATGAACTTCACATGTTCGGGCGGCTCTTCCAGTGTTTTCAGCAACGCATTGAACGCTGCTTTGGAGAGCATGTGCACTTCGTCGATGATGTAAACTTTATAGCGCGCGCTTGCCGGCTTATAGCGCACCGCTTCAATGATCTCGCGCACATCATCAATGCCGGTGTTGGAAGCTGCATCCATCTCGATCACATCAACATGGCGGGATTCTAAAATAGCAGCGCAATGTTCGCCTTCAGCGTCCATTGCGATCGTTGGTGCATCGATGGGTTCGTTTTGGTAATTGAGCGCACGGGCAATCAGTCGCGCGGTTGTGGTTTTGCCAACCCCGCGCACACCGGTGAGCATGTAGGCTTGCGCAATACGGCCCATTTCAAACGCATTGGTGAGGGTTGTCACCATTGCATCTTGGCCAATTAATTCATTGAACGTGGTGGGCCGGTATTTGCGTGCCAGCACCCGGTAAGCGGTATCAGAGGATTTATCGTTATCGCTTGATGCCAAGACTAACCGCCCCAATTTAGGGTCTGTTGAGTATCAGCACGCGACGCTGCGTTGGTGTCAAAATTTTCCAGGAACGAGGAAAAAAGCGCAAGTTAGTGTGAACACTTTCGAGCATTTTTGACGCAGTTCCGGTCAAATTTTGCCCAACCCTGAAAGGGCC
>JBPCVX010000383.1:0-11723 GCA_051010095.1 Hyphomicrobiales bacterium
GTATAGGACCGTTCAGACACAAATGGGCAGTCTGCATTAGGCAAAATAATGTGAGCGTGGCTGTCGCACGCATTGGCAGGCATCTCAAAGCGTGGTGCTCGCGGATTAGGGTCTGCGCCAAGGCATAGCTGTGTCATTTGTGCAATCCCTAAATTGCGAAACAGTCGCGCCCTGAGCGTTTCACACACCTCATTTTGACGCTGTCCAAATCGCCACATATAGTATCGCAAAACACGCGTTGTCTTCACTTATAAAGAAATATTTGCGATGTCCGAGACACAGGAGGTTATGGAAAGTCAGAGGACTGACGCATTATCCACCTTTCGTGCGGTGCCATTCATCTCTATCGAATGCAACATGATCTCCGAAATAATCAATGGTCGGTGTTTTAGTTGGCAACTTGCACGTTTCATAACGCGTCGTCGGGCCGTCCAGCCGCCGAACATGCTCTTGCCCACCCAGCCAATTGTCGACCGGCAGCAACGTGCTTGAACGTTCCACCACATCCCAAATGTAATAATGGTGCGGCACCACGATGCTCGGTTTAAGGCGATCAATGATCTCTTGTGTATGCACATGACCCATTACATGCTGAGAATCGTCGACTGGTAGCAAGACGATATCGACCGCCCCCAAACGCGCCCAAATTTCATCTGGCGGATTGTGGCGATTGTCTCCCCAATGCAATATGCGCATCCCGCCCGTCTCAACAACGATTAAACAATTGTCCCACGAGCGCGGGTTATCAGGCGGCTCAACATTCACACCACCAAATTCACCTATAATTTTCTTAAAATCATAAGTGGCATAGGTAGAGTCTGTAGCGTGTTTATCCGCAATGCCGATTATGCGAACATCGCCAAACTCATACACCCCAATAAGACGGTCCAACAGCACATGTGCATCTAATCTATGAAGTGCATCGTGATCAAAATGAGCATGTGTTGAGACGCCGATATCGGTTTCAACTTTGGGAAAGTCATAAAAGTACCAATCCCAACTGCGCGTCGGCAAATTGCGCCATGGATCAACCATCACACGTATCCCCTGAGGAGACGTAATCTGGAAAGCTGAGCTGCCAAAGTAGCTCAACGCAACTTCCTATGCTTCATTCTTTTTTGATTGCTGTTGCAAGTCGATCATGCGGTTGTGATTGGAACCCAACCGCCATGATCCGAGACCTTCACTAATGTCTGACATCACGCTCTCACATCGGAACTTTTTCCAACAGAGCACTCCACACCGTGCTTGGCAACTAGCTCTTTAAGTCACTTTTACTTCAATTGATCCTAAACCCTCAACCGAGGCTTCAATGATATCACCGCGCGACACGGGACCAACCCCCGCAGGCGTGCCAGACAAGATTACATCGCCGGCAGCCAGTTCGAAATATTCCGAAAGATGAGAGATCATTTCAGGCACCTTCCAGATCATCTGATTAAGATCGCCTTCCTGACGCACGTCACCATTCACGCTAAGCGCGACGTGTCCGTGGTCGAGAATGCCAGTCTCACTTACCGGATGCAGCGGGCCCGCCGGCGCAGAACGTTCAAACGCTTTGCCAATTTCCCATGGGCGGCCCATTTTCTTAGCAGTTCCCTGCAGGTCGCGCCTGGTCATGTCAATTGAGATGCCATAGCCATAAACATGAGAGTTTGCCTCTTCCAAGGGAATGTTCACCCCACCAGATTTCAAGGCAACAGCCATCTCAACTTCATGATGCACATCTGAGGAATGAGGCGGATAAGGAAATTCACCCGAAGAATCCAAGTTATCTGGGTTCTTTTGAAAGAAAAACGGTGGTTCTCGATCCGGGTCATGGCCCATTTCCACTGCATGTGCTGCGTAGTTGCGGCCAATGCAATATACCCTGCGTACAGGAAATAGGGCATCGCTGCCAACAACTGGGAGTGTCACGACAGGCGGTGTGTCGATCGCAAATTGGGTCATTCCTCTTTCCTCACTGTCTCAAGTCAAACTGTATCTTCTATAAACGGGAATACAGATATAGAGAAGAACATAGATCAATCGCAACCAATTTTTTATTTTTTCACGATTTTTGTTGAAATCATCGATTGATCTGCCTAATATCGTGAAAATAATATAAATTGGTTGATCAATTTATGGTGCATATATGCTAACCTATCCAATGATATCTGAGCGAGAAGACGCCATAAACCGCGTAAGAAGCCTGATATTGGACGGTGATTATGCGCCAGGAGACCGCTTGCCACCAGAGCGGGAGATGATCGATCAATTAGGCATGAGTCGGACTACTCTCCGCAAAGCATTAGAAGCACTTGAACGCGAAGGCGCTATTTGGCGGCATGTAGGCAAGGGCACATTTGTCGCCAGCCAAGCAGCACCAAATGCGGTTGGCAGCTTGGCAGAATTGAGTCGTCAAGTCACACCGGTTGGCATGATGCGCGCGCGGCTATGCATAGAGCCCGCTATCGCGCGCGAGGCCGCCATTAATGCGTCGGGCGAGGCGCTCACACGCATCAAACTTGCGAAGGACCGCGCGGCAACGGCATCTACATGGGAAGATTACGAAACCCATGATGACCTCTTTCATCGCGCTGTTGCGGAAGCGTCTGACAACGTCTTGCTACTCAGTCTGTTTGATCAACTTAATCAAGTGCGGCGTGCGGTTGCCTGGGGAAACGTTATCCGCATGACACAACGTCCCCCATCCGAACATTCAAGTTATCTGGAACACAATCAAATCACTGGTGCAATAGAGGCACGCGAACCGGCCGCAGCTCATGATGCCATGCGTCAGCACATTCGTTCGGTTGCGGCGCGATTGTTCGAAGAAGTTTAAACGACGCCTAATAAAGCCAATAAAAGAGCCGAACGGCCAGAACACAATTATGAGGGCAAAAAGCCCATTACTCTGGGAGGAGAAAATGAAAGCACTAATAAGAAAACTCACTGTGTGCTTCACTGCAGCACTTGTGCTTGGGGTGATGTCACTGTCGGGTGCTCACGCGGCAAAAATCCGCATCGCACTTGCAGAAACACCGTCTGATGAACTTGCTGCATTCTTTGTTGCGCTCGATCGCGCAAAGAAGAACGGGCTAGACTACGAATGGACTGCGTTCTCTGACGAAGAACTTGCCATTCAGGCAGTTCTCAGCGGACAAATGGATATCGGTTTTGGCACGCCTTATGCAGCAATGCAAAAATCCAAAGCCCCCATCCGCATTATCTTCCAATTGTCAAAACTGAAATTCTTCCCGGTAACGTCGAAGAAATACAGCAAACTTGAAGAATTGGACGGCCAGCCAATCCTGCTTCACTCGCGTGGTGGCGGAACGGATTCCATCGCCAACGTGATTGAAGACAAACTGAACATCAAACTCGGCAAGCGCTCATATGTGCCAGGCTCTGCCAACCGCATTGTTGCGCTGATTGCAGGCCAGACGGATGCAACGATTGTTGATCTGTCAAACAAGAATAAGCTGGTAAAGCAAAAGGGCGATGAGTTTAACGTCTTGCCAATGTTCGAAGTTGAAGCCAGCGATGAGGCATTGTTTGCCAATCTCGATTGGATCAAGGCGAATGAAAAAGACGTCGACATCTTCGTGAAGGCGCTGCTGAGCGTTTATCGCGATATGGCCAAAGACCCAAGCATCATCCGCAAGGAAACCGATCCTAACGGCCCCATTGGCCAGTTGCCAAAGGAAATTCTTGATGGCCTGGACGGCTTCTACAAGGATGCGGTTGAAGGTGGTCTTTATGACAAAAATGGCGGCGGTGAAAAGGCAGCCAAAGCTGATTTGGAATGGTATTCCTCAGCAGGCCAACTTACTGGCGATCCAGCATCTTTAAAAATTGAAGACTTCTGGTACATGAAGCCACTGATGTCGGCTCAATAACCTAATCGATTTGCGGCCGCCTTCGGAGTGATCCGGTGGCGGCTGCAAATGCGTCTTTATGTGCAGGGGTTCCACGATGGTGAACCGGTCTTTAGTCTTAAAAGTTCTCTCAGCGGTTATTGTGTTTGGCGCCTGGGAAATCGCCGGGCGCATTCCGGTAAGCTATGCCTTTCCCACATTTTTAGAATCCATGTCTGCCCTGTTCCAGATGACGATTGATGGAACGCTTTTTAAGGCTTATGGCGAGACGCTGCGCCCGTTGGTGGTGGGCATTCTCATTTCTGCAGTTCTGGGCATTGGACTTGGTTTGTGGATTGGCTTGAGTGCTAAGTTCGATTGGTTGGTGTCGCCAATTTTCATTGTCATGCAATCAGCACCCCTTGCGGCCCTCATTCCGATTTTGGTGATGGCCTACGGCATTGGGCTCACATCCAAAGTGTTCGTTGTATGCATCATGGCAATGCCGGTGATTGTTTTGAACACTGCAGGTGCAGTGCGCAACACGCCAACCAACCTTAAGGAAATGGGACTCTCTTTTCAGGGGAACGAATTCGATATTATTTCACGGATTATCATCCCCTCAGCCTCACCGATCATCTTTTCTGGGCTCAGGCTTGGCATCTCAGCGGGTTTCATTGGTGCCATTCTTGCTGAGTTAAAAATAACTCCAACGGGCGTTGGAGACATCATCACTTACAGCCGGTCAATTGCAGACTATCCCAGCATGTACGCTGCCATCTTCTCGATCATTTTGTTGGCCGTGTTGTTCTTGAATCTGCTGGAAAAGACCGAGCATGCTTTGTTCAAAGGGAACTATCGTGGCTATGCTACAGACTAATCACACATCACAAACAGACGCTGGCGCGGAAATGTTGCCAGCCGTTTCAGCCCGCAATGTTTCCAAAGACTATGGCGACGTGGAAGCATTGAAAGATCTCTCTTTGGAATTCCCGCGGGGACAACTCACGTCACTTTTGGGGCCATCTGGATGCGGCAAGACAACTTTGCTGAAGATCATTGCTGGCTTGCTGGAGCCCACAGCTGGTGAGGTTGAAGTCAATGGGGTGCCCGTAACCGGCCCTGGCCCAGATCGTGCGTTCGTTTTCCAGGATTTTGCCTTGCTTCCTTGGGCCAGTGTTATCCGCAATGTGGCCTTTGGGCTGGAGCTGCGCGGCGTTGCGAAATCTGAACGCGAAGATATCGCGCGAAAGTATATTGCAGATGTGGGCCTTTCAGGTTTTGAAGAAAGTTACCCTCATGAACTCTCCGGCGGCATGCGCCAGCGGGTTGGCCTGGCGCGCGCATTGTCGGTGGATGCCGAAGTTCTGTTAATGGACGAACCCTTTTCTGCGGTGGATGAACAGACCAGGCGCAAGTTCCAGGAAGATCTGCTGTCGCTTGTGCAAAATGAAAACAAGACCTTCATTTTCGTGACCCACTCAATTGAAGAAGCGGTCTATGTGTCCGACCAAATCGCGATCCTGCTGCCAAGGCCAAGTCGCGTATCAGAGATCATCCGTCCCAGCGGTTTCCGCGACAAGGGAGTGGATAACATTCGCCGTGACCCTGAATATCTCGACATTGTCGATAGAATTTGGGCATCACTGCGCAGCTACGTGGAGTAGATCGCTGACATGACACTCTTCGGTTATAAACTCCCGGCCATGTCATCGTTCATTCTCTGGGGCCTTCTTTGGGAACTCGTCGGGCGCTCTGGCCTGACTTTCTTTATCCCGCCTTTGTCCGAGGTGGTGGCCACTTTGTTCTCTGTGATCGGCACACCTGCTTTTGTAAAGGCGTTAAAAGAAACGGCCTACGCGTTTCTTATGGGCGTGTTCTTTGCTGTCGCGATTGGTGTTCCCGTTGGCATTCTTATGGGTAAGAGCCGCCTTCTTGACGAGTTGCTATTGCCTTGGGTGAACATATTCTTGAGTGCGCCTCTGACCGCGCTTGTGCCTGTGCTCATGGTTTTGTTTGGCTTCGGCATGAAGTCAATCATCATTACCACGACGCTGTTTGCGATCTGGATCATCATTCTGAACGCACGTGCTGGTGTAATGCAGATCAATCGATCGCTGGTGGAAATGGCAAATTCGTTTGGAGCGTCCCCCATGGAGGCCTTCGCCAAGATTTATTTCTGGGCTGCATTGCCAGAGATATTGGGCGGCGTGCGCATCGGCATCA
The DNA here is from genome assembly GCA_051010095.1 of Hyphomicrobiales bacterium. GTDB lineage: Bacteria > Pseudomonadota > Alphaproteobacteria > Rhizobiales > CAJQND01 > CAJQND01. Next base: position 6,066 of record JBPCVX010000383.1, read on the forward strand.
TCCGCGCAGTAAAAGGCGTGATTATCGGGCAACTTTTGATTTCAATCGTCGGCTTTGGCGCGCTGTTTGAACTCTATTCCGCAAATTTCCTGATGTCGCACTTCTGGGCAGTACTGATTGTGTTGTTTGCGATGGCCTTCACGATCTCGGAGTTTCTAGCTTATCTTGAGCGCAGAGTGTCCTATTACGCAGCCAAGCGATAACGCGACGGACTCCCAATACGCTGAAACGGCACCTATATTATCGTTATGGATGCAAAAACACCCATAAATGAAGCGCAAAACGGATTACCCATTTTGTACTCATTCCGCCGTTGCCCCTACGCCATGCGGGCGCGCATGGCGCTTAAGGTGAGTGGCCAGCGCTGCGAATTACGCGAAGTAGTATTGCGCGATAAACCCCAAGAAATGCTCGAAGCCTCACCTAAGGCAACCGTGCCTGTGCTCGTTGATCTTGATGGTCGCGTCATCGACGAAAGTTTCGACGTCATGATCTGGGCGCTGGAGCGTAATGATCCTGATAAATGGATGACACCGGAAACGGGAACCCGCGACGAGATGATGGCGCTCGTCGAACTAATCGAGGGCCCGTTCAAGACACACTTGGACCGCTACAAATATGCCAACCGTTACACCCACGAAAACGATGGTGGAGGCGTTTCTGCGCAAGAACACCGCGGCGCAGGCATGGAAATCCTGAAAGCACTCGAAATGCGTCTGCAGCAACGCGCTTACTTGTTCGGTTCTCGGCTTTCGCTCGCAGATGTCGCAATTGCACCGTTCGTAAGGCAATTCGCAAACACCGATGCAAACTGGTTTGCCGATCAACCCCTCCCTGCCACACAAAAGTGGCTGGCAGCCTTCGTTAAATCCGACTTGTTTTTGTCATGTATGCGCAAGTACGACCAATGGAATGCCGATGAAATTGGCGTCGAGTTCCCAGGCTAAGTTCTAACAAACCTGGAAGTTGAATCATCTTTCAAGTCGCAATGCAAAGCGGTCAAATAGGATGCCTAACCCTCCAACAAATATTTTCATATTCTGAAATTTTTGTCAGTGTGACGTTCTTTTAATTTGACGCTCAGACGAACAAAATTAATAGTGAGTTCAACCATGAATTGTGATTTAGATCAAATAATCACATTAAGTATGTGTGTTTATCTTTTTTTTAAGTGAAAAAACAAATAAACATCATGAAAAATTACCCCGATGTTCCAAAATCCCAAAGAGAAAATGATGAAAAAACTACTATTTGCCTCAGCGGCAATATTTTTAACAACTATGGTGAGTGCACAGCTTAGTGCTCAGGAGATTGCCGACCGCGTTATTCAAAACGCCAAGGTGAAAACCATGGACGCAGCCAAGCCCGACGCCCAGGCCGTGGCTATGAAAGATGGCAAAATCATCTATGTGGGTGATGATGCAGGCGCAAAAGCCCATGTCGGTAATGACACTGACGTTATTGATGCAGGTGGGAGCACCGTTCTGCCGGGATTCGTGTCGGGCCATGATCATTTGGTTGCATCTGGCTGGACATCGCGCGGCGTAAGCCTGTTCGGCATCAAAAAACTTGATGAGGCCCTTACCAAAATCAAAGAATATGCAGATGCGAACCCTGATAAAAAGCTCATCTTGGGCTATGGCTTCAATCAGGTTGAATTTGGTGGCTGGCCCACAAAGGAAGACCTCGACAAGATTGTCCCAGACCGTCCGGTATTCATTCTTGATTTCACCATTCATGATATGTGGATGAACTCTGCCGCGTTTAAAGCAGGCAACGTCGCACCGGACGATCCTGACCAAGTGCCTGACGTTATGTTTTGGCAGCGCAATGATAAAGGCGAACAGACAGGCATTGGCATCGAGTTTCAATGGGCGCCAGCATTTATTGCCGCTGGTGCATGGGACCCTGAAAATGAAATCCCTCCTTTCCAAAAGAAGTTCTACAACGCTGCTGCCAAGACGGGCCTGACCGCTGTGCACGTTCCGCTCATAGCAGCACCAAGCGTGACCAACCAAAAGCTTTCTGCCAACGAGCATGAAACCGCCCTCGCGATCCTGCATGAGCTTGAAAAGAAAGGTGAGTTGAAGCTGCGCACCTTTGTTGCTAATGGGTTTAAGGACCCAGTGGGCAACCCTAAAGAGATTGCAGAACATACAGCCAAGATGCGCGAGAAATATAACTCCGATATGCTGCAAGTCTGGGGTATCAAAATTCATCCAGAAGGCAACTGGTCGTCAAAAACATCCTGGATGCTGAAGGATTATTCGGACGGCTCGAACACCCGCGGTGGTGCGGCCATTAAAGGTTTCCAGATTATGGAAATGTACCTGCAGGCCAACAAGCTAGGTCTTCCCGTGGGCACTCATGTGGATGGCAGTCAAACGGTGCGTTTCGCGATTGATGCCATTCTTGCCTCCAGGAAAGCGGGCTACGACATTCCCAACAACCTGCTACATCACTATTTTTGGGTGACTGACGAAGATCATAAGCGCACCCTCGACAACAAGATCATGGTCAACACCACACCGCTATTCTCAGTAGACTGGGAAGGACAGGACAAAAATGCGCTGGATTTAATGGGTGAAGAGCGGGTGAATAAGGAATTCGGTCGTTATACTCAGCTCATGCATGCAGGGCAAAACGTATCGATTTCATCAGATGTTCCATCCGCACCAATCGACTTAGTGGCGCCACTGCTCAATGTAGAAACTGCCATGACTCTGCAGGATCCAGGCAATCCGGATTCAAAACCTTTCCCAACCGTCCGCAAACCGGCGGATCTTGACACGGCTTTGAAAGCGGTCACGATTTTCCCCGCTATTCAGCAGAACATGGGTGATAAAATCGGCACAGTGACGGTCGGCAAATATGCTGATCTGGTTGTTCTTGATAAAGACATCACTCAGGTTGCTCCGCGCGACATCGGCGACATCAAGGTGCGCGGCACCTTGCTGAGTGGTGAATTCACTCACCGCGAAGGGCTTTAAAGTCAACCACAACACAAGATCGGGGCGTTTCATCGCCCCGGTTTTTTTGTGCAGAAACCGTTGGGCATGAAGGAAATTGGGGCCACGTTTGGCGAACCAATTGCAGGCGTTGCGCAAGGTCAATTTGACTGATATCAACGCCACGCTTGCCCCCACTGCAAGAATATTCCATTAATATCTCCAGCCATTCGGCTCATCATGGGAGAACCTCACACACATGTCAGTAAATGACACTATTCTGGATGCATTGGTGCAGAACAAAGTTGAGTTCGTCACCACAGTGCCGTGTAAACAACTTGCAGGCGTAATCGAAAAAATCGAAACCGATGACCGGTTTCTGCATGTGCCGTCAAACAAAGAAGATGAAGGCATGGGGCTATGTGCGGGCGCCTATATGGGCGGCAAACGGTCTTGCATCATCATGCAAAACACAGCGATTGGCGTCGTGGTCAACACGCTTGCTACGCTCATTCAATATTACAACATGCCGCTGCCCATGCTGATCAGCTATCGTGGTGAAGTTGGCGAGAAAGTTCAGTGCCAGGTCGAAATGGCAGTACATACAAAAGCTCTTCTTAATCAGATGCTTATTCCCACCTACCATTTTCACAAAACTGAAGATGCAGACGAACTCGGCGACATTCTGAACTACACCTATATGGCGCGCAAACCGGTCGCCATTCTCACAGATGCAAGCTTCTGGAAGGACGCATAATGATCCGTAGTGAAGTTTTGAAATCGATCATCCCTGTTATTACCGATGAGCTTGTGGTCTGTAATATCGGCCTGCCGTCGCAAGAGCTGCATATGATGGATGACCAACCGAGCAACTTTTACATGCTCGGAACCATGGGGCTTTGTTCTTCAATCGGCCTTGGTCTCGCGCTAACTCAGAATGCGAAAGTTGTCGCTATTGATGGCGATGGATCCATTCTCACCAATTTCGGCACGTTGCCCACAATTGCCAATAATGTGGCAGATAATTTCGTATTGTTGATCATCGATAATGGCAGCTATGGATCAACCGGCGACCAACCCACCTATGCGGGCCTGAAAACCTCTCTTGCCGCAGTTGCAGAAGCATGTGGATGCGAGAACGTCGTTGAGTGTCAGGCGGAAGAAACACCCGATGTATTGCGCGAGGCATTGGCATCGAACCAGATGACGATCATCGTGTCGAAATGTGAATCCGGTAACGTGCCCGTTGAGGTTATTGAACTCGACCCAGGCGTCATTCGCCACCGCTTCATGGAAGAAGTTGCCAAGCGCAACGCCTGATGTTTGGTCCAGCGCCCATAATAACCGTTGAAGATGCGCGTCAACTGGCGCGCAGGCGCCTCCCCGCTATGGTGTTCGATTATATCGACGGGGCTGCGGGAGAAGAATACGGGGAATCTGAAAACCGCAAGGCGTTGCAGGAAATCGACTTGCCAACGCGGGTGCTACGAGACGTTGAAACGCGGTCGATTAAAGGTCAGCTTTTTGGGCAAGAAACAGGCCTGCCCTTTGCTATTGCGCCAATGGGCATGTGCAATCTTTCAGCGCCGGGCGCTGACTACATGCTTGCGCGGTTGGCGGCAAAGCACAAAATTCCCTTGGGCGTTTCAACATTTTCTTCAACATCGCTTGAAAAGATCATCGAGGCCGCTGAAGGCCATGCATGGTTTCAACTCTATTATTCAGCAGAACGTGCCGCTGCTGAACATTTCGTCAAACGGGCTGAGGCCAGCGGATATGATGTCCTCATATTTACGGTCGATGTGCCAGAGCTTGGCAAGCGGCCGCGGGAACTGCGCCGTGGGTTCAAAATCCCGTTCAAGATGGGTGTGCCGCAGTTCCTAGACTGCGCTTTCCATCCACGCTGGTCGCTCACATCATTGTTTTCCGGGATACCGGGGCCTGCCAATTTTGAAGGCCCGTTGGCCGGCTTTAACCGCTCTGCCAGCCGCGCAGGCGCCGACTGGGATTACTTGGGAATTTTGCGCGATCTCTGGAAAGGCAAACTTGTGGTCAAAGGCGTGGTGAATGCAGAGGATGCCCTGCGCTTAAAGAAAACCGGCGTTGATGCTGTTCAAGTCTCAAGCCACGGAGGTCGCCAGCTCGACAGTGCGCCCTTGCCTATTCGCGCTTTGCCAAAAATCCGTGAAGTTGTAGGGCCTGACTATCCATTGTTTTATGATAGCGGCATTCGCAGTGGCGAGGATGTCGTGAAAGCCTATAGAACAGGCGCGGATTTTGTTTTTGTTGGCAGGCCGTTTCAATATTCAATCGCGGCAGCAGGCGAGCGCGGGCTTGAAGAAATTTGCGATATTCTGGCAAGCGATGTTTCGGTGGCACTTGCCATGATGGGATTGAAGTCCATTGATGAGATTAAATCATGACAACAAACTTCACACCCGCACCCAACGCTTTTATGAGTGCTGTTCAAAGCAAAGACATGTCCAACGCTGAGGCGGTTATCTTTGGTGCACCACATGGCACACCCTATGAGGGTATAGAAAATAAAAATTTCGCCGGCGCGCCAGATGCATTGCGTGCTGCCTTAGAAGAAGATTCTGCATGGCCCGATCATTGGGACTTCGACCTGGATGGCCAACCACTCGGCAACAACCCTTTTTCTTTTGTTGATGTAGGTAATCTTGAAACGCGCTCGCAAGACGGGCCAGGC
>JBPCVX010000384.1:0-3695 GCA_051010095.1 Hyphomicrobiales bacterium
GGGTGGGCAGGGAAAATGTGGGCGCTCAATCATGGTATTGCGCATGCACAAAAATCCAAACCCAATTTCTACTGGTTTACCGATGCGGATATCCATCATGAGCCGGGTGTGCTCACTTCACTTGTAAACCACGCACAGCAAAACAAGCTGGCACTCGTCTCGCTCATGGTGCGCTTGCATGTAAAAACGTTTTGGGAAAAATTGCTGGTCCCTGCATTTATATACTACTTCAGTTTGCTCTATCCGTTTCCTGCTATCAATGATCGCAAAAGCAAAATTGCCGGCGCGGCGGGCGGCTGCATCCTCATAAAGCGCGGTGCTCTAGAGGGTGTTGGCGGCATTGCTGCGGTGCGCGATGCTGTTATTGATGACTGCGCGGTTGGAAAGATCATTAAGAAAGCGGGTAACCCAATTTGGCTAGGCCTTGGTGAACACAGTCACAGCTTGCGTGGTTACGCTAATTTGTCTGATTTCTGGTTGATGGTGAAACGCTCAGCCTTCACACAGTTACACCATTCGTTGATTCTCACTTGCAGTGCTCTTGCTGGCCTGTCCCTAACGTTTTTGGCGCCACCTTTCCTGTTTTTGTTGGCCTTGGGTGAAGGAACTGCGCTGGTTGGCGTGTGCGCATTTGCTGCGTGGATTCTGATGATATTCACTTATTCGCCCACCATACGCTATCATGGACTGTCATCAGTTTGGTCTCTTAGCCTGCCAATTTCAGCGCTGTTATTTGGCGCAATGACACTGGATTCGGCTCTTTCTGGCGCTTTTGGCGGGCGCACCACGTGGCGTGGCCGCGATATCAATGGTGGAAAAGGCTAACGTCTTCGCGCGGTGTCAATGAGTCCAATCTAAAAATGAAGTTCAAGTCGATGCAGTTAGCTGTTGATTTAAAGGGGTAAGCTCCGTCATAATTCTGTTGTCACGACGATACAAAAGGGCGCTTGAGCGGTAGACGTGAGGGACATTGGCTGCCGCATCACTTAAATTGCCCACACAAACCAGATAGGGAGCAGAAAAGACATGTCCAAAACCAAAACCTCAGCGGACGCAACATTGCTTGCCGCCAAAGCCCACACCCGCCGCACCTTCATCAAAGGTTCGGCTGCTGCTGGTGCGGTTGGCCTTGCAGCGCCTGCATATATCCAGAACGCTTTGTCGTCTTCTGGTGAAATCAACATTCTCATGTGGTCAGATTATCTGCCTGATGAATTCATCAAAGCTTTCACAGACGCTTCTGGCATTAAAGTGAATTACACTGGCATCGGGGCGAACGAAGAGATCATCAACAAGATGAAGGCCACCAAAGGCCAAGGCTTCGATATCGTATCTCCAACTAATAACCGTAACCTGCAGTGGGAGCCTCTTGAGTTGCTGCAAGTGATCGATATGAGCAAAGTGCCGATCGATAAAGTGAACCCAGCTATGGCCAAGATTGGCGAAACGGGCTGGAACTTTGGTGATAAAGGCGTGCATTGGTTGCCGCACATTTGGGGCACAGAAGGCATTGGCTGGCGTACTGATCTGTGGCAACCAAAAGATGGCGTTCCATCATATGGTGACGTTTGGTCAGAGGAAAATGCTGGCAAAACCATGGGCCGTCCGCATTCGATGATGCTTGGTGCTGGTCTGTTTATGGAAACAAAGGGCGATCTTGAGCCTGGTTCTGTGTGGAAAGCATATTCTTCAGAAGAAGCAATGCGTCCAATCTGGCAGAAAATCACCGACTGGTGCATTGCCCGCAAGAAGAATATCAAGATTCTGTGGAACGACGCTGACACGCAAAAGAACGCGTTGTTGAATGAAGGCGTGATTGTTGGCCAGACATGGGATGGTCCACCACTTGCGCTGAAGACGAATGGCGATCCAGTAACCTATCAGGCGCCAAAAGAAGGCTCCATGGCTTGGGTTGATGGTATCGCGGTTCCCATTGGAGCGAAGAACATTGATCAAATCTACGAATTTGTGAAATTCGCGTACCAGCCAGAGCCTGCAGGCAAGGCTATTGATAAACACGGCTACAACTCACCGGTGCTTGGCGCTGATAAGTTTGCAGGCGATGTTTACAAAAAGAATTTTGCAGAAGCTTATCCAGGCGATGCGCTTGCGAAACTCAACCCATGGCCTGCCGAAGCACCTTGGTATGCGGACGTACGCACAGAGTATCGCAACAAGTTTGTGAACGCTTAATTGCGTTTGAAAGTACTGACCCGGGCCATCTTGTGTGGCCCGGGATCTGATAATCTTTCGAAATTTCTAGAGGCGACATATGAGTAAAGGGGTAGGGGTCGACCTGGACAATGTCTGGGTCAGATTCGGGGATTTTGTCGCGGTTCGCGATGCCAATGTAAATATTAAAGGTGGCGAGTTCTTCTCGTTTCTGGGCCCTTCAGGGTGCGGAAAGACCACGATTTTGCGCACGGTATCGGGCTTTCAGGAACCTTCTGAAGGTGAAGTCCGCATAGGCGGTAATAACATGGCGGGCATTGGTCCCAACCAGCGCCCAACCGCGTTGATTTTTCAAAATCTCGCACTTTTCCCCCTGATGAGCATTTGGGAAAACATCACCTTCTCCATGGAAGTAAAAGGCATCGGCAAAGCTGATCGCCGCAAGCGCGCTGATGAACTGCTCGAGCTAATTGCGCTTGATGGACAAGGCGAGAAAATGGTGAACGAGCTCTCAGGTGGCCAGAAGCAGCGTGTTGCTATCGCGCGTGCATTGTGTGCGGAGCCAGATGTATTGCTGCTGGACGAACCCCTTTCTGCGCTTGATTTGAAACTGCGCCAGCATATGCGCACAGAGCTGCGTGCCATCCAAAAACAGGTTGGTATTACTTTCATTTACATCACCCACGATCAGGGCGAAGCGCTCACTATGTCTGATAATGTGGCGGTCATGAGTTCTGGTATCATTGATCAGGTGGCTGATGGCCGCTCAATTTACGATGATCCGGCGTCCCCCTTTGTTGCCTCGTTTGTGGGTGAAAACAATGTTTTTTCCGGCAAGGTGACTGCCATCGATAAAGATTACGTGCTGGTCAACACGCCTGCGGGCGAATTGCGCGGGCGTATTGCCACCGCTGCCAAGGACAGCCTGAAAAAAGGTGATGACGCCATGGCATTTGTGCGTCCGGAGGCGCTCTCTATCGCTGAAGGACCAAAAGGCGCAAAAGAAAACCGGCTCACGGCAACGGTGAAGACCGAAGAGTTTGAAGGCCAATCTTATAACGTCTTTCTGCGTCAGGCAGATGGGGCCGAGGTGAAAGTGGCGCTGGTCAATCAAGGCCAGGCTTATGACCACGAGCCGGGCAGCGAAATGACCCTGTCATGTGGTGCCGATCAAGCGGTTGTATTGCCGACCGGCACCTTGGCGAGTGAGTGAGCGTCATGCCGCTTAAGGAATTCTTCAATAGAAATGGTGGACTGTTAGGGTCCTATCTGCTTTTTGCGGTGGGTTTTTGGATTCTTATTTTGATTGTGTTGCCGCAGCTCACAATGCTGGAATACTCGTTCCGGTATAATCTGCCTCCGGCTGAAGTTGGCGGACCAAAGGATGCTTATAACCTGTCAAACTATAATCACTTTCTGTTTGGCAGCGAGGGCAACCCGGAGGCCTATAACACCGTAGATATAAAGGTGTTCTTCAAGACCATTTTGGCGGCGGTTTTCGTGACACTGCTGGATTTGGCGCT
>JBPCVX010000385.1:0-18068 GCA_051010095.1 Hyphomicrobiales bacterium
GTAACTGACGGGGTCAGAATATGCGCGGGCTTTGCTGCACCCACCAATATGGGCCCTACGGGCAAGGCGTCTGCCATTACCTTTATCAGTTGGAAAGCGATATTTGCAGCATCAAGATTTGGCATAATTAGTACATTCGCAGAGCCTTCGAGTGCTGAGGTAGGGAAAATGCGATTTCGCTGATCTTGGCTGAGTGCTGCATCACCATGCATTTCGCCATCAACTTCCAGATCGGGTGCCATCTCTTTTAACAATGTTATAGCATCACGCATCTTTCGACCGCTTGTTGAGTCCCGGCTGCCAAAATTGGAATGTGACAACAACGCAACTTTTGGCTCGATACCAAAACTGCGCACTTTCTTTGCGGTGTCGATTGTCATGTGCGCAAGTTCCAGCGCGGATGGGTCAGGTGTCACGTAAGTGTCCGCCAAAAAATAGGCGCCTTTTGGCAAGATCACCAGACTTACTGTGGAGAGATCGTGTTCGCCTGGTGCAAGCCCAATGACTGTGCGGATGTCTGTTAGATGGCGGATAAACTCACCTTCAAGACCACAAATCATGGCATCTGCATCACCCCGCTGAAGTGCGACACTGGCAATCACGGTTGGTCGAGTGCGGACAACGGTTCGGGCAATGTCAGGTGTTACGCCTTGTCTTCCTGCCAAATCGAGATACGTCGCAACATAGTCACGATAACGGTCGTCTTGTTCCGGGTTGATAACTTCAAAATCCTTGCCAGGACGGATTGAGAGACCAAACCGTTCCAGTCGGTGCTCAATTACCCGCGGTCTGCCGATGAGAATGGGTTTTGCAAGTCCTTCTTCGAGTGCGACTTGAGCAGCACGCAATATCCGCTCATCTTCGCCTTCAGCATAGATGACGCGTTTTGGCGCGCTCCTCGCAGCTTCAAAAACGGGTTTCATAATAAAGCCAGAGCGGAAAACGAAACGGTTGAGCCGCTCATTATATGCATCGAAATCTTCGATTGGGCGCATGGCAACACCGCTTTCCATGGCCGCCTTGGCAACGGCTGGGGCAATCCACAAGATTAGGCGCGGGTCAAACGGGTTGGGGATGAGTTGATCAGGACCGAATGTGCCCGATTTGCCGCCATAAGCTTGCGCCGCAACTTCTGATGATGCTTCATGGGCGAGCTCAGCAATTGCGCGCACGGCTGCAAGCTTCATGTCTTCATTGATGGTGGTTGCGCCTACATCAAGAGTGCCCCTGAAGATGTAGGGGAAACAGAGAACGTTGTTCACTTGATTGGGATAATCTGAGCGGCCTGTACAAATCATTGCATCCGGGCGAACCGCGCGCGCTTCATCGGGTTGAATTTCAGGGTTGGGATTAGCAAGTGCCAGAATAAGCGGGTTCTTACCCATTCGCTTGACCATTTCCGGCTTTAAAACGCCGCCCGCCGAAAGCCCCAAAAACACATCAGCCTCATCGATCACATCATCCAATGTGCGGGCATCTGTTTTTTGAGCAAACTTTCCTTTCCAAGGATCCATGGCCTCCTTGCGGCCCTCATAAACGACACCGTCAATATCGGTCACCCAAACATTCTCAAGTTGAATGCCAAGGGAAAGAAGCAAGTTGAGACAGGCGAGTGACGCAGCCCCTGCGCCGGAGGCGACCACTTTAACGTCTGTTGGTTTTTTACCCGACAGTTCCAGGCCATTTAGCACCGCTGCTGCCACAATAATTGCCGTGCCGTGCTGGTCATCGTGGAATACGGGAATGTGCATCCGCTCTTTCAGCGCATCTTCGATCTGAAAACATTCTGGCGCCTTGATATCTTCCAGATTAATGCCACCGAAAGTTGGTTCCAGGGCAGCCACAACATTGCAAAACTTTTCAGGATCTCTCTCTTCAACCTCAATGTCGAACACATCGACGCCTGCGAACTTCTTGAACAGTACTGCCTTGCCTTCCATCACCGGCTTTGACGCCAACGCGCCGATCGCGCCAAGCCCAAGTACGGCTGTACCGTTCGAGATCACCGCAACCAGATTGCCGCGCGAAGTGAGTGCCATTGCTTGGGCAGGGTCTTGCTCAATTGCATCACACGCCACTGCAACACCCGGCGAATAGGCGAGGGCCAAGTCACGCTGATTACCAAGCGGCTTGGTGGCTTTTATCTCCAGCTTTCCCGGTTTTGGATGTGAATGATAAAATAATGCGCCAGATTTGAGTTCTTCGCTCATTTTCCTTGGCATAGTCGTTCCCCCGCTCCACAATGGTACTAACTGATTTATTTGTTTCCTGCCCAATGACAGACTTAACGGAAAATGCGCGAGGTACAAGCACGAAACGCATGCTCAGGTTTATTGTCTCCTTTACATTGGTGGTGATGTGTTGGGCCGTGCTGGTGCAGCTTTACGTTGCACCATTATGGGCTGGACCGCTGGCAGCGGGCGCTTTGTTTGTATTCGTTGTTTTGGGGCAGCGTTGGTTTACCTTGCGCGAACGGCTGTTATTGTTTGCAAGTGTGGTGGTTACAATTGCCGCCTTTTTGGTTTCGCATGCCCCTTGGTTGCTAATATTGTCAGCCTTAGAGCGGGCCGCATTTTTGGCTGCATTTATGCTGCTGCTTGCATTGCTCAAAGAGGCGGCCTCGACCTCAGACGCTGTTCTGGGTGTTGGGCAATATCTCACCAAACAACCGCCAGGCAGACGTTATCTAGCTAATCATGTTGGCGGGCACGTGCTGGGAGTGCCGCTTAACTTTGGTGTATTGAGCTTGCTCGGGCCGCTCATTCAACGTGGTGTCCGCGCCGATGCTGAAAGCAATCCGCTCGTTGCTGAAATTCGTGAACGCCGCCAGCTCACGGCGCTTGCGCGTGGGTTTTCAGCAATCATCGCCTGGTCTCCCACTTCAGTTTCGCAAGCCACGATACCCGTGATGGTTATCGGTGCAGAAGCATTTCCAGTGGCTGCCATGGGATTTTGCGTAATGGTGGTAATGATCTTTATTGGGTGGGCAGAAGACAAGCTCAGATTTAAATCGTTGCGTGCCAAGTTAGATGCGCAAGGCATTCAAGTGCCTGTGGAACATCCCGTGTTTCCGGCGCGTGACTTCAAATGGTTCTTAGGTATTTGTCTGTTAATGGTCGCTTTGGCAGTATCGTTCATGCTGGTTTTCAACGTGCGTATTGTGCCGGCTCTCATGCTGGCTGCACCGTTGATCACGTGTTTTTGGTTTTGGCTACAGAATCGCAGTTCTGCGCGCGCCAGAGAGCTAACCCTTGCCCGCTGCAAACGGCTTGTTAGCGATACCTTGCCATCGGTATCACCGGAAGCGATAACGCTTTCTGCCGCTGGCTATGTGGGCATGGTGGCAGGTGGTCTTATTCCGGGGGAGAGTTTCGCTGAAACCCTTGGGCTTGAGACCATATCACCGGTGATTATCTATATTGCCGTTGCGGGTATTATGCCGCTCGCATCATGCATCGCCATGCCACCCATGATGGTGGGTACATTTTTTGCAGCTATGCTGACCAGCCAGATATTGCCAGAGCTTGATATGTCGATGCTCGGTTTTGCTATTGCCATGGGCTGGATGCTGAACCTCACTGGTTCACCATTTGGCGCGACAAACTTGATACTGTCGCGGGTAACGGGCCTTCCAGGCACCACGCTCTCGTGGCGCTGGAACGGTGTTTATACGCTTTTGATGTTCGCAGTCGTGGTGGCCGCGATGATTGGGTTTGCCAACCTGCGCAGTTAACCACCCAAAAACAGTCTGCCAACGTCGGGATCTTCAAGCAGATCGTCGCCCATGCCAGCCTTGGCAAGTTGTCCAGATACAAGCACATAGCCGATATCGGCAAACTCAAGGCCTTTCTTGGCATTCTGCTCAACCATGATGATGGTCTTGCCCTCACCATGTTGAAGATCATCAAGAATATCGAAAACCATATCGATGAAGCGCGGTTCGAGACCAATTGATGGTTCGTCTACCAACAAAAGTTCGGGATTCATCACGAGTGCGCGAGAAATTTCAAGCAAACGCCGCTCGCCACCCGACAAGACGTGTGCCGGTTGTCGTCGCCGCTCGGCAAGGCGCGTGTATTTCTCAAAAACCCGTTCCGCCTCTTCCTTGGCTTCATCCGGCTTGCCTTTCAGATAGCCGCCCATCCAAAGGTTTTCTTCAACCGTCATATCTGGAAACACGGAGTTGTCTTGCAGAATATAGGCGATTCCAGCAGACTTAAGTTTATCGTTTGGCTTTAACGCGGTGACATTAGTTCCGCCGACATCGATATTACCCGAGAAAATGTTGGTGAACCCAAATATTGAGTGCAACACGGTGGATTTGCCCGCACCATTTGGACCGATCAGGCAGAGAGATTGGCCCTTGCCAACGCTTAGATCGAACTCGTGCAAAATTTCCATTTGCCCGTAACCTGCGCGCAGATCGCTGATCGAAACAAATGGTCCGTCCGTGCACAAGGCCGCAAGTTCTTCGGCTTTCGGCGCTTCCTCGGCAATTTTCTCAGCTTCACGCGCGACGTCCTCGACCGACATGACAGTGTCGACACCGCCCATGTGGTAACCGGTGGCTTTTTTCTTATCAGGGGTTTTCTTATCAGCCATCAGTGCGCTCCCAAATAAGCGTCGATCACGCGCTGGTCGTTTTGAATGTCGTCAGGCGCCCCATCAGCCAAAAGCTGTCCATGGGCAAGGCAGTAAATGTGCTCAGCAAGGTTCATAATCACGCGCATATTGTGTTCGATAACAAAAAGCGTAATGCCAAACTCTTCGTTTGCCCGCTTGAGGCGGTCGATCAACCCGTTGATCAGAGTGGGGTTGATGCCAGCCGTTGGTTCATCAAGCATCAATACAGTAGGCTCGTTCATCAATGCCATGGCGAATTCCAGCAGCTTTTGCTGGCCAAAAGACAGATCGCCCCCCATTAGGCGGCGCTTCTCATAAAGCCCGACAAATTCCAGCAAGCTCTCAGCTTTCTCGATGTCTTCAGCCGATTTAGAGGCAAACATATCGCCAAAACTGAGTTTGCGTTGCGGAATGGAGACCAGCATGTTCTGCACACAATCCATCTTGGAATATATGCGGGTTTGCTGGAAGGTGCGCAGCAGCCCAAGACGTGCGATGTCTTGCACCTGAAGCTCTGAAATCTCCTGACCCTCAAACTGAATAGAGCCTGAATCAATCGGGTGATATCCAACGATCGAGTTAAACAAAGTCGTCTTCCCCGACCCGTTTGGCCCGATCAGCCCAGTGATGCCGCCTTGTTTCACTTGAAGCGAAATGTCGCTGTTGGCGATAACGCCACCATAGGTTTTCGTAACGTTATCAACGTTGATAATTGTCGTGCTCATTTCGCGGCCTCCGCACTTGCGGTTTTGTCTTCAACGCGAATTCCGAACCACTCCGGTTTCTTGTGCATGAGCCATCCCATAACGCCGTCTTGGAAATAAACAACCGTAACAACGATGAGCGCGCCAAGCGCCACCCATTGCCAACCGAGGAAATAGTTCCATGTGACTTCCTTGAACAAGTGGAACATTATGGCGCCGATTACAGGCCCCCAAAGCGTTCCCTTGCCACCCAGCAGAACACACACCACCATGAAGATACCAAGGTTGATGGTTTGGTAAGCGGTCTCAAGTGGTTCAAAGTGAATGAGCTGGAAGGCGGAGATCGCACCTGCGACACCCACAAAGAAGGCTGCCATCGCCCAGGTCACAAGCTTGTAGCGCATGGTATGAATGCCCATGCCCTCAGCCTTTTGCTCATCATCGCGAATGGCATTTAGCGCAATCCCATAGCGGGTACCGTAGAGCCATTTCAGGAACACGAAGAGTACTATGCCAAGGCCTGCAAAGAGGAAGTAAAAGAAGACCTTTCCTTCATCAAGATCGCCCGGGTAGACGGGCAAGGCGATGCCTTGACCTCCTCCAACCCAATCCCAGTTCGAAACCAGTTCTCCAGCAGCAATTGCAACGCCCAAGGTGCCGATTGCGAAATAGGGCCCACGTAGGCCGAATGTGATGTAGCCGATGATTACTGCGCAGAAGGCGCAGAACAATCCCGCAGCAATGAGACCCAAAAACACACCGGTAAAGTATTGTGCGTTCGTGAAGTCGAATTTCCCGCCACCGGCTGCGTTGGTGTAATCAGACACATTATAGACGAGCCCGATCGTAACAACAGCGGCCACATACATTCCCGTTCCGTAAAAGAAGATGTTGCCAAGCGAGTTGTAACCCATTTGCCCGCCAGTCATGTCCCAAGTGAGTGCCACCACAATCATCAGCCACAAAGTGGCAAGTTGTGTGTTGTAGTTGGGAAACAGGAATGGCGCCGCAACAGTTGCCAGCAATATGAGGCCATAGAGCAATGTTTTATTCATGTCCAAGCCCTCCTATTCCAATACCTGGCGTTGCTTGCGCTGTTGTGCCAGGCGGAAGAGCAACACGATGAGCAACAATAGCACGGCAATTGCCTGTTGATAGCCGATGCCAAAGATATGTGCGCCATATTGCTCCATCACGCCAATGCCAAGGCCCGCAGCGATAACGCCTGGCAGATTGCCAAGGCCCGCAGCAGTAACAATAACGAATGAGCGGATAGAATATGTAATGCCGTAGAAAGGCTGGATGAGCCACACCATAACGATGATCGCGCCAGCGGCACCGCAAATCGCTGCATTAAGCGAGAAGGTGAACGAATAGACTTTTTCAGTGTCGATGCCCATGACGCGTGCAGCACGCGGATTTTGCGCGGTGGCACGAATGGCCTGCCCCATGCGGGAGTTTTTCATGAACAAGATGACAGCCGTTGCCAGCACCGCTGCCATAAGAACTCCCAGGAGTTTAGCAATCGGTACATCCACGAAGCCATCGAAGAAGTAGAGTGTCTCATAATCGAGTTTGATGCTTTGGGTGTCTGAGCCAAACAGCAGGTTCATGATTTGCGCCATCATGATGGCCACCCCGAAAGTTGCCAAAAGAGAGGTGAAAAGGTCACGTCCAATAACCAGAGATATTACCAGTTTATAAATGGCCCCGCAAATTCCCCACATAACGATAAAAGCAATGGGAACGCCCATAAGTGGCGGCATGCCTTTTTGTGTGAGCCACCAGGCAATGTAACCACCGGCGATAACGAAATCGCCCTGGGCAAGGTTTTTCACGTTCATCACGCCCCACACCAAAGCCAACCCGTAGGCTGCAAGGGCGAACAGAGCGCCGATCATCAAACCGTCGAGAATGATTTTGACATTCACCACGGGAAACTGAAACAGCAATGAAATATTGCCCAATATCTGGTCCATAGTGGCCAGCCCCTCCCCGAAAAATCGAAAAATCCGCGCTTATTCTCTGACGCGGAAAAAACAACCGGGCAGAATGGCTGCCCGGTTGTGGTGCGTAAAGCTTTATTGAGCCTTGCGTGGCCAGTTCAGCTTATGTGAGGCGAACTTGGAAGGTGCCACCACATTATACTTGCCGTCTTGGATCTGACGCAAAACCATAGGCTTAGCGATATTGTTGCCTTCTGGTGCAAACTTGATCTGACCATAGAAGGTGCTCAGATCTGTGTCTGCGAGTGCATCTCGCACTTTGTCTTTATCCAGAGTGCCAGCGCGCTCAAAGGCGTCTTTGAACACATATACAGCCGCTGAAGCTTGCGCGGTCTGGTAAGGCACTTTCTTGTCTTTATATTCTGGATATGCAGTCTTGAACTCTTGCTCATAATTGGAGGCAGTTCCGAAAATCTTATCTTCGTAAGACAGAGATTCCGCCCATTGCGTTGAGCAAAGAATATCGTTGGCAACCGCGCCAAATTTACCTGTCACGTCTGCTGCTTCACAGTGTGTCAGCGCGATAATTGGCACATCAATTTTCATTTCACCGATCTGACGTACGCCAGTTGCGGCTCCTTTTGAGTGGCCGGAAATGATCAAAAGATCAGGCTTGAGAAGCTTAACCTTCGTCAGAATCGCGCTCATATCGGACAAATCGCGTGGCAGTTTTTCATCGATAACGACGTTCATGCCGTACTTCTTCGCGTCATCAAGAACGCCAGCCCGGATATCAAGCGAGAACGGATCGTTCTCAACCGCAACAGCAACCTTAACATCAGAAGGCTTTTTGCCGTTGGCTTCGGCCATTTCAGCGGCCAATGTTACAGCAGATGCCAGATATTGCTCAGATGTTGAAAGCACAGCAAAGAGATACTTGTATCCTTTATTGAAGAGCGAGCGCGATGCGCCTTCTGCTTCAACCATTGGGATTTTGTACTTTTCTGTAACGGGTGCGATTGCTTTTGTGAGGCCTGATGAGTATGGCCCAAGCATATATTGCAGCTTGTCCTGATTGATCAGCCGTTCAGCAAGAGTTGCGCCACGGTCGCCTTTTGATTCGTCGTCATAGTAGGTGACTTCGAAATTGTAGCATTTGTCGCCAACTTTAATGCCGCCGTTTTCAGCGATTTTTTTAATGGCGAACTCATAACCGTTTTTGGCGTGAATACCGTTGGTCGCATATTTACCGGTCAGCGAAATTGCCGAACCGAGCTTAAGCGGTTCGCAGTCTGCTGCCAATGCAGAGCCTGGCATAGCAACAGCCATGCAGGCAGCCGCCGCAAATGCAAGCTTACGATAATGGATCATGCGCTTATTCCTCCCTAGATGTTTGCGCTTAACTAAGTACCCGGTTTGGTTATTTCCGTTATATCCGGGGTTGAGCAGATATTATGCGGGGAACACCCCACCTGGCTAGTCATGAATGCATTTTTTTGCGTATTGAAAGATTATACCTAAGTTGAATGCAGTCAGCGCACCGTAACATGGACGTGCTGCGCACCGTTATTGCCTAAGCCCGAATTATCCCAGCGCGTGTCAACCGGCTGTGTTTGGCCATTCACATCGGTTGCCCGGCAGGCAAGCACATGCTCACCCGGTTCGGCCATCCATGTAAAGTCCCAACCGGTCCATGCATATGTCTCTTGCCTGGGACGTAATGTGGCTTCATGCCAGGTGCCATCTACGCCTACCTCGATCTTTGCGACTTCCACACCGTTGCCCGACCAAGCACGCCCTTGCAGCGCAACGCTTCCCGCATCAACCATGCGCCGGCGGGTATACCAATCTGGAATACCTGGCGGGATCATCAGTGATTTTACGCGCAGCTCACGCACTGGAGCGCCTGGATCATCTGCGTTTTCGCGATAGTGATAGCCGTCTACCTGCTGATAACCATCAAATTTGGCTGTTAGTGCTTCAACGCGGATGAGCCACTTAACACTCGCCATGCCATACCAGCCTGGCACAATCATGCGCAGAGGGGCGCCGTGCTGCGGCAAAAGTGGCGCGCCATTCATAGCGTAGACCAGCATAACTTCATCGCTCATAGCATGCTCGGGGCTTAAACTGCGGCCGTAGAAGTGTTCATGGCCTTTATCAAATCCGGCATCGGCGCCGAAAAAAGCGATTTCAACGGTTTCAGGTTTAAGGCCTACCTGCTGCAGCACATTTTTCAGAGATGTGCCTGTCCAACTGGCAGTGCCCACAGCCTCGTTAGACCAGGGCATTGAAGGGTGGCGTGGTGTAATGTGCGCGCGCCCATTGCCTGCGCATTCCAGGGTAACTGTCTGCGTGATTGAAGGAAGTGCCTTAATCTCGTCCAACGAAATCGAAACAGTATTTTCAATCGCACCACCAATTTCCAGAGAAAACCCTTCCGCTGACATATCTGGAATATCGAAGTGAGTGAGCAGGTAATGCATTCCAATGGGCGTTACGTCATAACGCAAAGCCTCTAGCGCAAAGCCGTGATTGCGGTTCGCCAAGCCCACTTCTTCGCGGCTGAAATCAGCTTCGCGGTGCGGGCGGGAAGATGTATCGGCAAAAGGATTCATTTAAAAAAACCTGCTCAATTGTGTTATTGTGAAGCTCAGAACAATATGCAAGCGAAGAGAAAAGACAATAGTTTGTGAGTGTTTTAGAGATATTTTGCGCATTCAATAATGGTTGAGCTGTTCAACGGCGAAAAATTCAATTCATGGTCAAGATTGTCACGCATAATTACTTCCTTCATGCAGTCGGCACGCTCGCAGGCCTGCTGTTGATCGCATCGTTGGGATATTCTTATGCCACGCGGTATTTTATTGATCGCTCAGTTGATCGTGGAAACGGAACTTTAAACCTCGCGGTTGCCGCTCTTAACGGCTCGTTGAGCCGTTACAGCACGCTGCCAGCAATTGTTGCCGATGACACAAGAGTTAAACAATTATTGCTGACGCCAGAGCACGTCAAGCTGGTGCGGCGGGTGAATATTCACTTGCGCGAAGTGTCCAAGGTTGTTGAAGCAGCAGAACTTTATCTCATTGATCCATTGGGCGAGGTGCTGGCGGCAAGTGATTTTGAAACGTCAGATACGCTCGTTGGTCTTGATCTCAGCTATCGCCCTTATTTCGGCCAAGCCATGGAAGGCGAAGATGGCCGCTACTTTGCGGTGGGTATTAAAGATGGTCGTAGGGGATACTATTTTGCTCATCCCGTCGAAATTGGTGGCAAAGTGATCGGCGTCGTTGCTGTGCGTGTTGATTTAGAAAGCGTGGAAGAGGCTTGGCGTGTGGACGGGCAAAACATTGCTGTTGCCGATGACCATGGCGTTATCTTCATGTCGGGGCGCGAAGAGTGGCAGTATGCGGCAATGCGACCGCTGTCGCTGGATGCTATTGCCGACATCATTGCTGGTAAACGTTATCCCATTGAACTTGTCCGTGAGTTGCCAATTATTGAACGCTCGCAAACTGTGGATGGGCAAAACTTGTTTAAAATGCAAACTGGGATAGGGCGCATTGAATATCTCGTTCAAGGCGAAGCGATGCCTGCCGCCAAATGGACGGTTTATGTTCTGTTTGACACCAGCCAGGCTCTCTCTCAGGCAATGCTTGCAACGTTCGCGGCATGTTTGGGCTTCTTGCTTTTGCTGGCGCTCGGCGGATTTGTGCTGCAACGCCGGGCGCGGTTTAAGGAACGCATGCAAATGCAGCGTGAAGCCCGCGAAATGCTCGAGAAACGCGTGCAAGAACGCACAGCCGATCTGAATTCAGCCAACACGCAATTGGTTGGAGAGATTGCTGAGCGCGTGGCAACCGAGAGAGAGTTGCGCAAAACTCAAGGCGATCTCATTCAAGCTTCAAAACTTGCAGCACTCGGGCAAATGTCTGCCGCTTTGTCGCACGAATTTAATCAGCCTTTGACGGCAATAAAATCTTACGCCGAGAACGCGGTCGCCTACATGGACAGATCAAGACCTTCAGAAGCGCGGGAAAATGTGAGCCATATCAGTTCTTTAACTGACCGCATGGCGCAAATCAGCAACCATTTGCGGAACTTTGCCCGCAAGCCTGACGAGCATATTACCGATGTTCCCCTTGATGTCGTGATTTCAGACACCATCGAATTGATGAGCGGCCAATTGCGTTCAAAAGACGTGGAACTGGTGGCGGAAGATATCGTTGAAGGAATATTCGTGCGCGGCGATCCGGTGCGCTTGCAGCAAGTTTTGGTCAACTTGGTTGGTAATGCCATCGATGCGATGGATAATTGCGAGGAAAAGAAATTGTACATCGCCTCAGGTTGGTATGATGACAGCGCAAGGGTGATAGTGCGTGATACTGGTGGTGGATTTGCCGATGATGTGTTGCCGCAGGTTTTCGATCCGTTCTACACCACAAAGGGCATCGGTAAAGGACTTGGTTTGGGCTTGTCTATTTCCTATAATATTATCAAAGATTTCGGCGGTAATTTAAGTGCGTTGAACCATCCCGACGGGGGTGCAGTGTTCTATGTTGATTTACAGCCAAGCGAGACGTTGAGTACGCGAGCAGCAGAATGACCACCCCAAAAGTTTTATTTATTGATGATGAAGAGCATATTCGCTCTGCCGCGCGCCAGGCGCTCGATCTGGCGGGCTTTGAAGTCGAATGTTTTGCCAAGGCGGAAGATGTCTTGGAGAATATCGGCAGAGCGTTTCGTGGCGTTGTGGTCACCGACATACGTATGCCGGGCATGGACGGTATGACGCTTATGCAGCGTATCTTTGAGATTGATCCGGAACTTCCAGTCGTTCTGATTACCGGGCACGGAGATGTGCAGCTTGCCGTGGAGGCAATGCGCGCGGGTGCCTACGATTTTATCGAGAAACCTTTTGCGTCTTCAACAATCTCAGATGTTGCTGGCCGCGCGCTTGATAAACGCAATTTAACTCTGGAGAACCGGGAATTGCGTTCTGCGGTTGGCCGCGCGGATGAGCTTGAAGATCGCTTGGTTGGCCGCACTGCAGTTATGGTGGAGTTGCGTCAACAAATTAGAGCGATTGCTGGCACCGATGCCGACGTTTTGATTGTAGGTGATACAGGAACCGGCAAGGAAGTGGCCGCGCGCGTGTTACACGAAGTGAGCGCGCGAGCCGGCGCCCCGTTTGTCGCAATTAATTGCGGTGCAATCCCCGCAGACATGATCGAGAGCGAGTTGTTTGGTCATGAGGCAGGTGCGTTTCCCGGCGCGACACGAGCACGCTTCGGCAAGTTCGAACATGCAAGGGGAGGGACTATCTTTCTTGATGAAATTGAGAGCATGCCCGCCGAGACGCAGGTCAAACTGGTCCGCGTTATTCAAGAACGCGCAATCACCAGGCTTGGTTCAAACGATCTTATTGAGCTAGATGTGCGGTTTATAGCAGCAAGTAAGGCTGATCTTGAACAAGCAGCAGCAGAGGGTCGTTTTCGCAGTGATCTCGTTTACAGACTTAATGTTGTCACCCTAAGAATGCCAAATCTTGATGAGCGCCAGGAGGATATCCCGCGTCTGTTCTGCACCTTGGTGCAAGAAGCGGCAGCAAAGTACAGGCGTCCACCTCCTGAAGTGCCATCTGATGTGCTGGCAGCGGTTGTGGCACGCTCTTGGCCAGGAAATGTTCGCGAACTGCGCAACGCTGCTGATCGGTTTGCGCTTGGGCTGGATTTGTTTGCAAATGCAAGCGAAGATGTTGAAGCACAGGTGAGTTTTGCCGATAGGATCGCCGATTTTGAGCGCAACGCAATTGCAGCGGAGCTGACAGCGCATGGCGGAAATCTCAAAAGCACATATGAGTCTTTGGGCGTTTCGCGCAAGACATTATACGAAAAAATGCAAAAATATGGGCTGAATCGCGAAGATTACCAAAACTAGACCAGTCATTATTTGATTAGGTAGTTTCCGGTATTATGACTTCTGCTGAGTAGGGGTGTGTGGAAAATTCCACACGCATGCGTCGATCTGTTACCGATGTTACTCACGTAATAATATTTTCGAACAAAAATTGCATTTTTTACTTGCAAATCCATTGAGCACATAAAGGAATACTGCTTTTATCTCAGTGTTGAACGAGCTTGAAGTACATTGTTCACATAACTGATAAATATTTATGGTGCTGCCCTGCAACTGTAAAATCTTAATCGGTAGTTGAGCAATTTGCATCGCGGCGATGCCATCGGTTTTTTTCTGGTTGCCTGACCTGATGTTCGGACCTGAAAGTGGTCAACTAGGAAGAGATCCCGGAGCAACACTTGGCAGAAATGCCGCGAAAGTTCAGCCTGGCGCGAGCCAGGCTGAACGCTCTTTCAAGTTCAAAATACATTTAAGACCCAAATTATTTTTCAGGGGTGGTCTGTCCGATCGGCGGATCACCCCAAAAAATTTTTTCATGACAGAGATAGTTTTTCCATTATCCTCTTCGTTTCAACTTTGGAGGAAATCGGTATGGCGACCTATGAATGCGATCAGTGCGGAATGAGCGTAAATGCCACGTGCGGAAAATGCGATGCACCATTAGAGAATGACATGCTGAAACTTGATGATGGCCGCGAAGTGCAAATATCAGTATGCCCGAATGAACATGGGAAAATCAAATCTCCGATGTGTTGTGGGCAAGATATGGCGTGCAATATTTAAAACAACAGCTTCGGCAGTGCTGTAGCAATTTGCGGCGCAAACCAAATCACACTCACCGCAACGACCTGCAACACAATGAAAGGCGCCACACCGGCATAGATTTGTCCGGTGGTGATTTCCTTGGGTGCTGCCCCTCGCAGATAGAATAGTGAAAACCCAAATGGAGGCGTGAGGAAGGACGTTTGGAGGTTGATGGCAATCAATACTGCAAGCCAAACCGGGTCATGCCCCATGAGAATGAGACCGGGTACCACAAGCGGTAAGACGATGACTGTAATCTCGACAAAATCGAGAAAGAACCCAAGCACGAAAATAAACAACATACAAAAGATGAGGGCGCCCGTGGGGCCTCCGGGCATGGCCTCTAGGAGTTCGGCCACGCGTTCTTCGCCCCCAAGACCTATGAATACGAGCGAGAACATTCCTGCGGCAATGATTGTTGCAAAAATCATCGCAGTCATCGACATGGTGGATGTGACCGATTTTGCGAGGATTGAGTTTTTGGTGATTGACGATATGGCAGCCATCACGGCGATCAATCCAATGATCATGAGAGCAATGTAAAGGCCACCAGCGGCCCAGTCTGCGGGAGACAAATCGCTGCGTTGCAAGCGTACGGGATAAAGCCCTGAAAGCACTGCAAGCACCAGCAAGCTAAATGTACCAACAAGAATGAGTTTGTTGTGTGCACTGGCGCGCAATCCAGCCATAAGAATGGCCCCAATTGCGCCAACAGAAGCAGCTTCCGTCGGGGTTGCGACCCCGCCCAAAATGGCACCCAGCACAGCCACAATTAAGATGATGGGAGGCACAATAGCGCCGACAATTTCGTGGGCACCTGGCCGTTTGCTGTCTGCTTTGTTGGGTGGGGTGTCTTGGGGGCGCACCATGCCGCGCCCAAGCACATAGAGAATGTAAATCACGACCAGGCTAATGCCAGGCAGCATGGCGGCGGCAAAGATCTGACCGACCGAGATCGTTTCAATTGTAAACTTCCCCTGGGCATACTGTGCCTGCTGGTAGGAATTCGACATTACATCGGACAATATGATGAGCAGGGTAGACGGGGGAATGATTTGCCCAAGTGTTCCAGCGGTGCAAACAGTTCCAGCAGCAAGGCGCGGATCATATCCAGCCCGCAACATGGTCGGCAAAGCGATGAGGCCCATTGCAACAACCGTCGCGCCGACGATGCCGGTGGAGGCGGCCAAGAGCGCGCCAACGAGGATAACTGAGATGCCGAGCCCACCGCGTAACTGGCCAAACAAGCGCCCCATAGTCTCAAGCAGCTCTTCTGCAATCTGGCTCTTATCCAGCACGGCGCCCATGAGCACGAACAGAGGAATTGCGATGAGCACGTTATTCGTGAGCACTCCGAAGACCCGTTGACCGAGCGCCCCTAAAAGGTTGATGTCCATCGCACCCAAAATCCACCCAAAATACGCAAACGCGATGGCAGTGCCAGCTATAGAAAAGGACACCGGAAAGCCCAGCAGGATGCATCCCACCAGAACCGCAAACATGAGAATATCAAGATATTCGGTCATCAGAAATTGGTTCCAAGAGCAGCTTCAGAATGCACGCGGCTGATTGTATGAGGAGCAAAAGGCAGAATGCCGGTATCAGCGATTTCAGAAGAAACAAGGCAGGAATTCCACCAACAGAAATCGGGCCTTCAAGTATTTTCCACGAGGAGCGCACCATGGGCCATGACCAATAGAGCAGCGCAAGCATTGAAGGAATGAGAAGGAAGATATGGCCGAAAAGGTCAATTCGCCGTCGTGTCTGTGGAGGCGCTTTGGCGTAAAAAATATCCACACGCACATGCCCGTCGACGAGCAGTGTATAACCCGCACCCAACATGAACAAAGCAGCGTGCAGATAGAGAACGCTTTCTTGGGCGGCGATTGAATTCATGCCAAACACATATCGCGCCAGCACAATTACAAACTGTATCAACACCATGGCCAGCGCAAACCACCGCACGATGGACCCGGTGGTTTTGTTTATGGCTTCCAATGCTGATGCGACTTGCATGGTGTGGATGTACTCTCCGTTAAAGAAGCATGCCCGGGCTAAACCCGGGCATGAGAGACTACGTGAACGCGAGCGCCTGGTGCTAATACCCTAGCACTTTTGCGCGGGCGTTCATTTGTCCATTGTCGGCATACGTCATATAGCCGCCAACGGAATCCCGATAAGTAACGAAGCTTTCGGCGATGCGTTTTACCAACTCATCATCGTTTTGGCGCAGCTCGTCGATAACCTCATTTCCAGCCTTGCCCATTGCGGCCACCACGTCGTCAGGTAGCATTTTTACCTGTACACCCTGCTCGTCGACCAATTTCTTGAGTGAAAGTGCGTGTTTGGTCGTGTACTCGGTCCAAACCGGATTATAGAGGCTTTCGCAGGCAAAGCTTACGGCCTGTTTCAGATTGTCAGGGAGTTCGTTATAGGCTTTGGCGTTCACGGCACACTCTTCTGCGGATGAAGGCTCACCCACACCCGGCCAATAGTAGTTTTTGGCCACTTGGTAAAACCCAAGCGCACTGTCAGTCCATGGCCCAATAAACTCTCCTGCGTCCAGCGCGCCAGTTTGCAACGCCTGGAACATATCGCGGCCACCCATGGCCTGCACCGCCATGCCGAGTTTAGCGCACATTTCAGATGCGAGCCCGGTGGTGCGGAATTTTAAGCCTTTAAGGTCTTCAGCTGATTTGATCTCGGTGCGGAACCAACCTTGCCATTGTGGGCCCGAGTTTCCGCACAGGAATGGCTTCAACCCAAAGCGACCATACATTTCGTCGTAGAGCGCTTGGCCTCCACCATGTTGCAGCCACCCCACTTGCTCATCGGCGCGCAGACCAAATGGCTGTGAGCCGAACATCAAAATGCCTTTAGATTTCGATCCCCAATAGGCAGGAACTGCGTGATAAAGCTCTGCTGTGCCTTCCGAAACAGCATCAAATACACCGCGCCCTGGCACCAATTCACCTGCTGCATAGAGTTTAACCTCCAGCTGTCCACCAGAAAGGGTGGTTATACGATCAGCAAGCTTTTGTGCAGCAACACCTGGTCCAGGAAGGTTTTTCGGCCAAGCAGTGACCATCTTCCATTGGCGTTTATCTTGCGCAATCGCTGGTGTTGCGAGCGCTGTTGTTGCAGCACCTGCGGCGCCGGCTTTTAGAAAATCTCTTCTTTTCATCTCACATCTCCCGAGAGTTTCGTTTTGCATAAGGAATTTTTATGAATTTGTTTATTGCATAGTGAGAATAAGCATGCACATATTATTGTCAATGATTGTTTGCGGACCGGCAAAGGAGTTCCGTCACGTGGGTTCTGTGCGACGCCATAGCTGGCAGGATATTCGTGATGAGATTCAAAATCGGATCCTTCACCGCGAACTCTTGCCAGGTGACAAATTGCCCAAAGATGAAGAGCTGGCGGCGGAGTTTGGTTGCGCGCGAACAACTGTACAGCGGGCGATGCGGGAGTTGGCGGACAAAGGGGCAATTGTGCGCAAACGCAAAGGCGGCACTCATGTAATGCGCGATCCGGTGACCCGCGCCAGTTTCGATATTCCCATCACGCGTCTTGAAGTTGAGCAGTTGGGGGCGGAATATAGTTATCAGCTTCATAGTGCGAGACTTCGTTTGGTTCCAGCGCGTGTCGGTGCACAGTTCGGGTTTTCCGAGCGCAAAGAGATGCTGAACATTAAAGCCCTGCATCTGGCC
The DNA here is from genome assembly GCA_051010095.1 of Hyphomicrobiales bacterium. GTDB lineage: Bacteria > Pseudomonadota > Alphaproteobacteria > Rhizobiales > CAJQND01 > CAJQND01. The sequence goes on from JBPCVX010000385.1 coordinate 17,710, forward strand.
GATGGTGCGCCCTACATCTTTGAAGACAGATGGGTGAGCGCACAGACTGTTCCCGAAATTCTCGATGTGGATTTGCATCAAGAGAGTGCGAATGAATGGCTCATTCGCAACAAACCGTATGACCGCTGTGATATCCGCTTTTATGCGGTCAACGCGAGCATTGCTGAGGCACGCATAATGCAGATCGAAAAGGGTGCTGCTCTGTTTGTGGTCGAGCGCACCACTTGGGTAAATGGCGCTCCCATCACTTCAGTGCGTGCGCTTGCTAGACCAGGATATCAAATGCATGTTGGTGTATAACGTAACAGTGTTTGAGCCTGCCACTTCAGTTTGATTTGCCGTAGGTGGGCGCTAGTGGC
>JBPCVX010000386.1:0-8172 GCA_051010095.1 Hyphomicrobiales bacterium
TCTATGACCGAAGATATTTTCTACGCCACAGAAGATGGCATCGGCACGATTACGTTTAACCGGCCACAGGCGCGCAACGCGCTGACCTTTGAAATGTATGACGCACTTGAAGAGATGTGCAGCGCGATTAAAATTGTTGATATCTCGGTGTTGATCATCACTGGCGCGGGGGGCAAGGCCTTCGCAGCAGGAACTGATATTTCCCGCTTTCGCGATTTCACCACGCCACAACATGCACTGAACTATGAAAAGCGCATGGACGAAGTGCTGTGTGCGATTGAAAAGGTGTCCGTCCCGGTGATTGCTGCCATTGAAGGGGCTTGCACCGGCGGCGGGGCGGCAATTGCGGCGTGTTGCGATATGCGCATCGCACGCGCTGATATGAAATATGGATTTCCTATTGCCCGCACTCTCGGTAACTGTCTCTCTGCCCGTAACCTTGCCCGCCAAGCAAACTTATTGGGCGAGGCGCGCGTTAAGGATTTGATCTTTTCCTCCCGCCTGATGGAGGCAGATGAGGCCCAAACAATCGGGTTTATCTCCGAGATTGCAGAAGACCCTTATGCCAGGGCCCGCGCGGTGGCGGCCCACATGGCAACTCATGCCCCACTGACCATGCGAGCAACCAAAGAAGCCTTTCGCAGGCTCGGTGCGCAAGCAGCTAAGGTCGACGATACAGACCTGATCACCCAATGCTATACAAGTGATGATTTTCGCGAGGGATTAGAAGCCTTCCTGGGTAAACGCAAGCCTGAATGGAAGGGCGAATAGCGCCGCGTAATCACAAAGCTTGCCTGCCCCGCATAAGTATGAAAACCTGCGCGGAATAAAGATTTCGCATAAGGCATTTCATGTCACAGGGTACGATCAGGCTTGGTGTCGATATTGGCGGCACGTTCACAGATGTTGTTTTGGAGATGGGCGATATGGTGTTCTCCACCAAGGTGCTCACCACCTATGAGGCGCCGGAGAACGCCATTCTTGAAGGTATTCAGAAAGTTGCTTCAGATGGCAATGTGAACCTTGCCGATGTCAGCCATATCATTCACGGCACAACGCTTGCCACCAATGCGCTGATTGAACGACGCGGGGTTAAAACCGCGCTTGTCACCACACAGGGCTATCGCGATGTTCTGGAAATGCGCACTGAGAACCGGTTTGAGCAGTACGATATCAATCTGGTTTTACCACCAGAACTTATTCCCCGCGCCGACCGCCACCCCTTGCCTGAGCGTATGTCTGCAACCGGTGAGGTGCTGTTGCCACTTGATGAGGCTGCGGTAGACGCGCTTGCTGCTAAGCTTGAGGAGCGCAGGTATAAAAGTGCAGCCATTGGGTTCATTCACTCCTACATGAATGATGCCCATGAATGCAGGGTGCGTGATTTGTTGCGTGAGCGCCTGCCTGAGTTGAGCATCTCGCTTTCCTCTGAAGTTTCGCCGCAAATGCGTGAATATGAGCGTTTCAATACCACCTGCGTGAACGCCTACATCAAGCCCTTGATGAAGAGCTATCTTGACCGGTTGATTGAACGCCTGGCTGGGATTGGCGTGATTTGTCCGGTTTACATGATGCATTCAGGTGGGGGCATTATGGCGCTGGAAACAGCTGCTGAACTGCCCGTGCGCCTGGTAGAATCAGGGCCCGCTGGTGGTGCGATATTCGCCAGCCATATCGCTGAACGGTACGGCCTTGAAAAAGTTTTGTCCTTCGATATGGGAGGCACGACAGCAAAAATTTGTCTAATCGAAGACCAAAAGCCCCACACCGCACGGGTGTTTGAGGCAGCGCGCGCCTATCGCTTTAAAAAGGGTTCCGGGATGCCGATCTCCATCCCCGTGATTGAGATGGTCGAGATTGGTGCGGGCGGCGGATCGCTTGCCCATGTTGATGCGCTCAAGCAAATCAGGGTGGGGCCTGAAAGCGCTGGCTCTGAGCCGGGTCCTGCATGTTACCAGCGTGGCGGTGATCGTCCGGCGGTCACGGATGCAGATTTACTGCTCGGGCGCCTTGATGCCGATAATTTTGCAGGCGGCAGCATTAAACTTTCAATGGAAAGCTCCGCTGCTGCGGTGGGTAAGCATGTGGCTGAACCTCTAGAGATGGAGGTCACCCCCGCAGCCTTCGGTGTTTCCGAAGTGGTGGATGAGAACATGGCCAATGCGGCGCGTGTGCATGCGGTGGAAAATGGCAAAACCATTTCCGCCTTCACCATGATCGCCTTTGGTGGCGCAGCGCCACTGCATGCAGGCAGACTATGCGAAAAGCTCGGTATATCCCGTTGCCTTGTGCCGCCCGGCGCGGGGGTGGGATCAGCCATCGGCTTCTTGCGCGCACCATTTGGGTTTGAGGCAACGCGTAGTGTGTATGTGCGGCTATCAGATTTTCAGGCAGAACGCATCAATGCCTTGCTGGTTGAACTAGGTGCAGAAGCAGAGAGCTTTGTGCGCTCTTGCGATGCCCAGTCAGCGCTGAATACAGAGCGCAAATGCTTCATGCGTTATGTGGGCCAGGGGTGGGAAATTCCTGTATCGATCCCCGATGGCACATTTGAGGCCGCAGATGCGGCTCGGTTCAAAACGCTTTTTGAATCAGAGTATGAGCGCCTTTTTGGTCGTGCTGTGGCGGGGCTAGATATCGAAATTACCTCTTGGTCGGTGAAGGTTGAAACCATTGTGCCGGCTGCCAGCAAAGTGGCGGTGCAGGCGGGAAAAGATGAGTCCCTACAAACAGATGCGCGCCGCTTCTACGATATTAGTAGATCTGAATTTGTTGATGCCCGCGTCATTGATCGCGACGCCATGCCTGCAGGTGCGCGCATTCAGGGGCCCACAATCATCACCGAACGCGAAACCAGCATCATCGTGCCAACTGGATTTTCCGCCACCATGCAAAGCGATGGCTGCGTGATCGTGGAAGATGTGGCCGCAATTCAGGCAAGCAGGGAGGCGGCCCAATGAGCGATGCTCTGAAAGATCTCTCCCGCCAGGTGATGTGGAACCGGCTGATTTCTGTTGTTGAAGAACAGGCGCAAACCCTTGTGCGCACGGCGTTTTCCACCTCAGTGCGCGAGGCGGGTGATTTATCCGCCGGGGTGTTTGATGAGCAAGGGTTGATGCTGGCACAAGCCGTTACCGGAACCCCAGGCCATGTGAATGCCATGGCGGAAGCGGTTGCTCATTTTATCCGTCATATCGGGCGGCAGAACATTTTTGAGGGCGATGTTTACATCACCAATGACCCTTGGATGGGCACCGGGCATTTGCATGATATCACCGTGGTGACCCCGTCGTTTCATAAGGGGCGTCTGGTGGGGTATTTTGCCTGCACCGCGCACGTGGTTGATATGGGCGGGCGCGGCTTCGGGCCGGATGCGGCAGAAGTTTATGAAGAAGGCTTGCAGATCCCCATCATGAAGTTTGCCGAGCGCGGCAAGGTTGATGAGACGCTCATCAAGATGGTACGGGTGAATGTGCGCGAGGCCAATCAGGTGGTCGGCGATATTTATGCGCTTGCTGCCTGCAACGAGATTGGCCATCGGCGCCTCATCGACATGATGGAAGAGTTTGAGCTTGATGACCTGGTCGAGCTTGCAGACTTTGTTTTCACGCACTCACGACGCGCCACGCTGGAATGTATCGCAGCCCTTCCTGATGGCGAGCACGTAAATGACATGATGGTGGATGGCTACAACGATAGCCTGAAACTCGCCGTGCGCCTGGAAATAAAGGGCGATAATATTCTGGCTGATTTCGACGGCACGTCGCCTGTGTCAAACCGTGGCATTAACGTGCCGCTTGTCTACACCAAGGCATATGCCTGTTATGGATTGAAATGCGTTATTGCACCCGAAATTCCCAATAACGCGGCCTCTCTTGAACCATTTGGAATTACGGCACCCGCAGGCTGCATCTTGAATGCGGAATACCCCGCACCCGTCTCAGTGCGCCATGTAATTGGGCATTTCATTCCTGATTTGGTGCTTGGCGCGCTGCATAAGTTTATTCCAGGCCAAGTGCCAGCAGAAGGTTCAAGCGCGCTGTGGAATATCCAGATTTCGGTGCGGCCAACAACTGATCCTGATATTGAGCCAGGTGATGTGCGCTCTGAAATTTTAATGTTCAATTCAGGCGGCTCGGGCGCCAGGCCGGTGTGTGATGGGCTGAACGCTACCGCTTTTCCGAGCGGAGTGATGACTATGCCCATCGAGGCCACTGAACAAGTGGGGCCGATCGTGATTTGGCGCAAAGAACTCCGCAATGGGTCAGGCGGAGCGGGCACCTATCGTGGCGGCTGTGGGCAGGTTATCGAAATCAGTTCATCGCAGGGTTATGAGATGTACTTCAACGCCATGTTCGACCGCATTGCCAACCCGGCGCGCGGGCGAGAGGGCGGCAAAGCGGGCGCCAATGGCCGCCTGACGCTTGATGATGGCACGGTGCTTAAAACCAAAGGCAGGCAGTTTGTGCCACCGCGCAACAAGGTTGTGTTTGAACTGCCCGGTGGTGGCGGTTATGGCGATGCGAAATCTCGCGACCGCGATGCCGTCGCCAGTGATGTAGAACATGATTATATTTCTGCTGATGCCGCGCGTGATGATTATGGGATGGATAGCTAGATGAATTCGCCGGACACCATTGAGACCTGGCCCGAGCGCACCTACGAGGTGCTCAAATCCGCCGGGATATCGCAAGTGGGCTATGTGCCAGATGCCGGGCATGCGCGCATGATTGAGCTGTTCACAGAAGATGCAGGCATTACCGCCAACGTGCTGACGACAGAAGAAGAAGGCATCGCCGTTGCTGCGGGTGCCTGGCTGGGCGGGTCAAAAAGCTGCCTCCTCATGCAATCTTCGGGGGTTGGGAACTGCATTAACATGCTGTCGCTTTCCAACATTGGCCGGTTTCCGCTGCTCATGCTGGTGACCATGCGCGGTGAATGGCATGAATTTAACCCCTGGCAAATGGCCATGAGCCGGGCAAGTGAACCATCTCTCAATGCGATTGGTGTTGAAACCATAAGGGTGGATGAGGGCGATGATTTGCCTGATGTGGTCGCATCTGCTGCTGATCTCGCGTTCCGGTCTGATCAGCAAATCGCAATCCTCATGTCGCAACGCCTTTTGGGCAGCAAGAAGTGGTGAAAAACATGGCATCTGAAACAAAACTTGCCCGCCGCGATGCGGTTGACGCGCTTCTGAGAGACCGCGGCGATATGCTGGTTGTCTCCGGGCTGGGTTCACCCACCTGGGATGTGTTTTCTTCAGGCGATCATGACGGCAATTTTTATCTGTGGGGTGCCATGGGTGGTGCGGCATTGATGGGGCTTGGCCTGGCGCAGGCGCAGCCAGAGCGCAAAGTGCTGGTGATCACCGGTGATGGCGAGCAACTTATGGGCATTGGCGGGTTGGCAACCATCGCAGTGGCTGCTCCTAAAAACCTCTCAATCGTGGTGCTCGATAACGGTCTCTATGGTGAAACAGGTATGCAGGTGAGCCATTCAGGCCATGGCATCGATTTGGCGCGCATCGCGGAAGCCAGCAACTTTGCGGAAACATGCACCGCCACCACGCTGGGTGAGGTGAACACAGCGCGTGATCTCATTCATCGACCCGCCAATGGCCCAAGATTTGTGCTGGTAAAAATAGATCCCTCTCTGCCGCCACGGGTCTTGCCGCCGCGCGATGCGGTTTATCTCAAAAATAGGTTCCGGACGCATTTAGGCTTTGCGGTGAATTAATTCATAAGAGTTGAATTTTTCCCCCTTGTCTCACCACGCAATTTTGGACAAATCTTGGCATGTGTCTTTGTCTAAGAGGTGAGGGTAAGCAGATGCCACCACACGATATCACCAAGCTGAAATCAGATTATGAGCGCGATGGTTATATTTCTGCCATCGATATTCTAAGCGCGCAGGACGCAACCCGGCACCGCAAGATAATGGAAGATGCGGAAACCAAAATTGGCCCGCTGCATTATCAATCAAAGGCGCACACTATTCTGTGCTCGCCATTGGAGCTGGCGACGCGGGGTGATGTGCTGGACATTGTGGAGGCGCTCATCGGGCCGGATATTCTGCTCTACAATGTGACCTATATCGTGAAGGAGGCCCATGCGGCCTCGCATGTGAGTTGGCATCAAGACCTCAACTATTGGGGCTTAAGCCATGATGACCAGGTGAGTATGTGGTTGGCCCTTTCGCCAGCAACTGCGGAAAGTGGGTGCATGCGCATGCTGCCCGGCAGTCATGTGAACGGCGTTATTGCGCATGAAACCAGCGATGATGACAGCAATGTGCTGCTGCAGGGGCAAACGGTACAAGGCGTTGCGGAAGAGAATGCGGTGATGTGTGCGCTGCAACCAGGTCAGGCCTCATTTCATCATGGCTGGACGTTACACGCCTCTATGCCCAACCACTCAAACGACCGCCGTATTGGGTTGAACGTGCAATATCTTGCTGCTCATGTGCGCCAGACCAAGCATGATCTTGATACCGCCATGTTGGTGCGCGGTGAAGACAGATATCATCATTTTGAAGCAGATATTCCAGCAACAGTGGATCTGGACCCAGCAGCTCTTGCGCATCAGAAAATGCTGCGTGAGCGCTATGAAAGCATTGCCGGCACGTCTTGAAAGGCTTCAGGCGCAACTTTCGCAGGCACCGCGCAGTTCCAAAGTCATTGTGGATGGCGTGAATCGATTTGATTTCCACCAATGGGCAAGCTTGTCTTCGATATCAGTGTCGGAAAACTCAGACACGTCACCGCATTTCTCGCAAATGGCAAAGGCAATGAGGTTGGCGCTGTGACATTCAGGATGGGCACACGCCACAAATGAATTGAGGCTTTCGACTTTGTGCACCAACCCGCTTTCGGTAAGTTTTTCCAACGCTCGGTAAACCTGCAGCGGGGCCTTCAATCCATCATCGCGCAATTTATCGAGAATGGCATAAGCACTCAATGGGGCGTCTGCGCCTGTGAGCGCGCCCAATACAAGTTCCTGATTTTTTGTCAGCGTTGCTGCCATGATGTGCTTCCTATTGGTAACAGGCTTAGCAAAAATAATACCAACGCGCCAACCACGATTGAGGGGCCGGATGGCGTATCTGCATAAAGGGATGCGTAAAGCCCGATTATCACCGCACACGCACCAAGGCCCGCAGCAATCAACGCCATTTGCCCTGGCGAACGTGCAAACCGCCGTGCGGTTGCAGCAGGAATGATCAGCAATGAAGTGATCAGCAGGACGCCAACGATCTTCAGGGCAATCGCGATCATCGCAGCCATGAGCACGGTGAATATGAACCGGGTGCGTTCTGGTGCCATGCCCTCCGCGACCGCCAGTTCATCGTTCACTGTTCCAGCAAGAAGCGGACGCCAGATGCTATAAAGTGCGGCCAATACCAACGTGCCACCAATATAGATAACTGCGATATCAGTGTGTGATACGGCCAATATGTCGCCGAACAAAAATGCCTGAAGATCAATGCGCAGCCACGGCATGCCGGCAATGGCGACAAGACCAAGCGCCAGGGTCGAATGGGCAAGAATGCCAAGCAGAGTATCGGAAGGCAAAAGGGTTTGGCGTTGCATCAGGGCAAGGCAGCCTGCCGTTAGAACAGCAATGGTGAAAACTGCAATGCTCACATTTACATCCAACAGAAAGGCGAGGGCCACACCCAACAAAGCCGCGTGGGCCATGGTGTCCCCGAAATAGGCCGAGCGCCGCCACACCACATGGCATCCCAAGGGGCCAGCGATGAGCGCAACCCCAATGCCCGCAATCAGCGCTCTGGTGAAAAAATCATCAAACATCGCTGCGCCCGTCATGTGCGTGGTCATGGTGGTGGATGATTTCGCCATCCGGTCCATGGGTGTGGTCGTGATGATGTTGATAGACGGCCAAGGTTTGCGCCGCATGTGGGCCAAAGAGCTGTCTGTACTCAGGGCTCTTTGTCACAGATTGCGGTGAACCCGAACAGCACACATGGCCGTTCAGACACACAACTGTATCGGTTTCTGCCATAACGATGTGCAAATCATGCGAGATCAGCAAAATACCGCAGTTAAGATCACGACGGATCTGTGCGATGAGGTCGTAAAGCGCGATTTCACCGGCAAAATCAACACCCTGCACAGGTTCATCAAGGATGAGAAGATCAGGCTTGCGCACA
>JBPCVX010000387.1:0-4129 GCA_051010095.1 Hyphomicrobiales bacterium
GACGACGACTTGCAGGCCGCTGAGTTGTTTGCGCTTGATGCTATTGCAAACATCGTTGCGGGCTGCAATTCACCGCAAGGGCGCAAGATTTTGGCCTGGCGTAATGATTTACTTGGAAATCGTGCAAATGAGGGCACCTTGGGGCTAGATGCTCCCCGGCAAGCCTTCGTACAGGGCGCATTTTGCCACATTCTCGAAGTGGACGATTTGCATCGTGCCTCCGTGGTGCATCCTGGGTGCGTTGTGGTGCCTGCTCTATTGGCGCTTGGTCAAGGGCAAAGCCGTCGCAAAGTACTCACGGCTCTTCTGCACGGCTTTGAAGCGTGTTGTCGGGTCGGCATGGCGGTAGGACCCGCACACTACAAAATTTGGCACAATACTGCCACGTGTGGGCCGTTTGGCGCTGCCATGGCAGGTGCGCATTTGCTCAATCTCAGCGAAGAGCAAACTGTAAATGCGCTTGGAAATGCAGGAAGTCAGTCATCTGGCCTTTGGGAATTTCTTGATACTGGTGCTGAAACAAAGCACTTGCATGCGGGCCGCGCGGCAGAAAGCGGGGTGATTGCGGCAGGGTTAGCAGCGCAAGCCTTTACTGGTCCCCCGGCCATTCTTGAAGGCGCGCGGGGCTTTTTCAAAGCCGCCTGCCCTGATGGTGACCCAGAAGCTGTATTGGCGGAACCGGACGCCCCCTGGCAGGTTCACCTCACATCGATAAAGCCTTGGCCCAGTTGCCGCCACACCCACCCAGCGCTTGATGCCGCACAAAAAATTCGCCATGACATGTTGGCCACCGGCTTATCAATAGACGTGGATGCGGTTGAGGTTGAAACTTATCAAGCAGCGCTCGATCTCTGTGACCGGGAAGAAACGCCCAGCGCTTATGCTGCAAAATTCTCACTACAACACACGGTTAGCGCAGCGCTTGCTTTTGATGAAGTGGTGTTCGACAGCTTTGATGAAAGCGCGCGTGGGCAATTATCGGGCGCACGGAAAAAGGTGAAAGTTGGCACGCAAACCGAAATTCAGCAACGATACCCCGCCCATTGGGGAACCAAAGTGAGTGTGCAACATTCATCTGGCCAGCAGTTCGCTCATGAAGTGGAAAACGCAAAGGGTGATCCCGAATTGCCCCTTTCGCGCGATGATATGGAAGCAAAAGCAGAGCGGTTGATCCATCATGCAGGGATTGCAGAGCACAGCAATATTATCTCTGCCCTCCGAAATGATGGAGACTTTCAAAATCTTTTCAAATTAGTGGCTTAAACCGGAAAGCTTAGTTTTTAAACGAATCGTCTGCCGGTGCAGAACGCGAACGCACCTGGCTTTTAATGTCGTTGAACGATCGCGTTTGGCCTTCTTGCAATACGGTGGGTCTCTGCTCAACAACATTGTTCGTTGCTGGCGCATCCGCCTGTTCGACACTTTGTGCACCTGAAATTGAAATATCACCCAATTGAGCCGCCGGCTGTGCTGGGGATTGTAAGCTTACATCTTCTCCTCCCAAGCGGCGTAAATTTGCAATTGCTTTGGGATTTCCCGCCTTTGCTGCGGCTTGGTAAAGCTGAATGGCTTGGTTCGGGTTTTTCTGAACACCCCAGCCCAACTCATACAGTCCTGCAAGGTTGTTTTGGGCATATGCATAGTTCAGTTTGGCTGCGCGGGTTAGAAAGCGTGCAGCAAGCTTTGGATTTTTCGCAACGCCCTGCCCTGAAAGGTGCAGCATAGCGAGGTTGTTTTGCGCCTGTGGAATATTGTTCTGAGCTGCGCGGCGATACCATTCAACCGCCTTACCCAGATCTTTTTCGGTACCAAACCCGTAATGATAACAGTAGCCAAGCCAATATTGAGCTTGCGGAAAATCTTGCCGGGATGCACGCAGATAGAGTTCGTGCGAAAGTTCAGGGCTTTTTTCGACGCCCTGGCCGCCATAATGTACAACCCGCCCAAGGCGGAATGTTGCCTCAACATCACCTTTGCGCATGGCCTTCTTGTACCACTGGGCTGCGGCAAGCATGTTTTTCTCTACTACTTTGCCCTCTTCGAACGTCTTGCCAACAACAACTTGTGCCTGCGGATTGCCGCTTTTTGCAAGTTTTACAGCTTTCTTAAGCGACATTTCTTGCTGGGCATGCACAGTTGGCGCGACCAAAAGCATTCCTGCAAATGCGCAGGAAGCCGTCAAAGTTCTTAAAAGGGTAAGGCGCAAGATTATAAGCTCCCAATCCGTGATCGTTAGAGAATGCACGCAAACTCTGTCAGAATTTTGAATATACTTGTAACATATGTATTCGTGAAGCGGGTAAAGGATCAATTTGTATGGCGGAAAAACCAAAATCAGACAAAGCCTTGCGCCCTTGGGTCGATCATTATCCGCCAGGTGTGAGCTATGATGCTGCTTTGAAAGCTAAACCGCTTGGTATGCTTTTTGACGAAGCGGTAGCTCAGTTTGCTCATAAACCGTGCCTAGATTTTCTCGGACGCAAGTACAGCTACCGCGAAATCGGCGATATGACGGCCCACCTTGCTGCCGGATTGCAGGAATTTGGGGTTAAAAAAGGATCGCGCATCGGATTGTTTTTACCAAACTGTCCCTACTACACAGCGTTTTACTTCGCGCTTGCAAAGCTTGGGGCCATCATCGTCAATTTCAACCCGCTCTACACCAAAGAAGAGATTGCCCATCAGGCCCAAGACGCGGGCATTGAGATGATGGTGACACTCGATCTGAAGCGGCTTTATGACAAGATAGCGGAATTAACGGCTGAAGGTGTGATCGGCAAATTGATTGTTTGCCCCTTTGCACCCACATTGCCAACGCTCAAAGGTGTCCTGTTTAGATTGTTAAAGGGCGCAGAGCGGGCGGATTTGGAGCTCCATAAGCTTGAAGACCGATTGATTGCATACAATGATCTTATGTCAAATGTCGGCGCCTTTGATGTGCCAGACATTTCGCCGGAAAAGGACATTGCCCTTTTTCAATATACCGGCGGGACCACAGGAACACCAAAAGCTGCCATGCTCACACATGGCAATCTCACCATAAATTGTGAGCAGATCTCTCGCTGGTTTACTGGTGTTAAATTGGGTGAAGAACGGGTTTTAGCAATATTGCCCTTCTTCCATGTGTTCGCCATGTCGTGCATTCAGAATTTTGGCCTCTCAATAGGTGCCGAGCTTATATTGATGCCGCGCTTTGATGTTGACGAGACCGTTAAGGCCTTGAAACGCACCCGGCCGACCTTTTTGCCCGGCGTCCCCACGCTCTATACAGCGCTCTTGGACCACGAAGGCGTAACAGCGCAAACATTGTCATCGGTGCAGTACGGAATATCAGGCGGTGCCGCTCTACCTCAGGAAGTGCGTGAAGCCTTTGAAAAGCGCGCGGGATGTGGACTTGTTGAGGGGTATGGTCTGTCTGAGACTTCACCGGTTGCCACGATCAATCCATTGGAAGGCATCAAAAAGAGCAACTCGATTGGCCAACCCATACCCGGCACGAATATATCAATACGTTCCCTTGATGATCCTGCCCAAACGCTTGGCATTGGCGAGGATGGTGAAATCTGCATCGCTGGCCCACAGGTTATGCCTGGGTATTGGAACAAACCTGATGAGACAAAAGATGCATTTGTTGGGGATTATTTCCGCACGGGCGACGTGGGACACATGGATGAGCATGGTTTCATCTTCATCGTTGATCGCATCAAAGACATGATCAACTGCTCAGGTTTCAAGGTTTATCCGCGCCGTATTGAAGACGCGATCTACACCCACCCAGCCGTTGCCGAGGTGACGGTGATCGGCGTAGAGGACAAGTATCGCGGCGAAGCGCCAAAAGCATTTATTCGCCTGAAAGATGGCATGCACGCCAGCGAGGAAGACATAATGGAAGCGATTGAGCCGAAGCTCAGTAAAATCGAACGACCAACTATTATCGAATTCCGCGAGGAGCTTCCCAAAACCATGATCGGAAAGCTGTCGAAAAAGGAATTGCGAGAAGAAAATCCGCAGTAAAAAACGCGACCCCAGGATTTGGAGCCGCGCTTCTCAATTTCGATACTGCCTGCTCTAGTGCAGGATCTGGCTTAGGAACAGTTTTGTGCGTTCGCTCTTTGGATTGTCAAAGAAC
>JBPCVX010000388.1:0-3307 GCA_051010095.1 Hyphomicrobiales bacterium
GCAAATTCATCATCCCAATCGGTCACAGAACCGTTCTCACCGCCCATAATTCAGGGAACAGTTCAACCTTCAACATACGCTGCAGATAACTCACCCCGCCGGTGCCGCCGGTGCCGCGTTTGCTGCCAATGATACGCTCAACTGTGGTCACATGGTTAAAGCGCCAACGACGGAAATAATCTTCCATATCTACCAGTTTTTCCGCCAGCTCATATGCCATCCAGTTGGCGCGCGGGTTTCGATAAATGTCTTCCCACATGTTCTGCACTTCTTGGGAAAAGGCATGTGGTTGCGACACATCTCTTTCCAAAGTTGCGGCGGGTTCATTATGCCCTTGCCGCGCCAATGCTCGAAGCACTTCATCATAAAGGCTTGGCTCGGAAAGCTCCGCGAGAAGCAGCGCATGTGACTCTGGAACGTGTTCATGTGGTTTCAACATCGCTTCGTTGCGGTTGCCCAAAATGAATTCGATCAATCTATATTGATGTGATTGGAAACCCGAGCTTTCACCAAGATCATCTCTAAACGCAGTATATTCGCTGGGTGTCATGGTGCGCAGCACATCCCAAGCGCTGTTGAGCTGTTCAAAAATCCGCGCCACCCGTGTGAGCATCTTAAACGCGGGCCTCACATCGCCCTCGTTTTGCGCAATTAGGGTGCGTGCTGCGTTAAGCTCATGGATAGCAAGCCGCAGCCACAATTCAGATACCTGGTGTTGAATGATGAACAATAACTCATCATGAGTGCTGGTCTTCAACTCTTGCGCTGTAAGAATCTGGTCGAGCTTCAAATAATCGCCATAAGACATTTTGTCGGAGAACGACATCTCCGCCCCTTCTGTCTCTGGATTGTAGGGCGTGCTCATGTGACGGCTTTCATGGCTTTAAATTCTGGCGTGTCCCACAACCGCTTATCCAAGATGTTGTGCAAACGCGCCACTGCTTCAACAATATCATCTTCGTCAATGTAAAGAGGCGTGAAGCCAAAACGCAACACATCCGGCTGTCTAAAGTCTCCGATCACGTTGTCGGCGATCAACGCCTGCATCACCGCATAACCATCCTCAAAGCAAAACGATATTTGAGATCCCCTTGCATTTGGATTACGCGGGCTGAACAGCTTCAATTGCGGGCACTTGGCTTCAACTTGTTCAATAAACAGTTCTGAGAGACCGCGAGATCTCGCCCAGACGGCGGCCATATCCACACTCTCCCAGATATCAAGAGATGCCTCCAGGGCGCTCAATGCGATAACTGGTGGCGTGCCGACGCGCATCCGGGCAATGCCCTTGGCGGGCGTATAGTCCAGATCAAAGGCAAACGGTTGCTCATGGCCCATCCAGCCAGAAAGGCCCACAGCGGCATTTTCGATATGGCGCGGCGCGACATAAATGAAGGCTGGCGCACCCGGCCCTCCATTGAGGTATTTGTAAGTGCACCCCACCGCGAAATCAGCATTGGCAGCGGTGAGGTCAACGTCAATCGCGCCTGCGGAATGGGCCAGATCCCATATGGTAATCACGCCATGGGCATGGGCCTTTTCCGTCAACTTTTTCATATCGTGTTTGCGGCCGGTGCGGTAATCCACCTCAGTGAGCATGAGCACCGCAACGCTGTCATCAATGTGTTCTTCCGCATCTTCTGGTGCAGGCGTTTTGATCACATGGCCGTTGTCGATCTGATTTACGATGCCGCTGGCAATGTAGAGATCAGTCGGAAAATTGCCGCTATCCGACAGGATAACCTTGCGATCCGGGTTCATCGCCAAAGCGGAAGATAATGCCTGATGAACTTTCAGCGAAAGCGTGTCGCCCATGACAATGGAACCTTTTGGCGCACCCAAAAGCTTCGCGACGCGATCACCCACCATATTGGGCTGGGTATACCACCCTGCAGAGTTCCAACCTTTGATGAGCTCTGTTGCCCATTCCTCTTCAAGCATCTTGCGTACGTGTTCAGATGCCGCCTTGGGCATGGGGCCAAGCGAGTTGCCATCCAGATAGATCATGCCCGCTGGCAAGTGAAACAATTGCTTGGTTTTGGCAAAGTCGGTCATATCAAGAATTCTTCTCTTCAGGGTGCACTGATCACCGCAACTTCAGCAAGCGTCACCTCTTCCAAATTGTTACCGGGGCCATCACGATCGACAATTAGAAAATCCTGTTCAGGCACAAGAACCAACAAAGGATGATGCCAGATGTTTGGTGCGTACTGTACGCCTTGATTTCCGCAAGCACGAAAGCACTTCAACGCGTGCACCTCGGGTTTGTGAGCTACCACCACGAGCCAACTTTCATTGCTCAATGGCATAAAGGCCTGCGACCCTAATGGGTGGCGCTCCAGCATGGAAATCTCAATAGGGTGTGGACGCGGCGTTCCACGAAATATCGAAATAATGGTTTGGCCTTCACCATCAATCTCTGCTGCGGCAAGGTTATGGAAGCGGGTTGTGGTACCTTCATTAATCGGGAAATGATCAGCACCATCGGTTTCCAGAACCTCACCATAGGGTGCGAAAGCCTCTCGGGTCAGCGGCTCAAACGTCAGTTCCCTCATTGCGGCTTACCCCAGATGCGCAACCGGCTCACGCCACCATCTGGAAAGATGTTCAGCTTTACATGGCTAACTGGGCCAGATGCGGTCAGCTCGTCGCCTGAAAACGTATGAATATGGTCTGCTTGAAGTCGTTTTCGGCCCATAATCTCCGGCCAGAACATTGCCTGCACGGTGGTGGAATTATCTGTTCCCCAGTCAACAAATGCACCTTGAAGTGAGCATTGATCTGGAAAATTGCCTTTGAAGTGGGCCGTATCCACTTCCACTTTTTCAATGATGCCTGGTGCGGCCAGCCTCACAATAAGCCAATCATTTCCGGGGGTGCGGCGGCGGCGGGTCTCCCAACCATCGCCCATGTTTACGCCGCGTCCTTCCGCAAGAACCGCCCACACATCCCCATAATGCGCATCATTATAATCCAGCACGCGCCCCCCATTCTTAAGGGCCGACAATTCAACCGTTTCGCCAGATGTGAGATCAACAATCGGATTTCCATAGGCCCGAAACCGCGCAATGCCACCATCCGGGTACATATTCACCCGCAACCAGCGGCACGGATCGTCGCTGTTTGAGCGAGCGAAATGATGGGCCGATGCGCTAAGGTCGGTTGAAGCCAAGACCTCAAACCAATCCCCCTCGCCTGGTTCGTTTTCGCAATCAGCTCCCCAGATGGAGGCGGCAGGTGCATAGTTGCCGGTAAAATGAGATGTATCGATATCAAATCCGGCCAGCGTGCTGCGCGCGCCGAGTTT
>JBPCVX010000389.1:0-46202 GCA_051010095.1 Hyphomicrobiales bacterium
GTTGCACTACTGTCGCAACTTTCAGAAAAGGTTGATGCAGCGCCCGCCCGCCTTGATGGATTGCTCAGCCTCAAAGGCGTTGTTGAGTTCGTTGAGCCAGAAGAAAGCGATGAAGAGCGGGAAAACCTGAGTAGCGCCTTGCTTGCAAGTCTTGACGACACTTTGAGCGGTCTGGTTGAAATGCGCGCTTCTGAAGGGGTGAAGCTTGAAGAACTGCTCGTTGGCCAGCTCGATGAGATTGAACGCTTGTCAATTGCCGCGCGTGACTGCCCTGCACGCACGGTTGAGGCAATTCAAACCAGGCTTTCAGAACAAGTGGCGAAGTTAATTGAAGCAAGCACGACCTTAGATGCCGAACGATTGCATCAAGAAGCGGTGTTGATAGCTGCCAAGGCTGATATTCAAGAAGAACTTGATCGATTGTTCGCTCATGTGGAAGCCGCCCGCGCACTCTTGGCTGGTGGGGAACCGGTTGGACGAAAGTTTGATTTTCTCACTCAGGAATTCAACCGTGAAGCCAATACTTTATGTTCCAAATCCAACGATCAGGCGCTCACTGCGATTGGACTTGATTTGAAAGCGGTCGTTGATCAAATGCGTGAGCAGGTGCAAAATGTTGAGTAGTGTTGAACCATCAACGCCGGTGACCCGCAGGGGACTTATGCTGGTTTTATCTTCGCCCTCAGGTGCTGGTAAATCTACATTGGCACGTAAGCTCATGGCAGGTGACGGCAAGATTTCCATGTCGGTATCTTTGACCACGCGCCCGCCACGCCCGGGCGAAGTTGACGGTGAAGATTATTACTTTGTGACAAAAGAAAAATTTGCCTCCATGCGCGAGAATGGCGAGCTTTTGGAATGGGCAGAAGTGTTTGGTAATTGGTATGCAACACCGCGTGCCAAGGTAGAGGCACTTCTGGATAAGGGAGAAGACGTTTTATTTGACATTGATTGGCAAGGAACCCAACAACTTGCGCAAGCAAAACCGCAGGATCTGGTGCGGATTTTTATTCTCCCGCCATCTGCCGATAGCCTGCGCCAGCGTTTGATTTCCCGTAACCAAGATAGCGCTTCGGTGGTGGCGAAACGTATGGCAGAGGCTGCTGATGAGATTAGCCACTGGGCGGAGTATGACTACGTTCTCATTAACGATGATTTGGAGCGTGCTCACCAAGGCCTACTCTCAATTTTGCATGCTGAGCGTCTAAAGCGCACGCGGCGTGTAGGCCTTACTGCCTTTACACGGAACCTTATCGAAGACCTTTAGGCCTCTATACCGTGAGCACCACGCGGCCAACAACTTTACCGGCGCGCAAATCATCCAACGCAGAGTTGGCGTCAGACAAAGTGCGTGCGTCCACCGGGATCGGCTGAACCGCGCCGGAACGCACAAGATCAAGCATTTCCTGGGCTTCCGGCAGTGAGCCAACGAAACTTCCAGACAAAGTGATCACCCGCAACGGAAACATTGGGATCGGCAGTGAAAACTTGCCACCAAGAAGCCCTGCAATCACGGTTAGGCCACCCTTTTCCAAAATCGCTTGGGCAAAGTAGAGTGAACTTTCAGCACCAACGAAGTCTATTGAAGCGGCAACTGCGCCGGTTGTTTTGAACACCTGTTTTCGGGCATCCGGCTCAGAAGGATCGAACACGTGTTCTGCACCAGCTTTGAGCGCGAGGCCGCGCTTCTCCTCGTCGATATCTGCGGCGATGATTGTTGCGTTAGGATAGAGCGCATTGGCAAACTGAAGAGCCATCATGCCCACGCCACCAAGACCAACAATCATCAACGTGCCGCCATCTACAAGTTGGCCGGATACTTTTTTGAGCGCACTGAATGCGGTTAAACCTGAGCACATGTAACTCCCCGCGAGAGAGGTCTCTATGTCACTCACATCGAGCAAATAGCGCTTGTGGGGAACCAAAACATGAGTGGCAAAGCCGCCGTCTACGGTGATACCGAGATGATGAGCTGTGTTGCACAAGTGCTCATCACCACTCGCACACGTGGGGCATTCTCCACATCCCATCCAAGGGTACACCGCATAGCGTTTGGAGGTGTCTAGCCCATCGGCTTGAGGACCCATTGCCGCAATTGTTCCCGAGATCTCATGGCCCAAAGTGAATGGCAATTCCCTACCAGTGCGCACATCAAGCTCCTGGCCTTCACCTAGATTAAAAAACCCATCTTGAATGTGCAAATCACTGTGGCACACGCCGCAATGGCTTATGCGCATAACAATTTCCTCGCCCTTTGGATCAGGAACATCTGCGGTCGTTTCCTGCAAAGGCATGCCATAGTCTGTCATGGATTGGCGTATCATGGGCTCAGTCCTTATTTGCAAAGTTGCGCGCGATTTGCGCAAAAGCTTCTGGAGATACATTTTCGGCACGCATTGTTGCCTGTAGTTCGGTGTTTTCCAAGAGCAAATCGATATCTTGCGATATGGATTTCAGGCTTTGGCGTAACATTTTGCGGCGCTGACCAAATGCCGCTGCAGTGATCTTTTCTAATGTCGTGATTTTGAGGTCATCGGGTGACGCGATCGGCTTGAGTTGAACAATTGTGGATGTGACCTTCGGGGGCGGCGTGAAAGCGCTTGGGTGAACGTCGAAGAGGCAAGCGTTTTGCGTGCGCAATGCGCAAAGAACCGACAATCGGCCATAGGCCTTGGATCCAGGAGCTGCAGTTATGCGCTGCGCAACTTCCTTCTGAAACATCAAAGTGAGAGAAGAAAACCATGCCGGCCACGGCTCTTGCGTAAGCCATCCAGTAAGCAGTGCTGTGGAGATGTTGTAAGGCAGATTGGCAACGATTTTGACAGGTGTGGCCGCAAGTGACGCTGAGGTAAACGCCATTGCATCGCCCTCGATAATCTCAAGTTGGCCTGGATAATGGGCGGCAATTTCTTTAAGGGCAGAAATGCATCTATGATCGCGTTCGATTACGGTTACATGACGGGCACCTTCTGCCAAGAGCGCGCGCGTGAGCCCGCCGGGGCCGGGGCCAATTTCAAGCACATCGGCATTCTCGAGCGGGCCAGCGGAGCGCGCAATCCGTGCTGTGAGATTCAAATCCAAGAGAAAATTTTGCCCAAGACTTTTGCGCGCTGAAAGACCGTGTTTGGCGATCACGTCGCGTAAAGGCGGCAAATCATCAATCATGTCGCGTCAGACGATCCGCAAGCTTTAGGGCTGCGATGAGACTATCGGCGCGCGCGGTGCCTTTGCCCGCAAGGTCGAGTGCTGTTCCGTGATCAGGCGAAGTGCGCACAAATGGCAAGCCCAAAGTAACATTTACACCGTCGTGAAAACCGAGGGTTTTTACCGGTATAAGCGCCTGGTCATGATACATGCAAAGGGCAACATCATAAGTTTCGCGCGCCTCGTCATGGAACATCATATCCGCGGGCAGGGGGCCGAATGCGTTAATTCCCTCGCTGCATAGATGCGATATTGCAGGTGCGATGATGGTTTCATCTTCATCTCCGAATGCACCATTTTCCCCGGCATGCGGGTTCAGTCCGGAAATTGCCAATCTTGGCTGCGCAATTCCAAAACGGCTTTGCAAATCACGATGAGCAATACGCGCGGTATTGATGATGAGCTCTGTTGTTAACAACCCAGGCACTGAGGAAAGTGCGACATGAATGGTTACCGGGACCGCACGCAGCTTTTCATTGGCAAGCATCATAACGGGAGTTGCTGCATAGCCTGCCTTGTTGGCAAGAGCAGCCAAATATTCAGTATGTCCGGGATGAGCGAATCCAGCTTGCTTCAGTGTTGCCTTTTGAATGGGGTTGGTTACAACCGCACGTGCCTCGCCAGACAGGGTTAGTTCAACAGCTTTTTCGATTGCGCCCAACACGCCAGATGCGGTCTTGGAGGAAGGCGCACCCAATTGAGGCTGTTCCATAAATGGTATGTGAAACACGGGCAGGGCTTTTGCAAATACGCTTTGGGCGTCTGCAAAAGCGTCGATCTGTTCAATTGGAACGGTCAGGTTTGCAGAATGCGTGCGCATGACCTCCACATCGCCGATCAATGCGAAGGGTTTTATGGCGGCCTTATCTGATATCTGCCAAGCCTTAAGCGCGAGCTCCGGGCCAATGCCAGCCGGTTCGCCTATTGTGAGCGCGAGTGGTGCTGGCAATTTTGGATAAGGTGGCACCGGTGAGATGAGGTCCTGAGCTTATTTTTTGTAAGAAGCGTCTTTGTACTCAATAAATGCCCGGCGGCGCAAATCGCGGATGTAACTCTTTCCAAGAGTGCGATAACGATCGTTTTCCAGTCTTGCGCGAACGTCTTCGCGGGAAATCTTTGGCGGTGTTGGGGCGACCCGCTTGGTTCCGCAAAATGCGATCATTTGCACTTGTTCAAGTCCAGGTGAAACACCCATAACGGCTGCATTTCCTACACCCAATTTCTTAAGACTGCTCAATGTTTGTTTGGGCATTTTGCGAGGATCGGCTTCAATGACATTGCCAATGTTTACATTGAACACGCCAGAAGCTGCTTTGCGGGCAGAGCCGCAACCTTTAAAGCGCTGCGCAATGCGTTGTGCCTCAATCATGCGCGAGCGCACGACTTCTTGGGTGAGTTGTTCATTTGCCTGCTTTGCAATCGGCAGATCAATGGGCATCAAACGATAAACATCAACTGAAGCTTCCTTGATCTCGCGATTTATCTGCGAGACGATCTGCTTGTGCTTTGCATCAATCTGATTGTCATCGACACTTACTTCGCCAAAACGACCCGATACAATGCGGTTCCATGTCATGCGCGTAATGATGAACTGCTTCACTAGTCTTGGAGACATTCCCCTTGAACGCAGACGTTCTGAAAGGCTCTGTAAGCCTGGAGAGCTTTGGATGACCTCGTCGACCTGTTCGATTGTAAATTCGGCCCCGACGCGCTTGGCCTCTTCGCGTTTTAAGACCTCGTCAATAAGTGAATCGAGGGCAGTCTTCTTCATTGTCGCGCCAGATCGCGGCCGTTCACCCATGGCCTTAAGAAGTTTCATGCGCTGCTTTACCTGATATTCGCTAATAGCGTTATCATTTACAGTTGCGACAACGCGCGTGGAAACAGCTTGAGCGGAATGCGGAAGCAAGCTAACGCCGGCCAACAGGGCGGCGCACGTAAGAGAAAGCGCTAAATTTTTTTTCGTTTTGAACATGGCCTTCAACATATGCGTTCTCAGAACAACATTTTAAGTGACTAAGTGGACGAGCTTATCTTTCGCCTTCGTTAATAACCCGGCTGAAACGAGCACCGCCAAGTGTCTTGAATTCAATCGAAAACAGCACTGAAAACTGCTTGAGCACGTCAAGGTCTTCGGTGTTGTTTTGCACAAAGGTTACGCGCATGTTGTAACAGTCGCAATCGAACGCAAAACCCGCAGCACTACGCACAAACTTACTTGTCTCCAGATCATAACGCGATCCGGCAAATAGGCTCCAGCCATTATCAAACTGATACTTAGCGTTGCCCCAAATCTGATGGCGGCGCTCGGTTCGACCATAGGCTACAGCGGGGTCTACATTGCCGTAATTTACGGCAGTAGTAAGGCCTTCATACGAAAAGCGTCCGCCGACCTCGTGACGATTGGCGTTGAGGTTCTTGTTTTCAAATCGGCCAGTGTACGAGAGGCGAAAATATTCGTTAAACTGAATGGCAGTGGCCAGCACAATATCAGAGTTTTTCGTGTTTAAGCCTGAACCTTTCAAGAAGCTGTTTTTGCCAGCGAGATGAAATGATTCACCCACAGAAAACTTGGCAAATCCACCATTGTCCATCAGGTAGGTATAGATAAGGCCCAAATTTGCGCGCGTTCCGCCCTCGTATCTATCGTTACCTGTGAAGCGGTTGTGGAGAAACAGGTTGGTGTCATCAAAATCGAGGACCACTGAATCTTCGTTTGAAATTTTATCAATATCTGTTTCGTTGGTGCCCGCGATAATTTGCGCAGCGGGGGTGAAAATATGTTGGCCGATCGCATTGGATGAAATAATCGGCCACCGCATATCCATACCACCGAGGGGTAAAACACGCGCAAAGTTTTCTTTTCCACGCTCACCAGTGGGAACACTCGTATCCACCACGTTGTTGCTCGAATAAAAATCAGCCCGCAATCTGCCGAACGGCGTGACCTGAACGCCACTATTGGTGATTATTTGCCGCTGCCAATGTAACTCTGTGGACGCTCTGGTGGCCTGTGTGCCTTGGCCGACAATTCCTGTTGGGGTCAACGCAGTCGCCAGATTCCGCTCACGCCACAGCGAGTATATATTGGTATCTATACCAAGCTCACCACCAAGCACTGGATCATCGAATTTGTAATAGTGCTGAATGTAGGGAAGCACTGCTGGCAACGTATTGTTGTCGATCTTACTCAACGCGGATTTGTACTCATAGGTTTCCGCGGAGAAGTAGTTCCGGTCATTCAGTCCAACAAGATAAGCCGTGTTGATAAGATCATTACCACCATAAATGCCGTAGCGCTTCAAATAGGTTTTATCGCTGGTGGCAACCGCCTTCCAGCCCCAGTCCCAACTGTTATTGAGCTCAATTTGGCCTTGCGAGCGTATTGCGCCACGCCATTTCTTGTCGCCTGGAGGTGGGAAATCGCGATCAAGTTGCCGCACACCAGATGCATCCACCCAGTATTGCCCATCACCAACATCGTGCCGCCACACCGCGCGCGGCACCAGCCCTTGCTTGGTGTTCCAAACAGGAAGGAAAGTCACGTCGTAGTTTGGTGCAAGATTCCAGAAATAAGGTGTTTCGACGCCAACGCCGTAAACATCGGAAAACTTGAAGCTTGGTGCTAAAAACCCAGACGCACGTTTCGTTTGCGGGTCAGGATAGGAAATCCATGGCAGCCAGAAGATCGGCACACCGAGGAATTCCATCGTGGTGTTGTAGTAATGGATGCGGTGATCGTCTTCGATATATTCCGCTTCCTTGGCGTTTAGCTGCCACAGCGGACGCCCACTGTCGGTGACACATGTTTGGCAACGTGTATAGGTCGACTGCGTGAAATAAGTAATCTTACCGTCTACACGCTTTGCGTAAGCGGCCGTGATCGTGGAGCCATCGGTCAACATCCAACGAACAAAATTACCAAATCCATTTGCGAAATCATCATCGAGATAGATGTCATCGCCTGTAATGACGTTGCCGTTTTTCTCGCGCCACCACACATTGCCAATCGCGCGCAGCTTGCCATTTTTGCGATCATAGATCAGCTTATCAGCGCGTAGCCTGTATTCCTGGTAACTGGCAAACACGTCACCGGTCGCGACAGCGATTTTGGTGTCTGAGTCATAGTTCAAATTCTCAGCGACCACATCCATTGGCACCTGGACACCAGGTAACTTCAGCTTGGGAGATTTGCGTTCCCTGTTGGTAACTTGATTCTCTCCAAGGCGTGCCGCTGCCGAAACTTGATTTGAATCAGATATGCCAGAGAGTGGAGCGAGCAAAGCCGATAACGCACAAGCCATTACGCTGTGGCGCATAACTGCCTTAAGCCGTGCTTTCTTAGGAGCGCGGGTAGGTGTTATTTTTGCAATAAACGGCTTCATAAATTTTTACTGGCGTGCCCCGCGAATCTCCTAATGTTTCAAAATGTTTCAAGTGCGTGAATAATCTAGACAGAGTATTGAAAAAAAGCCAGACTTTTTAACCAATTAGATACAAAAAAACACACTTGTCTCAGAGTGCAAAGATTCCGTAACTTTGGCCATCCCGCAAGGCTTCCCCCAACGCCCCATTAACTGTAATAGTGAACCGAAGAATCTCGATCAAGTCTTGAAAAAAAAGATCGTTACCAGCTTCTAAACAAACGAAAAAGGCCCATTTCACATGAAAATTAAGTTTCAGCAGCTTTCCTTGCCAAAATTGGCAACATTAGTGCTCTTTGTCTCGGAAGGCGCCAAGCTGGGAAAATTTGCCCAGGAAGCAGACAAAGCGTGCAAGCGCCAGCTAACAGCTGCGATGAAAGCCGCCGGTTTCAGCGGAAAAAAAGAGAGCTTTCTGGATGTTCCAGGTGTTTCTGGCGGGTTCGAACGTGCGTTGCTTGTGGGGGTTGGGGATGGATCCGATGTCACACCGATGCAGCTTGAATATCTTGGGGGCGCGATTGCAGGCAAGCTCCAAACGATGCAGGTTAATGCCGCATCCGTTGGTGTTGAAGCTGAGGGAATTGGCGAGATTGACAGCGATCAGGTTGCATCTCTTGTTGCTTCAGGTGCGCGGTTGCGCGTCTACAAGTTCGACATATACAAGACGAAAAAGAAGGCGGCTAAAGAGGGACTTGCTGCGCTTACAATGTTGAGCGCATCGGCCGCCAAGGCCCGGAAGGCATATGCCCCACACGAAGCAGTGGCACAAGGGGTGCATATCGCCCGTGACTTGGTGAATGAGCCGCCAAATGTGCTTCACCCGGAAGAATTCGCCAAACGTGCCAAGCAAATCGCCAAACTCGGTGCCAAAGTTGAAGTGCTCTCTGAAAAGCAGATGGAAAAACTGGGTATGGGCTCGTTATTGGCCGTTGGCTATGGCTCGGAACGCGACAGCAAGCTTGCGATCATTCAGTGGAATGGCGGGCGAAAAGGTGAAAAACCTGTGTGTTTTGTTGGTAAGGGGGTGACCTTCGATACGGGGGGGATTTCTCTGAAACCAGGCGCTGGTATGGGCGATATGAAGGGCGATATGGGGGGCGCAGCCTGTGTCACCGGCCTTATGCATGCTTTGGCGGCACGCAAAGCCAAAGTGAATGCGGTTGGTATCATCGGCCTTGTGGAAAACATGCCAGATGGCCGCGCCCAACGCCCTGGTGACATCGTTACATCAATGTCGGGGCAAACAATTGAGGTGCTCAACACAGATGCGGAAGGCCGTTTGGTTTTGGCTGACGCGCTCTGGTATGCGCAAAAACGGTTCAAACCAAAATTCATGATTGATTTGGCAACGCTCACCGGCGCGATTTTGGTTGCGTTGGGTAAGGAGAATGCGGGCCTTTTCTCAAACAATGATGAGTTGTCGATGAAGCTCGCAGAAGCGGGGAACGCGACTGGTGAAACCGTTTGGCGGCTTCCCCTGGGCGATGCCTATGACAAGCTGATTAATTCTGAGTTTGCCGATATGAAAAACATTGGCGGCCGCTATGCGGGCTCTATCACGGCAGCGCAGTTTTTGCAGCGTTTTGTGAACGACCTCCCATGGGCACATCTGGATGTTGCGGGAACGGCAATGGGCTCGAAAGAAACCGCAATAAACCATAGCTGGGGCGGTGGTTGGGGGGTGCGTTTGCTCAATAATCTGGTGCAGGAAAATTACGAGCGCTAGGCCGCACACACTTTCAGCTTGATTTGAAACTGGATCCCGTAGAGGGTCCAGTTTTTTCATTTCTATCAATGCATTAGAAGCGAATGTAGCGGATCCATCGGGCAACGTTTAGCAGGCTCATTAAAGCTGCGGCAACATACGTCATAGCGGCAGCTTTGAGGACATGACGCGCCTTGCCCAAATCCTTGTCTTGCAAATATTGACCCTTTTGCAAAACCGGAAGCGCCCGCTTAAAACTTGCATCGAACTCGACTGGAAGTGTGACCAGATGGGCAGCGACCGAAACCCCGATAACGCAAAGGCCAACCCCGATTTGTAGCGCCATTACATGTGGGGAACGAACGACCAATGCGACCACAGGTGCAGCCATCATGATCACGCCGCCAATAGGCTCGAACTTTTGCGCAAAACTCACTACCCGTTGACGCCATTGCAAGGGGCCATATTGACCGGCATCCTGCATGGCATGGCCCACTTCGTGGGCCGCAATGGCCACCGCTGAGAGTGACTTGCCGTCCATATGTTCTGGCGATAAGCGCACCGTTTTGTCGTTAGGGTCATAATGATCGCCACCAGCGGTGGTGGCCTCCACCTTTACCTGCTGCAGGTCCATCTCATCGAGAAGATGGCGGGCAAGCTCGCCGCCGGTTCCAGGCAAGTCTTCACGGTGGGCCTGGTGGTGGGAGATCACATGTCGAACCCAAATTTGTGGGCCAAAAATTAAAACAAGCAGCACTGCGATAATAATCAAATAAAGCATAGAGAAGATATATGCGGTCTGAAAAGGTTTGCAATACGCGCCGTGAATGGCTTTAGAAAATCGTTTTCAACCAGTCGATGAACTGAGTCGCAATCCCACGGCGGGGACCTTTGGGTGCAACCGCATAATAATCTGTATCTGTAAGCTCGTTGGTTGTGAATTCTATCAAGCGCCCGGTCGCAAGATCGTCACGAACAATGAGTTCAGATGCAACAGTCATGCCAAGCCCTTGACGAGCTGCTTCCAGGCACAAGCGGTAACCACCTAGATCAATCTTCTCGATTTTATCCATGTCGACGCCGGTTGCGCTGATTATAGAAGTTCTGATCATGTCCTCAGGCGTCCAAATCCAAGGCAGTTGCGCCGCATCCGTTCCCTTTTTCTCGAGAAGTGCAGGCGCGCCCACTGCAATTAGCCGGCTATTTGCCAAATGTATGGCGTCCATACCTGGCCAGTGACCATCTCCAACGCGAATGGCAAAGTCGAAACCCTCACGTACGATATCGACCTCATCAGCGCTTGGAAGCAGAGCAATCTCTACGCCTGGATGTTGCTCCCAAAACTCCGAAAGACGGGGCATAATAATTGTGTCGGCGATGAACATCGTTGTTTTGATCCGTAATCCCCTTCGCCCCTCTGCGTCACGCAAATGGTTTACACCGTCAAGAATGGTTGCGAAGCCTTCGTCCAATGCATCTGCCAATCGGTTTCCAGCCTCTGTGAGGCGCACTGTTCTGCCCATGCGGGCAACCAGCTGCACGTCGAGCTCCTTTTCAAGGCCACGCACTTGCTGGGCAATGGCAGCATGGGTGACGTTCAAGGAACGTGCAGCACTCGAGAAACCACCGCTTCTGGCGGTTGCATCGAATGCACGTAGAGACGAGAGAGATGGAAGGGCGCGCCAATCAAATGACATGTTAGTTCAACTTTCAATTGGTAAATATTGTTGCGTGGTAAAAGTACCTAGTTGTCCATATGTAAGAGTAAACATGGATGAGGTTAGGATAGTAAATGTTACAAATTAGCAACATTAGTATGATGCGTGCAATGGCACACTTTCACCCTTACGGTACGCCGGTAGATCCAACCGAGCATCATCGAAGGGATGTATTCGTGCGTCTGCCCGCCCAAAGATTGCAGCGTGCCCAAGAATTAGTTCATGACCTTGTGAGTTTGGTTCAGAAGAAAATGCCAGCTTGGCAGGTGCCGTGGCGCCGGATTGAAGGTAAGTGTTAGTTGCCAGGCTGGGTAAAGAGCGTAGGTTTAACTTGCTTTCAAAGCTTCCTGTTCAGCGGTTTCTAGCGCGCCAGTAGCCTCAAGCCAGTCTTCTTCCAGCTGCACAAGCTTTTTCTTTGCCTGGCCATGGTCGCGGCTTAAATCATGGGCGCGGCCCGGATTGTCGCGAAACAAGTTGGGTTTCGCCAATTCCTCATCCATTTCAACCATTTTTTCCTGCAATTTCTGCATGTTAGATTCAATGTCTTGAATCTTTTTCTTATAAGGCTGAAGTTCTGCGCGCGCTTGAGCTGCAAGCTTTCTTCGTTCAGAAGCAGGTATACTTGAAGTAATATCTGAAGAACTTGAATCAATATCTGAAGTTTTTATTTTGTTAGAACGGCGTTCTGCACGCGATTGTTCTAATATAAACTTAGTGTATTCATCGAGATCGCCCTCGAATGGTGTGATTGTCTTGTCTGCAACAAGCCAAAGCCTATCGGCGCATGTCTCAATAAGGTGCCTGTCGTGGCTGATGAGAATGACCGCACCTTCATAATCGTTGATTGCCTGAATGAGCGCCTGGCGGCTGTCCACATCAAGGTGGTTGGTGGGTTCGTCCATGATCAGAATATGCGGGCCAGAAAAAGAAGCCAGCGCGAACAAGAGGCGCGCTTTCTCGCCACCAGAAAGTTTGCCCGCCTTTGTATCTGCCAGATGAGCGCCAAACCCGAGTGCGCCGATCTTGGCACGCCGTTGGGCTTCCGTGGCATCGGGCATCATCTCGCGAATATGGTCGTACGGGCTTTCGTCAGGGTGCAGTTCATCCAACTGGTGCTGGGCAAAATAACCAACCTCGAGTCGCTTGTGGTGGCGCATATGCCCATCGCTCACAGGCATTTTGCCTGCAAGGACTTTGGCGAATGTGGATTTACCATTGCCATTTGCCCCCAACAAACCAATGCGGTCGTCTGGATCAAGGCGCATATTAAGATCACGCAACACCGTTTCGCCAGGTGAATAAGATGCACTTGCCTCATCGAAACGCACCAGGGGCGGATTGAGTAGGCGCTGAGGTGAGGGCAACAAGAAAGGCGCTACCTGGCTGTCCACCATCGCTGAAATGGGTTCCAGTTTTTCCAATGCCTTAATGCGGCTTTGGGCCTGGCGCGCCTTGCTTGCTTTGGCCTTAAACCGATCAACGAACGCCTGCATATGCCGACGCTGATCGTCTTGTTTCTTTTTCAGTTTCAGCTGTAAGGCTTGTTGTTCGCGCCGTTGGCGTTCAAAAGTGTCGTAATTGCCCTGGTAAAAAGTGAGCTTATGCTGGTCGAGATGCATGATCGCACCAACCGCTGTGTTCAGCAGATCACGGTCATGGCTGACAATCACCACGGTATGGCGATAAGTGCGCAAAAAGTTTTGCAGCCAGATCGTGCCTTCCAAATCGAGATAGTTTGTCGGCTCATCGAGCAAAAGCACATCTGGCGCATCAAAAAGAGCAGCCGCCAAGGCGACCCGCATGCGCCACCCGCCAGAAAGCGATCCGCAGGCTTCTTGTTGGCGGCTTTCTGAAAACCCAAGGCCGGCGAGAATAGATGCAGCGCGCGCCGGCGCAGCATGGGCATCGATATCGGCAAGCCTTGTATGCACTTCGGCGATTTTGAGGGGATCTGTCTCGATCTCTGCCTGCTCAAGCAAACTGGCGCGCTCTTTATCAGCGGCCAGCACATGGTCAATCAATGAGGTTTCCCCGCCAGGAGCTTCCTGAGCGATGCCGCCAATGCGCCATCCTGAGGGAATTGAGATTGATCCATCATCTGGCTGCAGGCGGCCATGCAATATGTTCAACAGCGTGGATTTACCGGTTCCATTGCGGCCCACCATTCCCACTTTTGCTTTTGCGGGCACGGCTATGGATGCGCCTTCTAGCAGAACGCGCCCTTCAATGCGGTAGGTGAGATCGTTAATATGCAACATGATGAGGCGGTGAATACCTGCAATGGATGCCAATGTCACGCAAGAACGCGTGTTGGCCTCACTGTTCTGCGCGTACGATGTTTGGGAGGGGCACATTGCCCGCCCTAATGGCCGGTTTGCCGGCAACACAATCGAAATTCTCAGCCGTGTTATCTGCGATCTCGCGGGCTTGCGCATTTGCGCCGGGGTTGTTGCTGGCAACAACATAACCCACAGCACATCCATCGCGCTGTGAGACTTGGCCAACTTTTTCCACCACCAGCACCTCAACCTGAGGCGCGCCACTTTCTTCAATGAACCAGCGGTGGATGGTGGCGAAGGGTATGGTGAGGTCGTTCATCTTCTTGAGGCGCCATTCAATGGTTTTTGACGTTTGATTGAACCCTGCGAAACTTTCCCAGCGCGGCGCCAGGGTGCCGCCCTTGGTGAATCCGTAAAAAATGGATTCGCGTAGATCGCTATAGAAAATCATCACCGGATAACCCCGGTACCCATCGCATACCAGGTTTGCCCACTCGCCATCACCCTCTTGGGCGCGGGCAAAAACTGTGCAGTGCTTTTCTGAATCGATCTTGGTATAGGCGCTTGAGTAGTCAGAGGCCAAAGCTGGCGTTGACACCAACAGCGCGCATAAAAAACTGGACCACAGAATAAGTTTCATGCAGCCCAGTTTACAAATTCGTCTAGCAATCGCCAACCCGGTGTGGGGTGCAAATGCTTAGAGCACGTCAACGCGAACTTTGACGAGGCCTGATTTGAGCATGCCAAGTTTGCGCGCAGCACCCAGTGATACGTCAATAACGCGTTTGCCGACAAATGGACCGCGGTCGTTAATGCGCAACACAACACTGCGGCCATTGCGCAGGTTTTTCACCCGCACCTTGGTGCCGAATGGCAAATAGCGGTGGGCAGCGGTCAATCCATTTGGGCGATATGCTTCGCCATTAGCGGTCACTTTGCCCATTTTATACCAAGAGGCAACGCCAGTGAAGGATTTACCTTTTTTGGAACCTGCATCGGCAGTGGTGAGATTGGCGCCAAAAGCAAGTGCGCCTGCGAGCATTATTGCGCCCGCGACAGTGCGGAGTTTCATAGTGAAAAGCCTCAAACCTGTTTGAATTTCTTTGAAGTTTAGAATCGTCCCGTTCACGCGGACTCTTCGCTCGAGAATGTGGCAAAGATTCGACCAGGAAAGATGTTTATTATAAGTGGCAGAAACACCTGAGAGGGTGTATCTGTGGGCAACTTGTTACGTCTGATCTGAAAGGTTTGCCTGTGACATATTTGGCGTTTTTACAGGCCAATCTGCGCTGGGTCGCGGGCGGGTTTTTGCTCACATTCGCCTCGAGTTTTGGGCAGACCTATTATATTTCGCTATTTGCAGGTCAGATCAGATCAGAATTCGCCCTCAGCCATGGCGATTTCGGCGCGCTTTATGCCATCGCCACCGTTGGCAGCGCGTTCACTCTGATTTGGCTGGGCAAATTAGCCGATACCATGCGTGCGGTGTATCTCGGCATTGGCGCCCTGTTTGGATTGGCGGCAGCGTGCATCGGCATGGGGCTGGTCAGCTCAGCCATCATGCTGGTTTTTGTGCTCTATGGGCTGCGCCTTTTTGGCCAGGGCATGTTGAGCCACATTGCTTTCACGCTAATGGGAAAGTGGTTTAATGCCCAACGCGGTCGCGCCGTCTCATTGGTATCGCTGGGCTTTGCCGGGGGCGAAGCGTTGGCCCCTTTTGCCGTTGTGGCGCTCGCAGCCGCCATTGGTTGGCGCCAAACTTGGTTTCTTGCAGCCGCCATATTGGTGTTGGGGTTTGCACCGCTCGTATGGCGTTCGTTTTATGTCCAGCGTGTGCCTAAGGGCAAGGTTCAAAAGTCAGAAAACGTGCCCGATGAGCCATCTCCGGTGCGTGATTGGACGCGCAAAGAAGTCCTGCGTGATTTTGTGTTTTATGCGACTTTACCGGGTCTGCTTACCCCGACATTCATGATCACCGGCATTTTGTTTCATCAGGTGCATCTGGTGGAAACGAAGGGGTGGGAACTGGCCGTATTCACCACGTCTTATCCAATTTTTGCAGGCTGTGCCGTTGTCATCGGTCTGTGGGCGGGATCAATCGTCGATAGATGGTCGGCATGTGCGTTTTTGCCGGTGTTTTTATTGCCATTGGCCGCGGGCGCACTGTTACTTGCCTATGTGGATGCGTTGTGGGCAGCCTATGGGTTCATGCTGCTGATGGGCGTTACAGTTGGCATCTCGCCGGTTATGCATGGTGGGTTATGGGCTGAGCTTTATGGCACAAGGCATCTCGGTGCCATTCGTGCACTTGATACATCTTTGATGGTTTTCACAAGCGCCCTGGCGCCGGTGACCATGGGATGGTTGATCGATATCGGCGTGGAGCTTGAGACCCAATTCATCTGGATGGCGGGTTACATTTTCGTGGTTTCTGTAATGCTGTTTGTGCTGTTTAAAACAAACCGCGTCTCTACCGCACATGCGTTGTCATCTTCTACGCTTGAAGCGGCGCGTTGAGGTGGCTATAACGCTGCGCAAATTTCAAATTCACTTCTACAATAAAGACAGGGACAGACCATGGCTCTCGAGCGCACATTCTCCATCATTAAACCCGATGCAACCAAGCGTAACATCACCGGCAAAATCATCTCTCGTTTCGAAAGCAACGGCTTGCGCGTCGTGGCATCAAAACGCATCCACATGTCTAAAGAACAAGCGCAAGGCTTTTATGCCGTGCATGCTGAACGCCCGTTCTATAACGATTTGGTTGCGTTCATGACGTCTGGCCCCGTTGTTGTGCAGGTTCTGGAAGGCGAGAACGCTATTGCCAAAAACCGCGAAGTTATGGGTGCAACAAACCCAGCTGAAGCTGCTGAAGGCACCATCCGCAAGGATTTTGCAGAAAGCATCGAAGCCAATTCAGTGCATGGATCAGATGCACCGGAAACTGCGGCAGAAGAGATCAAGTTCTTCTTCGGCGATGATGAGATCGTCGGCTAACGCGCTAAGCGCGATCTGAAATTTGGGCGGCTCTTTTCGGAGCCGCCTTTTTTATGTTCTAAGCCCGCAGCCGCTCATTTTTCGGATCATATATTGGCTGTTCGATCACTTTGGCGGCCCGGCGCTCACCCAAAATCTCCATTTCAAACGATGATCCAGGTGCTGCATATTCCGGGTCTACATAGGCAAAAGCGAGAGACTTACCCACGTGATGCCCATAGCCGCCAGACGTGGTGACCCCAATCCATTTATCGCCATCGAAAATGGGATCATTGCCACTGGCATCCACATCACCGGCATCAACCTCGCAATAGACGAGCTGGGTGCGTGGGCCTTCCTGCTTTGATTTAAGAGTGCCAGCGCGGCCCACAAATTCACGGCCGTCATCACGCACAAAACGTTCCATATCAGCTTCGATCATCGTGATTTCTTCGGTAAGTTCCGAGCCCCAGCCACGATAAGCTTTCTCAATGCGCAGTGAGTTCATGGCGTAAGAACCAAACAGTTTCAGACCATGGGGTTTACCTACTTCCATAAGCGCATCATAAATGGCGGGAAGGCCATCCATGGGCGCGTGCAGTTCCCAACCCAACTCACCCACATAAGAAACACGCAATGCCCGCACATCCCCCACGCCGGCAACGCTAATGGTTTGCGCTGTGAGCCAGCGGAAACTTTCATTGGTTAGGTCTGCATCCGTAAGTGCACTCAAAATATCGCGCGCCCGCGGGCCAGAAAGCACCAAGGTGCCGCGGTCATTTGTACAATTGGTTATGGCGACATCTTCATCATCTGCAATGGCGTTTTTGATGAGCCAGAAATCTTGCTCTTCAGCGGCAGCGGCGGAAAGCACATAGAAATGATCATCGCTCATGCGGGTGATGGTGAGTTCGGAAGTGATGTAGCCTGCTGGTGTGAGCATATGCGCCAGTACAGTTCCACCCTGTTTTGTGGGAGCCTTGTTCGCACATAGACGATTAAGCAGGTTTTCTGCATCTTTGCCTTTAACGTCAAATTTGGCAAAGGTTGAAAGATCTGTAAGCCCGCATGCTTCGCGCACGGCCTTGCATTCTTCTGCCACCGGCTCAAACCAGTTAGAGCGTTTGAAGGAATAGTCTTCACCTTCACCAGATTTATCAAACCAGCGGGCGCGTTCCCATCCAGCCACGAGCTGGAATTGTGCACCTTCTGCTTTCAGCTTGTCATAAAGGCTTGAAACCCGCACCGGACGGCCCGGCTCGTGCTGTTCACCAGGGGCAAGGCAGGTATACATGTTTTGATAGTCATGAATGGACGTGATGCGCGCATATTCCAGGGTCGCCCAATCGCCAAAACGGCGCGGGTCAAACTCAAGCATGTTAATTTCAGCCTGACCATGCACCATTTGCTGGGCCATATATTTACCAGCACCGCCACCCTGGCAAATGCCGATGGAGGCACCATTACACATCCAGTAATTGGCGGCACCTGGTGCCCGCCCCAACAGGAAGTTTGCATCTGGTGTATGGGTGATGGCACCTGAGATCACATCTTTAAGGCCTGCTTTGGCAAACAGCGGAATGCGCTCGGTGGCTTTTTCAAGCCAGGGCAGAAGACGATCGACTTCCGGGGTTACGAGCTCGTTTTCAAAATCCCACGGCACACCCTCATCGAAACAGGTGACTGCGCCTGAAGTTTCATAAGGGCCAATGAGGATGCCGTCTGTTTCTTCACGCAAGTAGCAATGAGAATAAGGATCGCGCACCACTGGCAGCTCTTTTTCCATATCGACGAGCTCTTGCACCGGTTCAGTGATGAGATAATGGTGCAGCATATTGGCGATCGGTACATTGTGGCCGGTCCATGAGCCCACAACATCTGCATAAGAGCCCGCGGCATTCACCACATGCTCGCACACGATTGTGCCCTTGTCGGAAACCACTTCCCATTCGCCAGAAGGCAGCAGATTAATATCGGTCACCAGAGTGCGGCGGTAAATTTCTGCACCCTTTTGGCGGGCGCCAGCAGCCATGGCCATGGTCACATCGGCAGGCGCCACGTGGCCATCTGTGTAGGTGATGAAGCCTGCTTTCACGCCAAATGTTTCCAGATAAGGGTGGTATTTTTGAATCTCGTCGGCATCAACAATGTCGCAATCATAACCCACCATTTTGCTCAAGCCTTCGACGTGCTTGAACCAGTCTACCTCTTTGTCGGTAAGCGCCAGACGCACGCCGCCACAGCCATGCCAGGAAACGGATTGGCCGGTGAGTTCTTCAAGTTTGGGGTAAAGCTGCGTGCCATAATGGTGGATTTTCGCCAGGCTGTAAGAGCCCACGAAATCGGGGCATTGACCCGCTGCATGCCAGGTTGACCCGGACGTCAGCTCGCCTTTTTCAACCAGCACAACATCATTGCCCCAGCCTTCTTCTGCCAAATGGTAGAGCAGGCCAACACCCATAACACCGCCACCTACGATACATACTTTCGCGTGAGTTTTCATTGCGTTCCCTATCACCGGGTTGAATTTATTTTGGCACCAATCTCGACTATTCCAGCGCTTGGCTCAAGTGCCAGAATGTAACCATCGGTGAGATCAAATAATGTTTCTTGACGGCGCGAGTAAAGCGAATAGGTTGAGAGATTGATTTTCTTGTCGAGCAGCAGTTCTATTGCAAAATTCTAATCCGGTACTGGGTGTTGTATGCGCGCTGGGTGTCATCTGCATCTGGTCGAGTTTCATCGTGTTTTCGCGCGCTGGCGTGACAACGGCGCTAACCGCCTATGACATTACAGCTTTGCGACTGATCGTGGCTGGCTTGGCGACGCTGCCTTTTGCTTATTGGTGGTGGCCAAGGCACTTGCCAGTAAAGGTGCAGGCGCTGCTGTCTCTTTCAGGTCCGGGTGTAATCTATTCCACCATGATGTATCATGGGCTTGGCGAGGCATCTGCCGCCTATGGCGGCGTGTTCGCCAATGGATCATTGCCGATATTCACTGCTTTGTTTGCTTTTTTGGTCTGGCAGGTGGTGCCATCCACGCGCGAGTTCATCGCCATTGCGGTCATTGTGACAGGCGCAGTGTTGCTGGGCATTCCAGGCATGCGAGCAGGTGGAGCAAATGTGGCGGCGGGCATCGTGCTGTTTCTTTCGGCATCGGCCACTGTCTGCGCTTACACGTTGGGCATCCGCCATTACAAGATTACGCCCAAGCAAGCGCTGGCGCTGGTGAATGTGCCGAATGCGCTGGTTTTTCTGCCCATTTGGTATGCGTTTCTGCCCTCTGGCATGGCCGAGACGGACATCCAGACAGTAATTTTCCAAGCCTTGTTTCAAGGGCTGGGGCCAGGTTTTCTGGCGTTGATCTTGTATACTTTATCAACCATTCATCTGGGCGCCGGGCCCACGGCTGCATTCTCGGCGGCAGTGCCAGCAAGCGCGGCGGTGCTTGCAATCCCCGTATTGTCAGAAGTGCCCACAACCTTGGAATGGATTGGCGTTGCTACGGTGACGTGTGGACTTGCGCTTTTGGTGCTAAAAACGCACCGGGGAAAAGCCTGAAACATCAAAATTTGGGCTGCGTTCTTGCACAAGGTCGGCGATCACCCGGCCGGTGATGCCAGAAAATGTCAGGCCTAAATGCTGGTGACCGAACGCAAGAAGAATGTTTTTCTTGCCAGGCGCTGGACCAATAGCGGGTAGGGCGTCAGGAAATGTGGGGCGGAACCCAAGCCAGGTTTCATCAGGTTCACCAAGACCGCTAATCATTTCTTTCGAACGCCGCGCGATATAGTCGATACGGTTCTGTGATGGCGGCTTGTTCAACCCAGCAAGCTCTACTGTGCCTGCAAACCGCAAACCGCCTGCCATTGGTGATACATAAAATCCTGCGTCTGCCCAGCCGACAGGGCGCGAAACCTTGTCTTGCGCGCCATGATAAACCACGTGGTATCCACGTTCGGTATCAAGCGGCAGGTGTTCTGCACCTGAGCCTGTAATTTTCTTTGAATGTGCGCCTGCCGCAATAACCAGCTTGGCGCAAGTGAAAGTGGAGCCGTCATCAAGACGAACGTGCACCCGGTCATCATCTTCTGAACAAGAGATCGCATGCTGCTCAACTAACACGCCGCCTTCCTTGGTAAAGCGGGCCATGAGCCTCTCAACCAGTTCGCCTGGGCTGGAGATGAAACCGTTCTCGTTTGATCTGAGTGATCGGTAAATGGGAAGCTTGAGATTTGGTTCCATCTCAAGAGTTTCTGCTTCGTTTAGTATATCCATATCCGCGCCCAGGCGTATGCGTTCATCAATGCCTGCTTTGGCACCGTCAAAACCCTCTTTTGTTGAATAAATGTACAAGGCACCATCTTCGTTCAGCAAGTCTTCGGCGCCCGCACGTTTGATCATGGGCATGAACCCGGCAGCTGCATGGTTTGAGAGAATGGCAAGTTGCTCGGTCATATATGCCACCTTTTCAGGCGCGCAGTTCTGCAAAAATTTGAGCATCCAAGGCAGGTTAGTGAGGGCGTAGAACCAGTTGATCGCCAGCGGTGAATCTTTGCCAAACATCAGTTTGGGGAGGTTTTTAACAACACTTGGCGAATTGATGGGGGCAAAGCCAGTGACGGAGAACACGCCCGCATTCCCATAAGACGTTTTGTCCCGCGAGGCGGACTTATCAACAAGTGCGACTGAAAGGCCTGCTTCCTGTGTATACAAAGCACATGCACACCCAACCGCGCCCGCGCCAATCACGGCCACATCAAAATGTTTGGTCATTCATAAATCTCTCTATACAATCGCCCTAAATTCAAAAAACCAGGTTAATGTTCTTGCCATGAATATCAAACCAGAAATACGCATCGGTCATTCTGTATGCCCTCATGATTGCCCCTCAACTTGTGCACTCGATGTGGAGTTGATCGACGCCAATACGATCGGCCGTGTACACGGTGCCAAAGACAACACCTACACCGACGGCGTGATATGCGCGAAAGTTGCCCGCTACGCAGAGCGTATCCACCACCCAGACCGGCTCACAAAGCCGCTAAAACGCAAAGGTGCCAAGGGCAGCGGTGAATGGCAGGAAATTTCGTTTGATGATGCATTGGACGAAGTGGCAGAGGCCTTCGATAAGGCGGAAGCGCGGTATGGGTCTGAAACCATCTGGCCATATTTCTATGCTGGCACCATGGGGTTGGTGATGCGCGATGGGATTAACCGGCTGCGCCACGCAAAACGCTATTCCGATATGTATGGCACATTTTGCGTGTCGCTGCCTTGGTCTGGTTATTTCGCTGGTACGGGAAGGCTTGCAGGCGCTGACCCGCGCGAGATCGCAAAAGCGGATCTGGTTGTGATTTGGGGCACAAACCCCGTTCACACCCAAGTTAATGTGATGACACATGCTATTAAGGCGCGCAAACAGCGTGGTGCCAAAATTTTCTGTGTGGATGTTTATGAAACCTCCACCATGAAACAGGCAGATGAAGGCTTCATCGTGCGCCCTGGCACAGATGGTGCTTTGGCATGTGCTGTGATGCACATTCTATTTCGCGATGGAACCGCTGACCGTGCCTATATGGAAAAATACACTGACGACCCAGCGGGCCTTGAAGCGCATTTAAAGGGTAAGACACCGGAATGGGCAGCCAATATAACCGGTCTAAGCGTTGAACGTATTGAACTGTTGGCGAAAGCCATTGGCGATACGGATCGCACTTTCTTCCGTGTTGGCTATGGGTTTGCGCGTCAGCGCAATGGTGCCGCGAACATGCATGCGGTAACGTCAATTGCCGCTGTTCGCGGCAGCTGGCAATATGAAGGTGGCGGGTTTTTACACACCAACGGCGCGATCTATCACTGGCACAAGGGGTTGATCGAAGGGTTAGATGTGCGTGACCCTGACATTCGCTGGATGGATCAATCGCAAATTGGCAGGGTGCTGACGGGCGATGCTGAAGCGTTAAAAAATGGACCGCCGGTCACCGCACTTTTTACGCAAAACACCAATCCGGTTTCAGTTGCGCCAGAGCAAAATCTCGTGAAACAAGGATTTATGCGCGATGATTTGTTCATCTGTGTGCACGAACAATTCATGACGGAAACCGCGCAGTTGGCTGACATTGTTCTTCCCGCCACAATGTTTCTTGAACATGATGATCTCTATCAAGGTGGAGGGCATCAGCATATTTTGTTTGGACCGAAGCTTGTTGAAGCACCAGGTGAATGCCGTTCAAACCATGAAGTGATCTGCGGACTTGCCAAAAGATTAGGTGCTGAGCACCCAGGTTTTGATATGAGCCCGCGCGAGATTATCGATCAAACCTTGCAAAAAAGCGGTTGGGACAGCCTGGAAGAATTGGAAGCAAAGAAATGGTTTGATGTGCAACCTGGGTTTGACCGGTCGCATTTCTTGCAAGGTTTCGGACACCATGATGGAAAGTACCGGTTCGCACCAGAATGGGAAAAAGCCTATTTCACACCGCTTGTGACCGATTATGGTGATTGCGCGTCTATGCCAAAAATGCCTGATCATTGGGCTGTTATTGAAGAGGCGGATGAGAGCCACCCCTTCAGGATGACCACATCACCAGCACGCAGCTTCTTGAATTCGACATTTAATGAAACGCCGTCTTCGCAGAAGAAAGAAAAGCGCCCTGAACTTTTCATAAACCCGGCTGATATGAAGAAACTTGGGTTGGAAGATGCGCAGAAAATCATCATCGGTAACGAACGCGGCCAAGTGCGCCTGCATGCGCGCAGCGATGATGGTGTCTTGGAGGGTGTGACGGTTGCTGAATCCATTTGGCCAAATGATGCTTTTGAAGATGGATGCGGTATCAACACACTGGTTGGCGCCGACGTGCCTGCCCCGGTGGGTGGTGGCGTGTTTCACGATATCCACATTTGGATAAAGCCCGCTTAGTCCGGTTGGTCTGCATAAAGTTCAGGGAAGAATTCCTGATCCATACGTTTTGCGTAAGCGATCAAATTGTCGAACTGTATCACCGCATCGTGTACAGGGTGGGGAAACAACGGCGCAGCTGCTGCTGCGACAAAGGCATAGACAGTTGCATCTGCCCCACAAGGATGATCACCCAAAAGATATTTATTATCGCCCATAACACGCGAGATGGCTTCAAAGGCTTTGGTTGAAAACACGCCCAACTCTTCAGGTGCGAAACGCCCAGCACCCTGATTATGAAGCGTTTTCATAACATTTTTGCGGATTTTCCATTTAACGAGTGGGCGTATCATGGCGAGGGCAGCGTTAAAGAATACACTGGGACCGCGTTCAAAATTGCCATCATCACTCCAGCGCTGTGCCATCACATGGAAATAGACATGTTCTTCAAGCATCTTTTCGACGGCCCACGCGGCCGCCAAATCGCGCTCTGCATAGCCTTTGTCAAAATCGATGCCGTGGGTATATTCAAGGTGTAGGCGGATCAATGTGGAATCTGAAATCAGCGTGCCATCATCATCAATGTAGGGTTGCTTGCCGCGCGGGGCTTTGTTGTAGCCGTTGGTATCTGCATCATAGTCAATGCCCGCAATACGCAGCAGCATATGCGCCTTGGTGACAAAGGGGCTTGGGTCGGGCAACCCGAATGCAGGGCCAAATGTGTAAAGCGTAATCATTTCGTTCTCCAGACAGATCGATGTCTTATTAATGTTTTCCTCCTGACACCCAGGGGGCAGGAGATTGAAAATAAATTTGATTCGACTCTAACCGACATGGTCACGAAAGCCGACAAAATCTTGCCTTAATTTCCCTGTGCGCGGGGTCACACCGGTGTCACGTTAGATGAACGGTTTGTGAACAAGGTGATCAGTTAAAACTCAGCTTCGTTCTATTATATTGTTCAGATAGCGCAAATGTTTGAAGGATAGAGACGATGTTTACCCGCTCAAATATATCCAAGAAGAAGACCAATACCTTCGCCAAATCAACCGCGCTTGCTGCGACGCTTGCCGTCACGTTCTTTGCCCTGACACAAGCGCAAGCTGGTTTGATTTCCGAAGTCAGCAAAATCGCAAATAATGACAGAATTCTGCCGTTAGAGACCATCGAGCTGGCGTGTGAATTTGGTGCCGCAAAGCCCGGCGAGGAGCCAGGGTTTGTGAGGATCATCAACCACTCTGAAAACACGCTGCACGGCGGTTTGCCCGTAACTTACCGCCTGACCTCTACCGGCGAGGAATTCACCTTCCACATGCCAGGCAGTGCTGAGCAATGGGAGCAGGCGCGTGTTGAACACAGACTTGCTGTCGAAAGCTCATGTACCGCTTGGACGTATGTGAGGTAACGCACTGAAATACGAACATAAATCCGCCTCTTTCAAAGTCTAAAAGAAGAGGATCGAAGAAACGATGCACGATCTTGAGATCAAAATATTGAAGCGACAGACGCGCACCGCAGACTTTGAGAGAGGCCCGAAAGGTTAAGAATATGTCGAGCTCAGTTAAAAACAGACGGATACTTTTGCTGCTGGTTGCAGCAGGAATGGCTGTTGCGCTCGTGGCCCTCATCAAGGTTATCGCAGCTGATCTTCCGCAGGTGGCTCATGTGGTCCTGCCTGCACTCAAAGCGTTTATCGGTTAGATCAAACCTCTGGTGCTGGTGAAACCAGCGGCGCCTGTGGATGGTCATCAAGACTGAACTGCGCCTCTTCACCAGCCACTCTCACCAAACCCTTTGCAACAAGATCCAAAGCCCTTGGGTAGATCACGTGTTCTGCCTCTAACACGCGCGCACCTAAGGTGTCTGGAGTATCACCATTCACAACGGGAACGGCTGCTTGCAGAATCTGCGGGCCGGTATCCATTGCGCCGCGCACATAATGGACGGTGCAGCCGGTAATTCTAATGCAGTCGCGCAGCACGCGGGTGTGGGTATCAAGCCCTTTATATGAAGGCAGCAACGAAGGGTGGATGTTGATGATTCTGTTATACCAGGTCTCAACAAACCCATCGCTGAACAGCCGCATGAAACCAGCCAGGCATATGAGCTCGATGCCTGCGCTTTCAAGCGCACCACTCAAGGCGGCGTCGAAATCTTCACGGGTTTCAAAATCCCGGTGGTTGATAGTGATTGTTCGAATTCCATGAGCGGCGGCGGTTTCCAAACCCGCTGCGTCTGGATTGTTTGACATGACCAACGCAATTTCTGCACCATAATTTGGTGCAGCCGCTGCTTTGATCAAAGCATCCATATTTGAACCGCGGCCCGAGATTAAAATCGCGGTTTTCCTCCGGCTCATGACGCAAACTCCAAATCACCTTGGTAAACCACTTCATTAGTTTCTGAAGCGATAAGGTTGCCGATCGTGCGCACTTCTTCGCCTTCGCGGGTAAAAATTTCCGTTACGGAGCTGGCCTCTTTTTCATCAACAGCAATGATCATGCCGACACCGCAGTTAAAGGTGCGCAGCATTTCAGTGTTCGCAATACCGCCTTCGTGGGCCAACCAACCAAACACCGGTGGGGGGGTGAGCTGTGAAAGTTCAATTTTTGCTCCTAGGCCTTTAGGCAAGATGCGCGGAATGTTTTCTGGAAATCCACCGCCGGTAATATGCACAAGTGCCTTCAATGCGCCGGTTTCGCGCATTGCTGCCAGAACGGGTTTGACGTAAATGCGGGTTGGCTCAAGCAAAGTATCTGCCAAAGAGCGCTCCGAATTGAATGGTGCAGGTGCGGCAAGTTTAGCGCCAGATCGCTCGATCACGCGCCTTATGAGAGAATATCCGTTTGAATGAGGTCCCGATGAGGAGAGGCCGAGCAAGACATCGCCAGCTTTTAGATCGCTTCTTGGTAATAGGGTACCGCGTTCTGCAGCACCTACCGAAAAGCCGGCCAGATCATAATCGCCGTCTGCGTACATTCCGGGCATTTCAGCAGTTTCACCACCGATAAGCGCGCATCCTGCTTGTTGACAGCCCACCGCGATGCCCGCCACCACATCGCGTGCATCTTTAACATCCAAATGCCCAGTGGCGAAATAATCGAGGAAAAACAGAGGTTCTGCGCCTTGCACAATGAGATCGTTCACGCACATGGCGACCAGATCTATGCCCACTGTGTCATGTTGGCCCGTGTCGATTGCCAGTTTTAGCTTCGTGCCCACGCCATCGTTGGCGGCAACCAGAATGGGGTCTTCGAAACCTGCAGCCTTTAAATCAAACAGCCCACCAAACCCCCCCAAAGCGCCATCAGCACCGCTGCGTGCGGTCGCTTTGGCAAGTGGTTTTATGGCATCGACAAGCGCGTTTCCCGCCGTGATATCGACGCCGGCATCTTTATAAGTTAGGCCGTTTTGCTTAGCGTCCATGATTTGCCCGATTCTAGAGACATTTTTATGCGCTTTATGGGGGCGAATCGAGAGAATATCAATTGCTCTTGCTGGTGACAGCATGTAGCGAATGGTATATGCCGCTGTTTCGGAGTTTTTGTAGGTGTTCAGCATGGTGATGGGGCGATGGCTTGCGCGGCTAAGCCTTGCGATATTTTTGGCAGGCGGCTTGATCGTGTTCGGCGGTGCACGGCAAGCAGCGCTCGCTGATGCGTGGCGGGTGTCAAACGTCAAAGTTGATGTGACGGCTGAGAATGCGCCAGAGGCCAAGATGATCGCGATTGGTGAAGCGCAATTAATCGCGTTCAAGCGGTTGATAGATCGTGTTGTGCCAGCGGAAAATGCGGCCAAACTTAGAGATCTCCCCCCCAAGTCAGTGCGTCCATTGATGGCCTCGGTGAGCATCCAAGAAGAGAGCGTTGCGCCCAAGCGCTACATCGCAAAGCTTTCGGTGAGATTTTTACAAGGTAAAACCAAGGCATTGTTGGCAAGCTACGGGGTAAAGTTCGCTGAAAAACAATCAGATCCGGTGTTGTTGGTGCCGATTTGGCTTGGACCAGAGGGCGCGGACATGTGGAGCAAGGATAATCCATTGCGCCGGGCCTGGGACGATATCGACCTTGAAAACGCACTTGTTCCCTTCGTGATTGCGACTGGTGACCGAACCGACAAAGAAACCATAACCCCCGCTGAGGCATTGCAAGGGAATTGGCAAAAACTGCAAGGGCTGCAATTGCGTTATGGCGCATCAACAATTTTAGTTGCTGCGGCCCAACCCAAAAGCGACATCTCGCTGCGTGCGGTAATGTTTGGGTCGTCACCAGTAGGCAACATCAAATTTGATAACGAGTATTCTGGGGATGATTTAGAGGCAGCAGCGAAGATTGCGGCAAGAACGCAGTTTCAAGCAGTACAAGAACGGTGGAAAAAGAAAAACCTTGTGGTGCATCGCAGATCTGTATCTAACGGATCTGCAAATGTAGTCAAAATCGCTGTACCTTTGACAAACTTGGCGGAGTGGAATGTTTTGCGCAGTCGTATTCAGGCAACCAACGGTGTTGGGCGTATCGATGTTAATTCGCTTTCCGCGCGTGGTGCGATTATATCTATCGCGTTTGCCGGGTCTTTGAACCAATTGCGAAACGCGTTTTATCAAACCGGCTTTTCACTTCAACAGAACAGAGGAACGTGGGTCCTGCGCCCGCAATAAGTTCACAAACTTTCCAGCTTGAGGATTTCCGATTGTCACTGCCCAATATGATAACCATTGGCCGCATTATTTTGGTGCCGTTTGCTATCTGGTTGATTGTAACGGGTCAGTTTTTGTGGGCTTTTGCCGTTTTTATCATCGCTGGTATTTCTGATGGCGTTGATGGATTTATCGCCAAGCGTTTCGATCTCGCCACCCGTTTAGGGGCCTACCTAGACCCGTTGGCGGACAAATTGCTATTGGTGAGTATGTATCTGGCACTTGGGTTTCTGGGCAAGATGTCGGCGTTATTGGTCATCATTGTCGTCAGTCGTGATGTCATGATTGTTGGGGCGGTGATATTGTCATGGGTGCTTGATAAGCCTATTGAAATGCGGCCCTTATGGATCAGCAAGGTGAACACTGCTGGACAAATCTTATTCGCAGGCCTGATTTTGGCGGGGCTTGGTTTTGGCGTTAATATCGACTTGCTTAGTATAGTTGGGGGCTTTTTGGTGGGTACGCTCACCATTGCATCAGGTGCCGCTTATATGCGTGACTGGATTATCCACATGTCCAACGGCAACGGTTTGCAGGCGAGCCGGGGGGACAACGAATAAGGTTTTGTTTTTATGACTATTCAACGCCAGCTATGGTTTTGGGCCATATCATTTATAGCATTTTTCATGCTTGTTTGGTTGCTG
The DNA here is from genome assembly GCA_051010095.1 of Hyphomicrobiales bacterium. Classification (GTDB taxonomy): domain Bacteria; phylum Pseudomonadota; class Alphaproteobacteria; order Rhizobiales; family CAJQND01; genus CAJQND01. The sequence goes on from JBPCVX010000389.1 coordinate 28,553, forward strand.
CGCGACGTGCTCTTGCCATTTGTTGCGGGCTTGGTGTTGGCGTATTTTCTTGATCCGATAGCAGATTGGCTTGAAAGCCATAAGATGCCACGTTTGGCAGCAACTGCACTCATTATCGGCGTATTCGTTCTGCTGTTTGTGCTCATTCTGGTCCTTGTTGTGCCGGTGCTGGGTGATCAAATTGGCAATTTTGCTGAACGATTACCGGAATTTGCGAGAACCCTCACGGCATTGTTTAAGCAGGTTGTGCCAGAATCTATTCAACAACTGTTTGAGACCGACGATGGCCGTCTTTCGGGCCCGCTTTCTGATATCGCTGGAAAAGCAGCAGGGTGGGCTGCATCAATGCTCAAGTCGCTATGGTCGGGCGGAATGGCCTTGGTCAACACATTAGCATTGCTGGTGGTGACGCCCATCGTTGCCTTTTACATGCTTAACGATTGGGATCGCATGATCGCTAAGATCGACAGTTGGTTGCCGCGCGATCACCGCGACACCATTCGTGAATTAGCTGCTGACATTGACCGGGCGATGGCAGGGTTCATCCGTGGGCAGGGGACGGTATGTCTAACGCTTGGCATATTCTATGCCGTTGCGCTTTCAATGGTGGACTTGAACTTTGGATTGTTGATTGGGTTAGGCGCTGGCATCCTCAGTTTCATTCCCTATGTGGGAGCAATTCTGGGTGGTGTGTTTTCAATTGGGACTGCGCTTGTGCAGTTCTGGCCTGATTGGATAATGGTTGCTGCGGTTGCTGGAATATTCGCCCTTGGCCAATTTCTTGAAGGAAACTTCTTGTCACCAAAACTGGTGGGTTCAAGCGTAGGGCTGCATCCCGTGTGGCTTATGTTTGCCCTGTTTGCCTTTGGTTTATTGTTTGGGTTTGTGGGTATGTTGATTGCGGTGCCACTGGCAGCCGCGCTTGGGGTTTTGGTGCGTTATGCGCTAAAGCGCTATCTTGAAAGCCCGCTATATCTGGGAACCAGCACCAACAAGGGTGATGCTGGGGAGACCAAAAATAGCTCAGGTGGCGCCTAGCGATGGTTGGAAGCGCTGGCAGTTCTGGCAGTGAGCAACTGGTGCTCAACCTTCCCCACCGCACGGCAATGGGGCGGGAGGATTTTCTCGTCGCAGGCTCAAACGAGCGTGCTGTCGCAGAAATAGATTTGTGGCCGGAGTGGCCTCATCACGGGCTTATATTATTAGGTCCTGAGGGCTCTGGGAAAAGCCATCTTGCCAAAGTATTTGCCGCACACGCTAATGCCATTGTCGTTTCTGCGCGCGATCTAAACAGTGCTGACGTGCCCTCTTATCTTGCGAATGGCGCATGCGTTATTGAAGATTTGGGGAGTGATAAGCCGTTTGATGAAACGGCCCTGTTCCATACCCTAAATCTTGCGCGTGAGACGGGTGGCAGTGCGTTGATGACATCGCGTCGTGTTGCAGCTCTTTGGAACATCAGACTGAATGATCTTGCAACAAGGCTTGCTGCAACACCTGTTGTGGAAATCGGTAGCCCCGATGACACGCTGTTGCGCGGGCTCCTTGTAAAGCTGTTTTCAGACCGCCAACTTGCCGTGGATGAACAAGTGATAAGTTATATGCTTAAGCACATGGAACGCAGTGGCGCTGCGGCGCGTAAACTCGTTGCAGAGATCGATGCACACGCCTTGAGAACAAAATCAGACGTCACCCGCGCGTTTATCGCCAAACTGTTCCGTGAACACATGAGCGTTGCGATCAGTAGCGAAGAGTAATGACGTTTGATCAAAGTCATATTGTTGCAATAGATATTGCGGTATTATGTCATTGAGTGTGCAAGTTAATGTGTGTTGGGATGCGTAGAGTATGATGGAAGACAACCCAAAAGACGATCTGCAAGAGGAAGTGGCGATTGCCGCCATTGATGTTTCACCAAATGATGAAGGTGAGCATGCTGATTGGGTAATGGGTAACCCACACCGGTTCATCAACCGCGAGATTTCTTGGTTGGGTTTCAACACACGCGTTTTGGAAGAGGCAAACAACCCAAACCATCCCTTGCTGGAGCGCTTACGGTTTTTGTCGATTTCTGGAAACAATCTCGACGAGTTTTTTATGGTGCGCGTTGCTGGTTTGCTGGCACAGGTGCAGGCAGGCGGTGATTTTGTTAGTGCCGATGGGCGCACTGCAGCCCAACAAGTGAAAGAAGTGCGTGAGCTTGCAGCCCAACTCATGCGTGAGCAAGATCGGCAGTGGCAGATTTTGCGCGGCGAATTAGCCGAAAATGGTGTTATTCTCTCAGATGCAGAAGAACTGTCCGGTGAAGACAGCGCCTGGGCTGAGAATTACTTTCTTGAGCAGGTTTTCCCAGTTCTAACGCCTTTGGCGGTGGACCCAGCGCACCCTTTCCCGTTCATTCCAAATAGTGGTTTTACGGTGGCGCTGCGATTGCGGCGCAAGAAAGATGGTCACTTCCTGAGTGCGCTCATTCCGGTCCCGCAAAAAGTGGTGCGCTTTATTCGCTTGCCGTCTCACGATGCGGCCGCACAAGAAGCGCGGTTTATTACGCTGGAAGATTTGCTTTTCACCCATTCGACCACGCTTTTCCCAGGCTATGAGGTGTTGGGAAAGGGTGTGTTCCGTGTCATTCGCGATAGTGATATCGAAGTTGAAGAAGAAGCCGAAGATTTGGTGCGCTATTTTGAAAGCGCATTGCTGCGCCGCCGTCGCGGCACCGTGATCCGCCTAGAAGTCGACGCCAGCATGCCGCTTGATTTGAGGAGTTTTGTGGCTGATGAACTCGCGGTTGATGAAGCAGCAATCGTGGTGTGCGAAGGGTTGGTGGGATATACCGATACCTCTCAGCTGATCATAGATGAGCGGCCAGATCTCAAATTCACGCCTTATAACGCGCGCTTTCCAGAACGCATTCGCGATCATGGCGGTGATTGTTTTGCAGCGATCAGTGAAAAAGATTTCGTGGTGCATCATCCTTATGAAAGTTTTGATGTGGTGGTGCAGTTCATCCGCCAGGCAGCTGATGACCCGGATGTCGTGGCGATTAAGCAAACGCTTTATAGAACGTCGAAAGACAGCCCCATCGTTGCCGCGCTGCAACGGGCTGCAGAGGCCGGGAAATCTGTAACCGCTCTTGTGGAACTCAAAGCGCGCTTTGATGAGGCGGCAAATATTCAATGGGCGCGCGACCTTGAGCGCGCAGGCGTGCAGGTGGTGTTTGGGTTTATTGAGTGGAAAACCCATGCGAAATTGTCTTTGGCGGTGCGCCGGGAAGGAAATACACTGCGGTCATACGTGCATTATGGCACGGGAAATTACCACCCGATTACTGCGAAGATCTATACTGATTTGGCCTATTTCACCGCTGATCCGGTGATGGCGCGCGATGCCCAACGGATTTTCAATTTTATCTCTGGATATGCGGAGCCCAAGGAGCTGGAAGCGCTCGCGATCTCGCCAATCAGCATGCACAAGCGTCTGCTCAAAGACATTAACGGGGAGATTGCGCATGCAAAGGCGGGGGAACCAGCGCGCATTTGGATGAAGCTTAACTCATTGGTTGATCCCACGATGATTGATGCGCTTTACGAGGCAAGCAATGCCGGGGTGCAGATTGATTTGATCATCCGCGGTATTTGTTGTTTACGGCCCGATGTTCCCGGATTGTCAGAAAACATCCGCGTAAAATCTATTGTGGGTCGCTTTTTGGAACATTCGCGCATCATCTGTTTTGGGGCAGGGCATGGTTTGCCGCATAAAAAGGCTAAGGTTTACATGACATCAGCCGACTTGATGCCGCGAAATCTCTACCGGCGGGTGGAGACGCTCGTGCCGATCGAAAACCCGACCGTGCACGCGCAAGTACTCTCCCAAATCATGGTTGCAAACCTGCGCGATAACCAACAAAGTTGGGACATGATGGGGGATGGTTCATGGCATCGGGTGGTGCCGGAAGACGGCGAAGAGCCGTTTAACGCGCATGAATATTTCATGACGAATCCAAGTTTGTCTGGACGGGGGAAGGCGTTGAAAAAGAACTTACCATTAGGAATTGAACGGCGCCGCAACGCATCGGGCGAACCGCGTGGCACCAAGTAAGATTGATAAGACGTTACGGCGTCCGCGCTTTAGGCCGGTTGGAATTGTCGACATTGGGTCTAACTCTGTGCGTCTTGTGGTGTATGACGGTCTGCGCCGGGCACCCGCGCCGATATTCAATGAAAAACTTCTCTGCGGCTTGGGCCGCGGTGTGGCGATCACGGGTAAGTTGTCCGACGAAGGCATCGAGCGCGCGTTAAAAGCCCTGTCGCGGTTTAAGCTTTTGTGCCTCCATATTGGCGTTGAAGATTTGTTTGCGGTGGCAACAGCAGCAGCTCGTGAGGCAAAAAACGGCCCAGAGTTCATCAAACAGGCGCGCGAGGCATTAGGTGCGAAAATCAACGTGCTGTCTGGCAAGAAAGAAGCACGGCTTGCGGCCATGGGCGTGCTATCAGCAATTCCTGATGCCGATGGCATGGTGGGTGATTTGGGTGGTGGCAGCCTGGAACTGGTCGATGTGCGCGGCGGTGAAATTGGTGATGGCGTCACCCTTCCATTAGGGCCTTTGCGTTTGCGCGATGTTTCTGGCGGATCGCAAGAAGAAGCCCGTGAGCTCATTGATGATGCGTTTTCATCGCTAAAATTGCTGAAGCTGCTCAAGGGGCGCAATTTTTATGCGGTTGGTGGGGCGTGGCGTAACCTTGCGCGGCTTCATGTCGCACAAAACCAATATCCTTTGAATGTTATGCAGGCATATACGATCGAACAGAATGCGGCCCGCTCACTGGCCGGTTTGGTTTCTGGTTTAAGCCCGGAAAGTCTGCGGGAAATTGGATCGATTAATTCGGTGCGTGCGGAGACCTTGCCCTTGGCATCGATGGTTCTTGATCGCTTGCTGCGCTACGGCGACCCTAGCCAAGTTGTGATGTCAGCCAGCGGGTTGCGCGAAGGTTTGCTGCACTCAAAGTTACCAAAAAAGAAGCGCGGCCAAGATCCTTTGTTGGCGGCATGCTGGGATACAGCCCGCATGATGGCACGTTCGCCGGAACATGAGCGTGAATTGTGCAAATGGACAGATCAACTTTTTAAAGAAAGTCCGCTGAAGGAAAATGCTGCGCAAAAACGCTTGCGGTACGCGGCGTGCTTGTTGGCTGACACAGGATGGTTGACCCACCCCAACTATCGTGGTGAACGCGCACTCACCCATGTTTCGGAGGCAAGTTTCTCTGGTGTTGATCACCCTGGGCGCATCTTTTTGGCGCTCGCCATTTATTATCGTTACAAGGGGCCATATTCTGAAAGTGCTCCTGATGCGCTTGTGTCAATGGTTGACGGTAATATGGCAGATCGTGCGCGATTGATCGCAGCTGCCCAGCGTTTATCTTACGTGCTTTCAGGTGCAATGCCAGGCGTGTTGCCGAAATTGAAACTAGAATTCAAAAGCGGCAGAATTCTTGAATTACGTTTGCCCAAGAGCTTAAGGAATCTGAACGGTGAACGGGTTGAAAAACGTCTTCTGGATCTTGCCATCCTTATTGGATGCAAGGCTAAAGTGAAAAACTAGAGCGCCTTATTCAGCAGCTTTGAAAGTTGAAGCATCCCGTGGAACAGTGATTGCCTCCCCATTTTCAACCGCAATCGCAAGGCGCCCATGCTTGATATCGAGCGCGAGGTTGCCAAATAGCTTGCGCCGCCACCCTTGCAGGGCACGCACATCCGCATTGTCTGACAAGGCAATTGCTTCCAGATCCGATACATTCGCGATCAACTTTGGTGCAACATTATTCTGTTCACACACCAGCTTAAGCGCAACTTTTAACAGATCCACGAGCGGGCCAGGCGGTTTGGCTGGGCCATGTCCGTTCTTGATTTCAGGAAGGGTGGAAGGATCACGCCGTGCTGCCTCGCTCAAGGCAACAAAAATACCCTTAGAATGGCGCGAGTTAGCGAAGCCACGCGGGACGGCGCGTAATTTTCCAAGCGCGTCGACATCTTTTGGCAACTGGGTCGCAATTTCAGCCAAAGCATCGTCCTTCAAGATACGTCCTCGAGGTACATCACGATCTTGGGCTTCTTTTTCACGCCACGCTGCCAGTTCAATGAATGCGGCCAACGCGCGCTTGTTGCGGGCGCGAAATTTTAGCCGCTGCCAGGCGCGTTCTGGCACGACGAAATAGGTGTCGGCAGAGGTGAGTATTTCCATCTCTTCAGCAAGCCAGCTTTCCCTGTCTGTGCGGTCAAGCTCGGTTTTGAGATGCTCGTAAACTTGCCGCAGATGGGTGACATCGGAAAGCGCATATTTGAGCTGTTTATCGCTCAAAGGCCGCCGTGACCAATCTGTGAAACGCGAAGTTTTGTCGATCTGTCCACCGGTGATCTGGCGCACAATGTTCTCATAACCAACTGAATCGCCGAAGCCGCTTACCATTGCCGCGACCTGGGTATCAAACAGGGGCTTTGGAATAAGCTTGCCGAGATTATAGACAATCTCAACATCTTGCCTGGCGGCATGAAACACCTTCACCACGCTCTCATTTGCCATCAATTCAAAGAACGGCTCGAGAGAAATACCGTCTGCCAGCGGGTCGACGATCACCTCTTTGGTTTCGCCTGCCATTTGGATAAGACACAGCTGCGGCCAATAGGTGGACTCGCGCATGAATTCCGTATCTACCGTGACGTATGGTTCTTTGGCGTAGATCTCGCAAACCTCTGCGAGGTCTTCAGTCGTTGTGACAATATGCATTTGGGGCTTATAGCCTATGACGTATGAGTCGTCATTACGACTGGCGGAATGCCTGAAAAAACTTCATGTTTTCCCCGGGTTTTCTTTACGTTCGGGCTTTTGCGCCATTTTAAAGATCGCCGGCGACGTGCGCAGCAGCGCCACATAGCGCGTACGCCCCATCACGCGGGGGTTAACAATATAGCGCCAGATCAATGGGCCAATGAGCGATGCATGCACAATCGAGGTGTATGTGAAAAAGGCGCTGGCACCATATTTCTCAATGACCCAGGAGGCGATAAGCGGACCAACTGCTGCGCCGATTGAGAAAAACAGCATAAGGCCTGCTGAAACCAGAACATACTGGCCATCATGGGCGCGGTCGTTAGCGTGGGCCGCCGAAAGTGAAAACAAAGGTAGCGCGAAGGCGCCAAACATGAAGATGCCCATATAAATCAACAGCGGGTTTTCGCCCGTTATACCGCCCAAGAACATGCCAGAAGCCGCGGCTCCCATGGTTGCGATGAGCAAAATCAACCGACGGTCTAAGCGGTCAGACAGATACCCCATGGGATATTGAAGTGCGGCACCCCCAAGAATGCCAGCGCTCATGAAGGTGGCGACTTCCGTAACATCAAGGCCCATTTCATTGGCATAGAGCGGGCCAACCAAACGGAAGGCCGAGTTAGTGAGCCCAATCGTCGTAGCACCAATGCAGGCGAGTGGCGAAATCATCCATACGGCGCGCAAGTCAAGTTTAACTTGTTCTGGTGGCTGAGGGCGGGAGCGGTCAGAAAGCGAAATCGGCACCATTGAGAGGCATAAAAACATGCCGATGACGATGAACAGGTTTGGTCCATCGGTGCCGATGATGGGTAACAGGAATTGTGTGCTGGTCACCGCGCTCAAATCGACGATCCGGTAAATAGAGAGCACCCTGCCTCGGTCGTCATTGTGGACGCTGGCATTGATCCAGCTTTCAACGACCATGAACAGCCCGGCAAAGCAAAATCCCATCACAAAGCGGGCGATGGTCCAGGCAATGGGGTCGATAACCAATATCAAGCACAAAACGCTTACAGTGGCGATGGCTGACAGCGCAGTAAACACGCGGATATGACCAACAGCACGGATGAGTTTTGCCGCGAAGAAACAAGATGCGATGAAACCGCAGAAATAAGCGGCGCCAAGCAGGCCAATCACGATTGGCGAAAAACCTTCCTGAGTTGCACGCAGAGCAATGGCTGTGCCGATAAGTCCGTTACCAGCCAACAATATCGCCGCCGCGGTGAGCAGCGGCACAAGAGAACGCAGCGACGCCATAAGTGGTCACTTAAATCAAATTAATACACTTCAATACTAACCTGAATTCGCGATTTTTTGGTGTGTTAATCCTGCAAACCTCATGTGCGTGCGCTGCATGGCGGTTCAGCATTCATCCACCATGCTCGGCCAGGAATGCATTGGTTTCTTCAAAGAACATATCGAACGCCTCGCTGCCTTCTATGAGTGCGTGATTATTGCCGGGCAGCATGACAAATCGGGCACCTGGAATCTGCGCTGCCATATACCGACCCTCTTCGAGGGGTGCCATGCGGTCGCCTTCACAGTGAAGCACGAGTGTTGGTACTTTGATTTGCTTGGCATAATCAGCGACATCAACTTTGCCGTTCATTTCCCAAATGCGCAGTGCATTTTGCGGCGTGATTGAGATGCGTTGTAATTCATCAAAACTGTCGGCCTGTTGAGCTGTTGCGTCTGGCATGAATGCGGCTGTGAAAAAGTGCCGATAGGCAGGGTTGGGTGAACCCCAGCCTTGCTCAATCATTGTGCCTGCGGCGTGATACAAATCTTCCTGTTCTTTTGAATCGCGCATCAGCCTTCCGCGCACATAGCCACCTAAAAAAACCAAACACTTAACACGGTCAGGGTTTTCAACTGCATAGCGGATCGAGAACGAGCATCCTTGGGAAATGGCAAAGATAGCGAACTTATCAAGTCCCGCAGAATCTGCCACTGCACCCATATCTTTTATCATCATGTTTTCTGAAATCTCGCCCACGTCCCAGTCAGACAATCCATTTCCGCGCTGATCAAAGCGGACGAGTTCATTACTTTGCGCAAGCCTTGCAAAGGCCGGACCCCAGACCGGACTGCGCCACTCATACTCTATGTGGTTAAGCCAATTCGGTGCCTTTAAGAGCGGAGAGCCTTTGCCAACGCGTGCATAGGCAATCTGTGCGCCATCGTCAGATGCGCAAAACTGGATTTGTTGGTTCAAAGCTGTGTCGGAAATATCAATCTCGGATACAGGTGCATCCGGCGCCCATTGCCAAACGCGGATAGCGCGTGAAATGTTTTTGACACGTTGTGAGCCAAGATCGCGGAAGGTCTCAGTCAGGGGACCTTGTACAGTTTGGTAGACTGTGTCCGAAACACACACGCCGCCTGGTTCAGCAAGCGACTCTAGGCGAGCCGCCACATTTACGCCGTCGCCAAAAATATCATCGTCTTCAAAGATCACGTCACCCAAATTGATGCCGACGCGGTATTGAATACGTTTGTCTTCGGGTTTTTCGCCCTCACGGTGTTGCATACCTTGTTGAATGCTTATGGCACATCGCACCGCATCTTGCGCGCTTGGAAACTCCGCCAGTAGCCCATCGCCAGTTGTTTTGACAATACGACCGTGATTATTTCCAATTTCCGGATCGATAAGTTCATGGCGATGCTCTTTCTGCCGAATGATAATGCCATCTTCATCGATTTCCATCAGCCGGCTAAAGCCAAACATGTCGGCAGCGAGTATTGCGGTAAGTCGTCTTTCCATTCCCAGCTCCACCTTAGTGTCACTATAACGAATTCTCCGGTTTGTGGCCATGGGTTCATGAGAGCTGCGCAATTCACTCCTGACTTGACAAATCGGTGCTTGCATGCGCTTTACCGCCTGCCTAAAAGACGGCAACTTCACAATTACTTATCAGGGTTAGTCCCATGCATGCTTACCGCTCTCACACCTGTAACGACTTGCGTAAATCTGACGTAGGCTCCACCGCGCGCCTATCTGGGTGGGTGCACCGGGTAAGGGACCATGGTGGATTGCTGTTTATCGATCTGCGCGACCATTATGGCCTGACCCAGATTGTCGCTGATCCGGATTCGCCAGCCTTCAAGACCGCTGAACTTGTTCGCTCTGAATGGGTGATCCGCATTGATGGTGAAGTAAAAGCGCGTTCCGACGATACGGTGAATTCAAATCTGGCAACCGGTGAGATCGAGGTATTTGCCTCTGAAATTGAAATTCTGAGCAAGGCAGCTGAGCTTCCATTGCCGGTGTTTGGCGATCTGGATTATCCAGAAGAAACGCGCCTCAAGTACCGCTTCCTGGACTTGCGTCGCGACAAGCTGCACGCCAACATTATGAAGCGTGCGCAGATTATTTCATCTATCCGCCGCCGCATGACAGGTGCTGGGTTCTTTGAATTCCAGACACCTATTCTCACGGCATCATCGCCGGAAGGGGCGCGAGATTTCCTGGTGCCTTCACGCATGCATCCGGGCAAGTTTTATGCGCTGCCCCAGGCGCCGCAGCAGTTCAAGCAGCTCATTATGATGTCTGGCTTTGACCGCTATTTCCAAATCGCGCCGTGCTTCCGTGATGAAGATGCGCGCGCCGATCGTTCGCCGGGCGAATTTTACCAGCTCGATATTGAGATGAGCTTTGTGACTCAGGAAGATGTGTTTAACGCCGTAGAGCCGGTGCTGCGCGATCTGTTTGTTGAGTTTGCAGACGGTAAAAAGGTGACCGAAAAATTCCCGCGCATTCCTTATGCGGAAGCGATGACGAAATATGGGTCCGACAAGCCTGATCTGCGTATTCCCATTGAGATGGAAGACGTGACACCGCATTTTGATGGCTCGGGCTTCAAGGTGTTTGCTGGCCAGATTGCAGCCGACGATAATGTCCGCGTCTGGGCGATCCCAGCCAAGAAGGGCGGCAGCCGCGCATTTTGTGACCGCATGAATTCATGGGCGCAAAAGCAAGGCCAGCCAGGTCTTGGCTATATCTTTTTCCGAGACGGGGAAGGGGCAGGACCTGTTGCCAAGAACATTGGCGCGGAACGCACTGCCGCACTGCGCGAACAGCTTGGCCTTGAAGATGGTGATGCGGTGTTCTTTACCTGTGGTGTGCCGAAAAACTTTGTGTCTTTCGCAGGCCAGGCCCGCACCCGCGTGGGCGAAGAACTGGACCTCATTGATGAAGATGCTTTCGAGTTTTGCTGGATCGTCGACTTCCCAATGTTTGAATGGGATGAGGAAGAAAAGAAAGTTGAGTTCTCTCACAACCCGTTCTCGATGCCGCAAGGTGGCCTTGAAGCGCTAGAGACAATGGACCCGCTCGATATCAAGGCCTACCAATACGACATTGTATGCAACGGGGTAGAGCTTTCATCGGGCGCCATCCGGAACCACATTCCAGAAATCATGGAAAAGGCCTTTGATATTGCAGGCTATGACCGCAGCGTATTGGAAGACAAATTTGGCGGCATGCTGAACGCGCTTAAATATGGCGCACCGCCCCATGGTGGCATTGCACCGGGTATAGACCGTATCGTCATGCTGCTGTGTGGTGAAGAGAACCTGCGCGAAGTAACCTTGTTCCCAATGAACCAGCAGGCGGAAGACCTTATGATGGCGGCACCATCAGAAGTGAACGCGCGCCAATTGCGCGAGCTGCATATTAGGCTGAACCTGCCCAAAGAATAGCGAACCAGTTCACGCAGATACTGTGAACTGGCCCATCATTCCGCAATCTTCATGTTCAAGAATGTGGCAGTGATACATATAGGGCGTTGCAGCGTCGGCCAGATGGTTAAACGTCACCAGAACCTCTGATACGCCTTCTTGTACGGCCACCATGTCTTTCCAGCCTTGTGCATAAGTTGGAGGTTCAATGCCGCGTTGGCGTAAGATGCGGAAGGAACACCCGTGGATATGAAAGGGATGTTCCATATCATCCGCCGTGATGCGCCAGATTTCAGCTTCACCAAGCGGCACTTTCACGTCAACGCGCTACATGTTCATCGGTTGCCCGTTGATCCCCATACCGCCTACGCCACAGATATTTCCCCATGACGCAGCAAGAACGGCAAGATTTCCCTCTTCGCCCATATTGGGCTGAAACTCCCGGGTGCGTTTGGCCTCCTGTGGGCGCGGTGGCGCTAGATTAGCCAACTTTTTTGGCATGGCGCTATCAAGTGCCTTTAGGGAAGGGTCGGTGGTTAGCGTGAGGGTGGTTATGGTGGGATCACCAGAAAAATACCGAGTAACGATTTCCCACCCTTCTGGTTCGCCTTCGGGAAATGACACTTGGAGCGCAAGGTTTTAAGCGCCGCGCATGTCTACCAAGATCTCATAGCGTTCACCGGGGGATATGTTTAGCGTCGCCGTTTCAACAGCAGCGTCAAGGAAACCGCCATCGGACGCAATCACTGTAAGCGGTGCACCATTTGAAAGTGACAGGTTGAGGAAACGGGCATTGCACGCATTCAGTATGCGCAAGCGCACGAGGCCTTTCGGTACCGCCTGGTGAACCGGTGCTATGGCACCGTTGACGACGAGTGTGTCGGCTTCAAACCCGTCTTCGAAAACCTCAGCGGTGAGTTCATATGTCAGTTTGCCAGATGTGTCGAAAGCCTTGTCTTGGAGGATCAATGTAAAGTCATCCACGCCATATGTTTGCGGCAGATCGGCAGAAAAGCTGGCATCATCTTCGATCAGCAATACGCCTGCGAGGCCGCGATACACTTGGTATGCGGTTTTTCCGTGGGTGTGGGCATGAAACCAATTGGTGGACGCGCCTTGACGGATCGGAACTTCAGGCCGCCAGATCTGACTGGGCGCGATCTCTTAATGCGGCTCGCCGTCAACATTGCCTGGAATGTGAAGCCCGTGCCAATGCAGCGCGACCGCTTCATCAAGCGTGTTTGTAACTGCAAAGGGTAGAGTTTGGCCCGACTTCACGCGCATAACCGGGCCAAGGTGATTGGCATTTATCCCAAGGGTTGCGCTTTGTGCACCAGTTCCAAAATCATGCGCTGCTGCTGCGAGCTTTAGCGGGATTTCATCTGGAACTGATCGCGTGAGATCTGTCAATGAAGGTATTGCTAATGGCCGCGCATTTGCCTGTGCCGATAGAATACCGCTGCCGGTCATTGCTAAACCAGCCCCTGCGGCTGCACCCATTACAAAACTTCGTCTGTTCACTGTCCGCTCCATAGGTTATCAATCATGGTTGATAAATGATGTGCAAAGTGAGTTTTGTCAACCATGATTGATAAAAAAGATGATGCTTTTTTAGCAACCAACATCAAGGGATTGATGATGACCTTGATCGCGCATTGGAACGGGCGCATGGATGCCGAACGCGCGGAAACCGAATTTGCCAAGATAAGACCGTCGGACATGCGGGTATTTGGCCAGATGCGCGGGCGCACCATGAAGTTATCAGAAATTCACCGCGAGATGCGATTCTCGCGCCAGGCCGCACAACAAGCGGTTGTCCGGCTTGTTGACCACGGGGTTTTGCAGGTTGATCCGGCACCGCATGGAAACCGCGACAAGGTCGTTTCGGTCACAACCAAAGGGCAGCGTTTGCGCGCGCTGGCTGCACGTCAAATTCGCGATTTTGAAGCCAGTTGTGCCACCATAATTGGACCTTCAGGATTAGAGACGCTTCGCGAGCTTCTTATCGCGCTTACCGAGGCACCTGATCGCAATAAGCCCCAATAATGATCGTTTCGCGCTTCCGCGCATTCTGAAACCACCTATTAACCTTAATATGGGCATAACACAGCTAAAGGGCACACATGTGCCTGGATGTATAGGTAAAGCGTTTGAGGTTTGCGTTATGCAATGTTCTCTATTTAAAAGTTTTATAATCAGCATCTGCCTTTTGGTTGGGTTGGCCCTGCCTGCGGAAGCTGAGTTTGATATCAACAAACAAGTTGAAGGTTTGAACAAGCAAATTGGCGAAGGGCTTGATGGCCTGGGCGATTTCGTGAGCCAATTTGGCAACAATATGGGGGAGGGCGTGCTTACCATAGCGCCCAAAACGCCCAAAGTTGACAATATTACCACCGGCAGCACCCGCAATGTTGTTGCGGTAAGCGAAGAATATGGCCCCGGTTCCATTGTTGTGCGTACATCAACGCGCAAGCTCTATTATGTGTTGAGCCCTGGCCGGGCCCTTGAATATGGCGTTGGCGTTGGCCGCCAGGGCTTCCAGTGGGGCGGTGTTTCTTATATTTCGCGCAAAAAAGAATGGCCAAGCTGGCGCCCGCCAGCAGAAATGATTGAGCGCGAGCGCGTGCAGAATAATCGTGAGATTCCGGAATTCATGCCGGGTGGTCCTGAAAACCCTCTCGGTGCGCGGGCGCTGTATTTGGGCAGCACACTGTATCGTATTCACGGCACAAACCAGGCCCAGACAATTGGCGGTGCGGTGTCTTCAGGATGCATCAGAATGCGCAATAAGGACGTGATCGACCTCTACGAGCGCGTCGCAATTGGCTCGAAAGTGTATGTTTATCACTAGTGCGAAAACGCACGTTTCGTAAAATTTTATTAAAAATCAATGCGTTGACGGGGCCCTGAGTGGCCCCGTTTTTGCGTTAACCTTTAATTAAGAAAATCGGCCCCGTGGACTCATAACCCATTGCGCTCGCGAATCGAGAAAGTTAACCTTGCGTTAACACTTGAGCGGAGAGGGCTATGATGTTGACTCGTGGGGATAATTTAGGAACAGCGCTGCAGCGTTTTGCATTGCGCGCTCTCTTCATTGCAGCAGCCATGTATGCACTCACTGTACTTCCAGCTGATGCTGGACAACAGGCGACGGTTTACAATTTCTCAGGCGCGAAGCAAAAAATTGCTTATGCCAGCGAACTCGGTGCAACCACACCGCCAATGGGCTGGGTCGAATTTTGCGCCTCTCATCCTCAAGATTGCAATGTGCGTTCTGGTTCCAAGGTGCGCGTAAAGCTTGATGCAGACCGGTGGTCTGAGTTGAAGCAGATCAATTCATTTGTGAACAAGGAAATTGAACCTTTCACAGATGAGGAGCTGCATAATGTGGCTGAGCGTTGGTCTTATCCTGTCAACGCTGGCGACTGCGAAGACTATGTGCTGTTAAAGCGTCGTTATTTAATGGATTTGGGCTGGCCGCGTGAGGCGCTGTTGATCACTGTCGTTCTGGATGAAGAAGATGCTGGCCACGCGGTGTTGACGGTAATCACCGACAAAGGCGAGTTCGTGCTCGACAATCAAGAGCCTCGCGTGAAAGCTTGGACGAATACGCCTTACACATACCTTAAACGCCAAAGCCAAGAGCACCCAATGCAATGGGTTTCACTGAACCACCGGAAAAACCGCAAAGCGCTTTTTGTTTCCGGGAACTAAGTCTAAATTTGGCGCATGGCCGACGAAAAACGATTTCTAAAAGATGCTTACAAGCTTAAGGGTGGTGAGGATGTGCGCCACCTTTATGACGATTGGGCAGAGGTTTACGACCAAGAACTTGTTGCTGAAAACGAGTACCAGCAACCAAAGCGCTGTACTGAGGCGTTGCAGAAATTTCTAAAAGCTGATGCGGGCGGGGTTCTCGATGCGGGCTGTGGCACTGGTCTTGCCGGTGTTACGCTTAAAGAAGCAGGCTACGGCCCGATTGATGGCTGTGATTTCTCACAAGGGATGCTCGATAAAGTCGCTGACCGCGGTATTTACCGCACCCTGTTTGCTGCCGATTTGAACGAACCCATGGCCGACATTGTCGATGGCGCCTATGCCGGCATTGCGGTGGTTGGCGTGTTCAGTTATGGCCATGTTAATGCAGATGCGGTGGATGAACTGTTACGTGTGCTCGGGCCAGGCGGGGCCATGGTGATTGGTATCAACGATAAGTTTTATGCCGAGGGCTCACTAATCGCCAAACTGCGTGCGGTTGATGCCAGTCCTGCCGTTTCCATGGTGCTGGAAGAGCATGGCGAACATATTCGCGGCATAGACATGGGTGGTTGGGTTTTGGTGCTGAAAAAGAACGCTTAATGCAAAATTTAATCTAGTTCTGCGGCCCCCAGCTTTTCAGGATATGGCGCAGGTTCTGATTGCGTTGATGGGTGAGCCGGCACACGCAATCTGAATACCATCCGCCGGCAGCCGTTCCCCCCTGGGCAATTGAGGCCTCACCTGAGCATTGATTATCGCGAAACTTGATCCAACTGCGTTGAGCGTCGCGAATCTGCGGCCATATTTTTGGCGCTGATGTTTCGATCGTATCGAAATCATCGCGCAACATTGCACGCACTTTCTTGTAAAGCACGTTGAGTTCGCCATCTTGCTTTTCAGCAAGCTTATAGAGGCAATCTTTGTATTCCACATTTGACGATTTGCCCGCGCACGCGCCGGATGCATCGCAAATCGCCTTTTCTTTAGCGTGGGTAGCGAGTGTTGAGATGAAGAGGAAAGCCAAAGCCGTGAGGAACGTGCGCATGAAAAGTCCTTTGTTGGGCGAACAAGCTCTTGTTTATACCATAATTTAGCGGCAAATTGCGCTGGACCAAATAGGTCACATAGGTCATATTCCCGGATATATCGGAAAACGCGGAAACTGAATCGATAATGGCTGGTCTTATCACCCAATTTTTCACCTGGTGGAACGGACAAACCTACGGCACGCGCTTCTTTACAGCACGTAAGGGCGAGCGCGTGGGGGAAGATGAGTTTGGTAATGTTTATTACCGTGCACCATCGAAAATTCCCTCATCCATCGCTGAGCGCCGCTGGGTGATTTATAACGGCTATGCGGAAGCCTCTGCCATTCCTGCCGGGTGGCATGGATGGATGCATCACCGCACAGACACACCGCCTTCTGAAGAAGATTACACACCGCGCGAGTGGGAGATGGGTCATCAGGCCAACCTAACTGGCACGGCAGGCGCTTACCGGCCCGATGGCAGCTTGTACAATCCGAAGCCAGAGGCTGAAAAAGATTACGAGGCGTGGAGCCCGAACTAGGATTTGGCGCGCGATTGGTGAAACACTCTAAAGGTGTGAAACATGAAAAACAGTGCGGTTGAAACCATTGTCGGTGCAGGCGTTATTGCGTTGGCGATTGCTTTCTTCTCTTTCGTTTATTCCACTGCGGAACTTGGCAAGGGTGGTGACGGGTATAAGCTTTCAGCGGCGTTCGAAAATGCGGCTGGCGTAAGCTCCGGCACCGATGTGCGCTTGTCGGGGGTGAAGGTTGGCACCGTCGTTGATCAAAAGCTTGACCATGAAACCTATCAGGCGGTGATTACGATGGCTGTTGAAAAGGGGCTCAAGCTTCCTGAAGACACAACCGCCAAAGTGACGACGGAAGGCATTTTGGGGGCGACATTTGTTGCGCTTGAAGTGGGCGGAAGCGACACGATTTTAAAAGATGGCGACCGGATCGAAAACACACAAGGGTCGATTGATCTGTTCGCGCTTATTTCAGAGTTCATGAACAAATAGTTCCAAAAATATGTCACACAGCCAGCAAACTTGGGAAGCGGATGATTATGCGCAGAACGCGCGCTTTGTTGCCGATTTGGCGGGCGATGTCTTTGCCTGGCTTGATCCGCAGCCCGGCGAACGCATTCTCGATCTTGGTTGCGGCGATGGACATTTGACCCACAAGATTGCGCAAGCAGGTGCTGAAGTCGTGGGCGTGGATGGCTCGGACAATATGATCGATGCGGCCCGTGAACTGGGGCTGGATGCGCATGTGATGGATGGGCATGCTCTTGAATTTGATGGGGAATTTGACGCGGTCTTTTCAAACGCGGCACTGCACTGGATGTTAGA
>JBPCVX010000390.1:0-13907 GCA_051010095.1 Hyphomicrobiales bacterium
TGAACGCCCAAGGGCTCGCCCATAGTGTTGCGCGCATACTTGATACCAGCACGCCGTTTTTTGAGCGCTTAACCTGGTTTTGGGCCGATCACTTTACTGTCGTTTCGCGCCGGGGACCAACGGCGCCACTGGTGACAGCCTATATCGATGAGGCTATTCGACCACATATCACCGGCAGATTTGCCGACATGCTAAAGGCGGTGGTGATCCACCCGGCAATGCTGGATTATCTGGATCAGAATGCTTCTATTGGACCTAATTCGCCATATGGTTTGCGTTCAAAGCGTGGGTTGAACGAGAATCTTGCGCGCGAAGTTTTGGAATTGCATACCCTTGGTGTGGGCGCAGACTATACCCAAGCCGACGTGCGCCAGCTCGCGGAGTTGTTCACCGGCCTGACATATGACTTAGAACGCGGCTACTTCTTTAATGGTGAAATTGTTGAGCCCGGGCGCGAACAGCTGCTGGGCAAGGTGTATGGCAATGGAATGGCGGGTGTGGGCTTTGTAATGGAGGCGCTTGAGGATTTAGCAGCTCATCCTACAACTGCCAGGCATCTTGCAACAAAGATTGCACGTCATTTTGTGTCCGACACACCAGATCAAGATTTAATAAGCACCTTGGAGGATGCCTATCGCACCTCAGAGGGAAACCTTATGTCTGTCTATAGCGCGCTTTTGGATCATCCAAGCACATGGAAATCTCTTGGTAACAAGGTTAGGCAACCTTTCGACTTTCTGGCAACCGCGATGATTGCCATGAACATTCGGGGGGAAGAAATTGCGAACTTGAGCTACAAGCGCAATGTGCAAGATCTTTGGGTGCAATTGCGCAATATGGGGCAAACATTTCTGGAACCGGGCGGGCCTAATGGTTGGCCAGAAGACGCAGAGCACTGGATCACGCCACAAGGTCTTTCCAACAGGATTAATTTTGCCATCACATTGACGGCACGACATGGATCGAAAGTTGATGATCCGCAACTCTTTTTGGAGCGGGTTCTTGCAGATGCGTCGCGGGAAGATTTGAAGTTTGCCACGCGCGCAGCGGAAACGAAATCAGATGCAGTGGCACTCATCCTTGCGTCTGCTGAATTGAACCTGCGCTAGAGGGAACTCATCAATGGCTCTTGAGAAACCAAACCGGCGTACGTTCTTGAAGCAAGCTACATTTGCTGGGTGTTCCATCGCTGCCCATCCGCTTCTGACCCCGATTACAATGGCGTCCGTGCCGGGTGATGCGCGTTTGGTCGTCATAATTTTGCGCGGGGGAATGGATGGGTTGGATGTTTTGCAGCCGACCGGCGATCCGCTTTATCATGGTTATCGCACAAGGCTGAAAAGTCCCTCCCAACCGCTTACGGATTTTTATGCCCTGAATGACACATTAAAGGAATTGCGCCCCTTATGGGATGCAGAAGAGCTAGGGTTTGTGCAGGCTGTTGCCACCCCTTACCGCGACAAGCGTAGCCACTTTGATGGGCAGGATTTGTTGGAGGCAGGCACAGGAGTGGATGTCGCCGTTAATGCAGTTCGCGATGGTTGGCTAAACCGCTTGCTTCAAACGCAGTCAGGTGTCACTGGCGAGACCGCTTACGCAATTGGTGGCAGCGAAATGTTGATCTTGAGCGGTAGTGCGCCATCTGCCACATGGTCACCGAACACGAAGATGCGCCTCAATCCGCAAGCCAGGTTGCTTCTTGAACGCATTTACATGCACGATCTGCTTTTTCATGAAGCGGCAACAGAAGCGATCGATTTAACAAATTCCATGTCTGCTGGCGGCACCCAGAAACCATCGAACAAATATGAGAACAAGCTCGCCCGATTTGCAGCAGAAAGATTGAACCAAGAAACCCGGATTGCGTCATTTTCCCTGAACGGATGGGATACGCATCGCAATCAGGTATATCCCCTCAGCGTAGCGCTGAAGCGATTGAACAGTTCAATACTTACGTTGAAAGCCGGGCTTGGTGATAACTGGCAGCACACAGCGGTGTTGGCCATGACGGAATTTGGACGTTCAGCACGCGAAAATGGCAATGTGGGTACTGACCATGGCACAGGAGGCATGATGTTTGTTGGCGGTGGCGCGGTGCGCGGCGGTAAGGTTTTTGGCGGGTGGCCGGGATTATCGGAATCAGCGCTTTACGACCGCCGCGATCTTATGCCGACAGCAGATGTGCGAAGCTATGCAGCGTGGGCGATGCGCGATCTTTTTGGCATTGAGCTCAATGACCTTGAAAGAAAGGTCTTTCCCGGATTAGAACTGGCAAAAAATCCGGGTATTATCCGATAAATTCTTGTGTTCGTGGTGGTTTTCAGCCCGCCAGAACGGGAAACAGACCTTTTAAACCTTCCGCCAGCATCCCCATGGCGATCGCCGCCAAGATCATACCCATGACGCGGGTAACCACCCCCATTCCAGACCGGCCGAGCTTCATCGAGACGGGCTTCGCAAAGCTAAAGAATAGCCCGACAATCCCGGAAATTATGAGGATAACGAAGGAGATTTCCAGCTTACTTAGAACGGCAGGGTGTTGTTGCGCAGCGACCAATACTGCAGCAAGGGTACCCGGGCCTGCGACGATGGGAATTGCGAGGGGAACAACGGCAACGGATTCTTGCGACTTGGCATCGCTTAGTTCACCTGGAGAATGAGAGTGCTTTGCTTCATTCGACAACATGTTAAGTCCAATTAGTAAAACGATAATCCCGCCTGCGGTTCTAAGCGTGTCGATAGAGATGCCAAACAGTTTGAGGGCGAACGAACCTGCCCAGGTCACAATCAACAGCGTAATGAGCACCGCAAGTGCGCATGCCCACGCGATGCGTTTCGCCTCTTGCGGCGTGCGGTCGGATGTGACGCCAACGAAGACGCCGACATTGCCAATTGGGTTTGCCATAGAAAAAAGCGTGACGGCAAAACTGGAAAGCGCGGCCTCGGTAAACATTATGTTTGGTCCGGAGTTATTGAGAAGGCATTTTGGCTTTATTTATACACATCAAGTTCAAGGCGTGTAAGCGATTTGGCAGACATATGACATGTAACAGAAGAACTTTTCAGCGGCGACTCGGCTTTTTGCCTTCCGCCTTTAATGTTCTCAAAACTTGCCATTATCGTTCTTCCATGCGCTCTTTGGTGCGATTTTTTCTATGGTGTCCCAATGCTCGACAATTTTTCCGTTTGCGAGGCGGAACAAGTCATAGAAAGCGGCGTGTTGCCCGTCCAACTGACCCTCACTAACGCTTAGTACAAAACTGCCTTGGGCTAGTACGCGATGGAGGCGGTGATAGTCGATAAATGCGCCGCCGTCAGTTCGCGTTTGCAATTCAGATTTGAAGCTTGAAATGTCGTCGCCTCGTTGCGGATTGTGTTCGACGTAGTTTTCTGCGTCGATGAAGTCATCAAATCGGCTTAGTTCTGTTCCGATAAGTGTTGTTTCGACGAATGAAGCGATGAGAACGCGGTTGCTTTCGGTTAACTGAAGGTCATCAGCTTCGGTTGGTCCATCCACCATGCTGCGGCCTGATTGATTAGGCTCTTGCCGTTCTTGCAAATTATCCCAGTGTTCAACAGCGTGATTATCTTCAAATCTAAACACTTCAAAACAAACTTTTCGACTCGAAAAATCATATTCCATGTGGGCGAACACAAAATCTCCATCTTCGAAGCCACGCACCATATTAACTTTTGGTTCTGTCTTCGACAATTTCTTGAAGAGCGTCGCTAGACCTTCGCTGCCTTCGTGGGTCTGCGGATTGTGCTGAACGTATGTCGCTTCGTTTACCACCGCGACGGATGCTATATCGCCGGTTTCGATGCTTTTCAGTAACGCCTCAATCTTATCAATTTTAGATAGTGCCATTGTTTCTCTCAGTGATGAAAACAATAACGCAATGAAGAGTAACTACAGCTCTAACCGGAGACTATTCAACTGATGCCGACTAGATATTAGATGAACTAAGAGACTGAATCTGGGCGTTCTAGTACCCGACTTTCGACAAACTCACTTAACTCCTCGTTGATAGCTTCATCCAGTTTTGGCATTTCATAGTCAGACAGCATCTGCCGAACTTTCCTGATTTCCCGATCGTTCGTATCGAGTGTGCCCTCAGCTTCCCATTGCTCAAAGCCATCATGGTGCGTCAATTCTGGAATAATGAACGCATGCTTAAATTTTTCCAATGTGTACTTTGTGCCTATAATATGCCCACCGGGCTTGACTTCATCCCAAATAGGGAACAGCTCCAGATATCGAGTGCTCTAATCTGTTTAAATAGAGCTCAAATAAAGTTTGTTCGAATTTTATAGACCGTCGCCTGAAGGGCGCAAAAAAGTCGGACATTTCTCTCAGGTTTAAGTCTTGCCAACCGGTTGTAAAAACTGAAAGTCGCATCCTTCATCAGCCTGCAAGACTTGCTCAGCGTAAAGCCTGTCATATCCGCGCAGCGTGTTCGGGTTACGGCGCACTGTAACAACTGCTTTTCTTCGGTTCACCAGTTCATTGTCCTCAACGAGCAAGTCAATCCGGCGTTCGTTCACAGACAGTTTAATACGATCACCGTTGCGAACTAGAGCAAGCGGGCCATCAGCAGCAGCCTCGGGTGTGACATGCAGCACAATCGTTCCAAACGCGGTGCCAGACATACGCGCGTCGGATATACGCACCATATCCTTTACTCCGTTTGCCGAGAGTTTTTTGGGTATCGGCAGATAACCCGCCTCCGGCATGCCAGAAGGGCTTTCGGGGCCGGCGTTTTGCAAAACCAGAAAATCATCTGACGTCACATCCAAGTCAGGATCATCAATCCGGCTTGCCAAATCTTCCAACGATGAGAAAACGACCGCCCTTCCCTCTTTCTCAAACAGCGAAGTGTCCGCGGCAGACCGCTTCAAGATTGCACCTCGCGGTGCCAAGGAACCGAAAAGGGCGACAAGTCCACCTTGTGGTTCCAAGGGCTCGTCTATCTCTGCAATTATGTTGCGGTCGACCGGTTGGGCAGGCTCGTTGAGGCGGTCTTCAAGTGTTTGCCCGGTCACTGTCAGGCAGTCTAGATTGAGCTTGGGTTTGAGTTCACGCAAAACTGCCCCCATGCCGCCGGCAGCAAAAAAGTCTTCCATATAGTTATCGCCCACGGGCTTTAAGTTGACCAAAACCGGCGTGGTGTCAGAGAGTTCATTAAGCCAGTCAAGCGTGACATTAATGCCCAGACGGCCAGCAATTGCTGTGAGATGAATAATCGCATTGGTGGAGCCACCAATGGCCAGCAAAACGCGCAGCGCGTTCTCGACAGATTTATGGGTGATGACCTGGCTTGGTTTTATGCCGCTGGATAATAACGCTACAGCGGCGGCACCTGTCGCTTCTGCAGCACGAAGCCTATCAGCGTGTACCGCAGGAATGGCGGCAGTTCCAGGAAGCGACATTCCAAGCGTCTCGGAAATGCAGGCCATCGTCGAGGCTGTGCCCATTACCGCGCATGTGCCAGCAGTTGTGGCGAGCCGCATTTCTATATCGCTAATTTCTTCCGCATCTATCTCGCCAGCCCGATATTTCCCCCAAAACCTTCTGCAATCTGTGCACGCTCCAAGCCGTTCCTCACCATACTTAGACGTCATCATGGGACCAGCGACCACTTGAATAGCGGGAAGATCAGCAGAGGCGGCACCCATTAATTGAGCAGGTACCGTTTTGTCGCATCCCCCCATTAACACAACCGCATCCATTGGCTGGGCGCGGATCATCTCTTCGGTGTCGATCGACATGAGGTTGCGAAACTTCAGGCTAGTCGGGTTGAGGAAAACCTCTCCCAATGAAATGGTCGGAAACTCTACTGGCAACGCCCCGGCGGCAAGAATACCGCGCTTAACGGCTTCAAGCATCTCAGGAAAATGCCGGTGGCAATTGTTGTAACCAGAGGGCGTGTAGGCAATGCCGACGATTTTTTTCGCCAACATCTCACGCGAGTATCCCATCGAACTGGCAAAAGACTTGCGCAGATAAAGTGAGAAATCCCGGTCACCATAATTTGTCAGGCCATTTGCCAGACCGTGTTTGTTTTCTTTTGACATAGGTGCGTTTTCTAAATTTTTTGCTCGATATATTTCGCTTGCACGTCTTCAACCCAGTTGCCAACGTTCCACGACCCATAGGCGCCCATTCCACCCAAAGGGTCATTTCCAGAATAGACCTTCACATGGACTAGTGACAAACCTTCATGAGCGCGCGCTTCGCTCAGTGCGGTCTGCAGCTCAGAGATACTTGCCCCACCAGATAATGCTTTGACACCCTGCACAGCACTAGCCAGTTCGACATAATTCACCGTGACTCCATCATTGGTGCGGAATTCATTGTCATATTGCGCTTCTTGTAAGCCAGTAATTGCCGCCATGCGCCTGTTGTCGAAAAGCACAATCATTCCCGTTACTCGATGTTCAACCGCATCGATTAGAACTTGCGGATTCATCATAAATGATCCGTCTCCGGTAAAGGCGATGCCATATCTAGGCTTACCCGCGACAGCCGACGCCAGAAGCGCGGATACGGCAAACCCCATGTAAGAGGCGCCAGATTCTGTGAATGTTTCGCCAGTATTATCGTCTTCGACAATTTGAAATCCATTGGCTTGCACATCGCCGGCGTCGAAATATTTTGTGGCACCCTCTGATTTGGCGAAATCCGCTGCGACTTTAATTGCTGCAGGCTGGGTGAGAACTTCAGCTTGCCAGGTTTCATCAGTTAAAACGGGTGATTCATAACGCTGCGCCTTAAAGCTTTCCCATTGCTCCTTTGCTGTAAGGCAGTCTGCAAGCCAATCTGCATTTGGACTAAGCGTCACGTTGCTGCGCGCAAGTAAACCCTCGATAACTGCCGAAATATCACCGGGCAAACCATGCGTGTTTGCATAGTGCACCAGATCAGAAAGATCACTGTTTATGTTGATGACGGCCCGCGCATTTGGGTAGCCGATACCGGAACAATCGGCCTGGCAAACGCCGCGCGTACCGATCGCTATCAAAAGTTCAGCATTTTCCATGGCGTAGTTGCCCGAAATGGAACCCTTCGACCCCCCAACGTGCATGTTTTGTGGATGGGCATCAGGCAACACACCTGTGGAACCAGGAGATAAAACAACAGCTGCACCTGCCACTTCAGCGAATTTTCGCACTGCATCGTCATGGCCGCGCGCGCCACCACCTGCTTTGATTGCTATCTTTTTGTGTGAAGCAATGAGGCTCAGCACATTTTCGTAGACGTGATCTTCAACCGGTGCAGTTGGCGGGAAACAATCACGCTCTGGCATAGTCTCGAGATTTACACGCACCATTTCAGGTTGGGTGTTCAGCGGCAACAGAAGATAAAATGGGCCTGCCTTGAATGGATGATTAACACAAACCGAACCGCGGCGTAGAGCATCTCTCAAAGCGGACGGAGTGTGAAGCACGTATGATTGCCCCATGATCGCAGTGAGTTGACCAAACAACCCTTGTTGCTCCTTTGGGATTTGCTGCATATTGTAGCCCTCCCCATAGGTCGTTTCATCGCCGTATATGTGATAGACGCCGACACCATTTGAAGCCGCCGCCAACGATCCTGCCATTGCCTGTAGGGCACCCGGTCCAATCGAAGTTACAACCGCTGGAATTTCACCGTACTGCCAGGAAACGGCGGTTGCAGCGTGGGCCATCTCGACTTCGTTTCGAAAGTTAAAGGTCTGCGTGACCCCCTCTTCTTCATATATACGCAGCACTTCTCCCAGATCGGTCGAACCATGGCCAAAGATGGCCAAATACTTTCGCACCCCTTGCCGCAGCAACCCCAGAACCAGGGCCTCAGAGAGGCTTACTTCAATGATTGCAGGAAGAACTCCAGTCTGCAGCGCTTCGGTTAATCCTCCCGCTTGGGCGATCGCATGTGCGCGCAGCCTCATTCCTTTGCTTAAAGTGGACTCATGCTTTTTACTGTCAGACATCTTATTGTCCCCGGGTAGCAGGTTGCATATCTTGCTTTTTCTTTTTGTAGACGCCGATTCCTTTGAGAACGAAAATCGAGAGAGCAAGCGCGAAAAAGATAATTGCCGCTGGCGATGTATAGAAAATATCCAGTTTGCCCTCAGAGAGGATCATCGCGGTTCGGAACTCTCGCTCAAGAGTGGGGCCAAGCACTAGGCCCAGAATTACAGGTGTCACAGGAATTCGCGCCAACATCAGGAAGTAAGCGCCCAAACCAATTACACCCATTGTGTACACGTCAAATACAGAATTGCGGATTGCGAACGCGCCCAGCCCGCACATCACAATAATTCCCACAGCCAACATATGGGCTGGAACTTGCAAAACACGCACGAAGATACGGATACCGAAAACTTGAATGACGAGAACAGCAAGATAGGCAATGATGATTGCGATATAGACGCTGTATATTTGAACTGGATGTTCAATAAACAGCATGGGTCCAGGTATCAAACCGTGGATCAGCAGGCCGGAGAGGACAATTGCAGTTGCCGGATCTCCTGGAATACCAAGCGACAATAGGGGAATCATTGCACCACCTGTAACCGCATTATTGGCTGTTTCTGGCGCTACCACCCCTTCAATCGAGCCTTTGCCAAAGCGCTCGGGCGTTTTTGAAAAACGTTTCGCATGATCATATGCCAAAAATGCAGCAATGGGCCCGCCTGTTCCCGGAATCGCTCCAATGCCAGTGCCAAGAACACCACAGCGCAGCATCAACCAGAAATTTTTCCTGAGATCTCGAAGCGAAGGGAGTTCAGTGCGCACGTCAGCCGCAGAAACAGTAACTTGCTCGCCGCGCAGGTAATCGACAATCACTCTAATGATGTGCGGCACAGCAAACAGGCCAATCATTGCGACCAGCAAATTCACGCCCTGTTGCATGGTGGTAAAACCAAACGTAAGTCTTTGGGCGCCTTCCAATTCATCAAGGCCGATGGTCATGGCCATCAGGCCAATGCAACCGGCAATGAGGCCGCGTAACATGGACTCTCCCGACAGTCCGCAAATTGTCGATAAACCGAACACAACAAGAGCAAAAATCTCTGCCGGACCGAATTTGATTGCCATGCGCGCAACGAAATCGACCGATAAGATCATTACAAGTAGGCTTAAAAGTCCCCCAAACACAGAGACAATCACAGCGGTGCCTAGCGCCAGGGACGCTTTACCTCTTTTTGTAAGCTGATAGCCGTCGATAACTGTCGCCGCAGCTGAGGGCGTGCCTGGAATGCCCAACAAAATCGCCGATACGGATCCACCGGTCATGCCGCCAATGTAGGTTCCAAGAAGCAATCCAATTGCTGGTGTGGGGTCGAGAGAAAACGACATGGGCAAAACAAGCGCGAGCGCAACTGTGAAGGTTAAGCCTGGTATCGAACCGAAAACCAGGCCTATGAATGAGCCCGCCAGAACAGAGATGATTGATTCAACACTCAAGGCACTCGGGAGCGCTGTCAATAAGGCTTCCATGAGCGCTCCCTAAATTATTGTTATCCACGTGCCAGGGGGTAAATATGCCCCAAGCAATTTTCCGAAAACTAGCCAGCAACCGAGCGTTATGCCAATTGCCATGGCAGCAATAGTTCTCGGGCTACGGATCTGGAGGATCACCCACATCGTCACAGCCACCACGAAAGGCGTGGCCAGCAGGAAACCGATCTTGAACAACAAAAATCCATAAGCGACAACAAGCGCAAAAACACTGAATGCTATCTTGAGCTTGAACAGATTTATTGGCTCGACTTTATCTTCCTTGGGATCTTCGATGGGTTTGTAAGATCTCATGACAAGCAAAAACGAGAGCACCATGAGACCTATTCCAAAAATGAGCGGGAACGCACGTGCACCAACATCGCCTTCGCCTTGTCCGCCCGGAATCGTTTGATAAACAATCGCAGACCAAACAAGACCAAAGGCAAGCAATACTAAACCGGTTATGCGATCGCGGCTTGCAGCCACATTTGTTCCCGCTGACATGGCTATTTTTTCAAGCCTAGATCACCCATCAACATAGATATGTTTTTGTCATCGCTGGCAATCTGATCACCAAACGATGCGTGGCCAGCATAGGCACTCGTGAACCCAATTTTATCCGCAGCTGCCTTGAACTCAGCGCTCTCTACAGCTGCTTTTGCTGCTGCCTCGAGTTTCATAACAACCTCTTTGGGTGTGCCTTTAGGAGCGGCAAGCCCGCGCCACATTGTAATGTCGATGTCAACGCCCTGCTCTTTTGCAGTAGGCACATCTGGCACGATTTTAATGCGATCTGCGCTTGTAACGGCAAGAATTGTAAGCTTGCCAGCTTTGGCGTGCGATACAAACTGACCAGGCCATTGGATCGCCGCATCGATGCGGCCTCCCAGCAACTCGGCGGGCGCTTTGCCTTTGCCGTAAGGCACGTAAACCACCTTGTCGCCAATGCCCAGTGCATCAAACAATGCTGCTGATGTGAGATGTGTAAAGGAGCCTTTACCGGAGATTCCAACTTTGATTTTGCCGGAGCCGGCCTTGGCTGCTTTCACCATATCATCAAGAGATTTCCATCCCGATTCAGAGTTTACAGCAAGCGCAGGTACCTCAGTGGAAATGCGGGCGATTGGGGTGAATGCTTCATAATTGAAGTCCATATTGCCTTTGTGGTGCGCCGTAGAAACCGAGTTTGAATTCCATACGATGTTATAACCGTCAGGTGCTGTTCCTTGAACATGAGTGTAACCAACCGCACCACCACCGCCTGTGCGGCTGACGGGAACGACTGGCTGGGACATATTCTTTGACATCAAATCGGCGAGTAATTGGCCGATAGCCTTGGCTGTACCGCCAAACAGAATTGTCATTTCAACCGGTTTATCAGGATATTCGGCACGGCTTTCCGTCGGCGCGCCAAACGCCAGTAAGGCCGCTGCTGACAACGCGAATGCGCTGCGACGCGTCAATTTTACTAATTTGGACATGATCTTCCTCCCTATTGTGAAACTTTAGGCTGGAGCGGCTTCTCCTTGGATTTGATTTGCTCTTTCCCCAGCTTGTTTAGCCGCCAACCCAGCGAGAATTTTCTCTGGTGTGGCTGGCAAAGACGTCATACGAACGCCAATGGCATCGTATATAGCATTCATAATTGCAGGTGCCGTCGGGACAAGGGCTGGCTCACCAATACCTTTTGCACCGAGCGGACTTTCTGGATCTTTATCCTCGACGATGATGGACGTAATCTCCGGAATATCAAGAGACGTTGGCAAGATGTACTTTGCAAACCCGTGCGTGGTCGTGTGACCATCTTCAAGCTTGTAATCTTCCATAAGAGCCTGCCCAAGTCCTTGGACAATGCCGCCTTCGATTTGGCCTTCAACGCCGCGCGGGTTGATGGCCCGACCAACATCGTGGACAGCCCATACGCCCAAGACTTGCGTCTCACCTGTGACCGTATCAACCTCAACCTCAGCAACCTGGCAACCATAGACATATGCTTGCCACGGGCTGCCAGAGCCATCTTCAGGATCAAGTCCGGTGCCGTGTGCGGTGAAGGAGCCTGAGCCAACCGGAACAACACCTCTTCCCTTGCACAAGGATACAGCTTCCGACATCGACATTTTCAAATTTGTACCTTTTGACCAAATCTCACCATCGAATGCTTCGATTGTTTCCCCTTTCACGTCCCAAATTTCGGCAAGTTCCGTGTCGAGTTTCTTACGCGCGTCCCTGCAAGCAATCGCGACCGAATTGCCGATCATATATGTTTGACGGGTCGCACCAGCATGTGCTGCTTCGGGTGAACGCGCGGTGTCGTTATCACCGATTGTTACCTGTTCGGGTTTTATTCCCAACTCTTCGGCCGCAATTTGTGCAAGAACTGTCAGGATTCCTTCGCCAATCTCTGTTACGCCCGTGACGATTTTCGCCGTGCCGCCATCATCGAGCTCAGCCCACGCGCCTGCTCGGTCAATCGTCGCGGTTCTGGCAATCCCATACCAGCTTGCAGCAACACCCCGGCCTCGCATCTTACGTTGCATCATGCCACCTCTTTGGTTGACTTGCCGCCGTCATCTTTAAACCGCGCGCCCAATGTGCATGGCAGCCTGGTGCCGGGCCCTGCCAGATCGGTACGCGTTGGGCCGCGCACACTTGGTGGCCCTGGTTCCCAAGAAGACGCTTTTTCTGCACGCGACAAGACTTCACCGATCGAAACCGAACCAAGTTTCTGCTGTGTGTGGGTTACTGCACCGTCCAACATCATGTTAATGCATCTAATTTCGAAAGGATCTATTCCGAGTTTTTCGGCGGCGATATCCAACTGAGATTCTGTTGCAAACTGGGCTTGCATTGCGCCAAAAGTGCGGAACGCGCCGGATGGCGTATTGTTGGTATAAACGCCAATCGTATCGATCTTCACGTTTTCAATGTTGTAAGGCCCGCACGAGAGAATAGCCGCCTTACGCATTACTCCTTCTGTAGACATGCCGTATGCCCCACCGTCGGAAATCATCTTGAAGGACACAGCGGTAATCTGGCCTTCTTTCGTTAGGCCCATCTTGTAAGAAATTTTCGCTGGATGCCGCTTGGCGGTTGAAATTATGGATTCTTCGCGCGTAAAGACGAGTCTCACAGGGCGATGTGTTTTCATTGCCGCGAGCGCGAGCATGCCCTGATAGATCATATCTTCCTTGCCGCCAAAGCCGCCACCGACAGGGCTCATGATAAACCGCACCTTATTAATCGGCTGGTCAATAATCGTGGCAAGCATATGCCGGTGGTGTGTGATGTTTTGGCTGGGAGATATTACCGTCACCATATCGTCATGGTCGACATAAGCCAATCCGGCTTCTGGTTCGAGATAAGCGTGCTCAACTTGCTGGGTCTCATATGTCTGCTCAACAACCAAGTCAGCTTCGGCGAAACCCTTGTCGATATCGCCTTTGCGAATTGGAATGTGTTTAACAATATTGTCTTGCGCATAGTCGTGCAATACTGGAGCGCCCGGCACCATGGCGTCTTCGGGATCGAAGACCGCAGGTAGTTCCTCGTAGTTAACTTTTATTGCCTGCGCTGCGGCGCGGGCGGTTTCAACGTCTTCTGCGGCAACAGCTGCGACTGCTTCGCCCACGTATTTAACACGCCCACGTGCCATAATCGGTTGGTCGTGCACAAACACACCAAAACCGTCTTCACCAGGAACATCCTCTGACGTGATGACGCAGGCAACGCCCTGCATGATCTCAGCGACACTTACATCAATTGAATTGATTTTAGCATGTGGATGCGGGCTGCGCAGCACATGCATGTGCAGCATTCCGGGCATCACCATGTCGCCTGCATAGCGAAGCCGTCCTGAGACTTTGCTTGGGGCATCCAGTCTTCTCACATTGCTGCCAATATATGATTTGTCGCTTGGGTCACCTTCGAGTGCCGCAGGTGATGTATCGCCAGTAACCACATCGCGCGCGATTTCAACGGCCTCGAATATTTTACTGTATCCTGTACATCTGCAGATATTGCCGCCGAGGCGCTCTTTAATTTCTTCTATGCCGGCCTTTGAGTTTTCCCGCAAAATACTTGTTGCAGCCATAACCATACCGGGTATGCAATAACCGCACTGGCTGGCACCGGTTTTGTGGAACGCTTTCTGAACCGGTGTGAGGTTGCCTGGTTCGGCAATGCCCTCAATTGTTTCAACTGAACAGCCTTGCGCTTTTGCAACTGGCATTAGACAAGATTTTACAAGCTTGCCGTCTACAAACACTGAACATGTTCCGCATTCGCCAACGCCACATCCTTCTTTGGTGCCCGGTAGGGCGAGCTCGTCGCGCAAAAAAGCCAGCAATCGCAAATGAACATCGGTATGTTGTTTGACCCGCGTTCCAGTGACTTCCATTTCGATATCAAACCTAGGC
>JBPCVX010000391.1:0-3525 GCA_051010095.1 Hyphomicrobiales bacterium
GGCCTAAGCGGTGCTTTTGCCGCAAATGAAACCCTCAAAATTGGCTTCGTTGGTGTTACCAGTGGCCCCGCTGCAGCTTGGGGCATCTCTAACGCCCGTTCCATGCAGGCACGTGCTGCTTGGATCAACGAAACAGGTGGAGTGAAGATCGGGGATGTTACCTATGATGTTGAAATCGTAACTTTTGACGATCAAAAAGATCCAAAAAGAGCAATCGCCGGATTCGAAAAGATGGCGCAAGAAGGCATCCACTACGTGGTTGGCCCGAACGTTGATGATGGCGCTGCAGCAGTTCGTCCTGTCGCCGAAGAAAACGACATTATCTATTTCCCATACGCATTTCCAAAATCGCTCTACACAGCACCCGCTTCAAATGCTGTTTTGGGCATGGTGGCCAACTATCAGTCCGGCCCAGCCATTTATAAATATTTGATGGAAAAGAAAGGCGTGAAGAAGGTAGCATTTGTCGCTGCCAATGAATCTGATCCGCTCAGCCAACGCGAAGGCGGCGTTGCAGCAGCCAAGGCACTAGGGTTAGAAGTGGTTTCTGACAATGTGACTTACCAGGTTGATACGACGGACTTTACGCCGGTTCTTACCCCAGTGATGCGCAGTAAGCCTGACCTTCTGGTACTGTCTGGTGTGGCTCCAGCTAACGCACCACAGCTTATCCGTGCGGCTCGTGAACTTGGTTATCAAGGCCTGATTTCGACGGAAACAGCACAAGATGCGTCGGTCCTACAAGAAGGCGCCGGTGACCTTGCAAACGGCTTCATTTCAGTTGGTGGTGCATCGACACCAGAAATTGCAACCGATGCAATGAAGGAGTTCGTTGATCGCTACACCAAGATGTTTGGCGAGTATAACGATGAGTCCAATACCAAGGTTTATGCACTCGAATATATCTTGGAAACAATGAAAGCTAATCCTGCTTCCAAAGAAAATGTTGGCGAATTCAAAAAGACCATGGAAACACTGGCTGCGCCTAACATCTACATGAAAGGTGATGCCAAACTTTCTTATGTTGGTTCCACTTCATTTGGACAGAAACGCCAAATTTCAGTCCCAATGGTTGTCAATGAATTCAAGGACGGCAAGTTCGAAACATTGTTCATTGCTCAGGTTGACTAGCCTTATCACCCTACCTTGATACTGAGGGCTCGGTTGTTTGCTGGGCCCTCTCACTTCTGGAACTTCTACATGGAACAAGTACTCGCCAATGGCGCGTATCTGGGTGCTCAGTATGCGCTGATTGCCCTAGGACTGACGCTAATATTCGCGCTCATGAACGTGCTCAATTTTGCCCACGGCCAAATGTATGTCATCGGCGGGTTTGTCACCTACACAGTTTACGCTCAACTAGGTTTGCCGTTTGTGGTGGGTCTTGCCGCCTCGGCTGTAACACTTGCAATCGTAGGTGCGCTCATTGAAAAGTTTTTGTTTCGACCAGTGATTAAAAAATCGGTTCGCGAAGAAAGTACCATGTTATTGGCGGCGGGAATTGCATTTTTTCTGGATGCAATAATTCTACTTCTTTTCGGAGAGAAACAGCGCGGTGTGCCGAAAATCGTCAACGGCATTTTCAATTACAACGATTACACAATGGTGATGCCCTACGACAAAATCCTTGTCGGGTTTCTCGCATTTGCATCCATCGTGATTTTCATACTTTACATGCAATATTCAAAAACCGGTCGTGCAATGCGAGCATTAGCGCAGGATAAAGTTGCGGCCCAGTTGATGGGCGTCGACGTAGACAAATACTCCATGATCGGATTTGCATTGGGCGCAATGCTTGCGGGCGTGGTTGGCGGATTGCTCGTCACAGTTACTGGCATCAACCTTGGAATGGGTGGCCCCACTTCGATCAAGGCATTCATGATGGTGATGATCGGTGGAGCGGGTGTCATATCGGGTGCGATTGCTGGAGGATTTATTCTTGGTATGCTTGAAGCTGTTGGCCTAACGGTTCTCGCAGCCTATGGCGACATTACATATCTCGCAATTTTCGTCTCTCTGATGGTGTTCCTGGCCATTCGCCCACAAGGGCTTATGGGAAAGCCGTGGGGCTGATCTGATGTCATACAAAAACAAGCAAATCCTGGGTGTCGGCGTTTTCCTGTTCGTTGTTTTCGTTCTGATCCCTTGGCTCATTCATGTTAGCGGTCGGTGGGATTTCTACTACACGTTGACGTCTGTTGCATTGCTCTCAATCGCAAGCGGTGGGGTTTGGCTGACCTTCTACATTGGGCGTATCAATATTGGCCAAGGTGCGTTCGCGCTTGCTGGCGGTTATGTTTCAGCAATATTGGTTGTTAAGTACGACGTTTCGTTCTGGCTTACGATTCCACTCGCCGGGCTATTTTGTGCTTTTGCCGCTGTGCTGATTGGTTTCCCCATCCTGCGCCTAAAAGGCGTCTATTTTGCGATGATCACTCTGGTTCTTACAGAGGTCGCGCGTCTTACTGCATTGGCACTGCCGATCACAAACGGTGCACGTGGCATATCTTCAATCCCCTTGCCTGGCGAACTATCAATCTTCGGCCTGACCATCATTCCCGATTTTTCTACAATCGAAAACGTAAAATTGGCATTCTATTATGTTGCGGCTGTGTTGATGGTTGCTAGCTTTGCAGCACTGTATCGAATTGTGAATGCAAGAATTGGCCATCTGTGCCGGTCATTGCAACAGAATGAAGAACTCGCCTCATCAATTGGTGTTAACACGGCCTATCTTCGCGTAATTGCATATGCAATTTCATCTTTCATGGGCGGAATATCAGGAGCGATCTTTGTTGCGATCTCTCGGTCAATTTACCCTGCGAGTTTCCCGGTCAAAGATTCTATCGATTTCATGCTCAACTGCTTCCTTGGGGGCTTGGGTTATGTGTTCGGTCCAATGCTTGGGACATTAGTCATTTATTTTGGTTGGGACGTGTTGTTCACCACTGGCAAATATCAACTGCTGATCTATTCCACTGTTCTTATTTTACTGATGCTGTTCATGCCAAACGGGATTTTGAGCCTTCGTCTTCCAAGCAAGAAGGGTGACCAAAAATGACCCCTATCCTGCAAGTAAAAGGCGTCACCAAAAAGTTTGGCGGTCTGACGGCGAACAACAACATTTCTTTTGATGTAAACGACGGTGACATATTGTCTGTCATCGGTCCCAATGGTGCGGGCAAGTCCACATTGTTTAAGATGATTGCGTCTTTCATGCCGACAACGAGTGGCGAAGTCTTGTTTCAAGGTGAAAGGATTTCGAATTTAACTCCCCATGTTGTTGCTCAAAAAGGCATTGTCAGAACGTTTCAGGAAACTACGATATTTAAGAGCATGACAGTACGGGACAACATTATTGTCTCTCATCACCTTCGTTCGAAAGCCAATCTGTTTGGCTATTTTCTCGGGACGAATAAAGCGAAGTCTGATGAGCTCGAATTTGGTCGTTCAGCAGATGACATCGTGGATTTTCTTGGGCTTAGTGAAATCAGGCACGAACTGGCTAGTAACCTGCCTCAAGGC
>JBPCVX010000392.1:0-3552 GCA_051010095.1 Hyphomicrobiales bacterium
TTTCAAACAAGCAACCGAGCGAAGGAAACCCCGGCATGCCCCGCCGGGGTTTTCGTTTTCGTGGTCTCAAAATTATTTAGGTATTAGTTGCGGTAGTCGCTCATATCGTGTGGCACATCAATGCGCGCACAGCCTTGAGTCAAGCCGAGAGAACCATTACCACCCCAAAAGCTGCCTTTCGTGAACCAGTTGCACCGTTCAACGAAGTGCTTGTCGTGGTTCTTGCCAGAACGCACATAATCGCCGGGATAACGAGCATGCACTCTAATTTTTTTCTGACTATCAAGTGAAGAATCAGCGCTGTCGGGGCCAGCCACACCAGCTTGCGGCATCACCAAAACCAAAGCACTAACCATAAGAGGAAATGCCAGCAGTGTTTTCTTAAATTTCATAGTGCTCTCCTTAAATGGCACCAAAACGTTGCGCTCAATGTATACTGATCCGGCCTTTAGCGGAAGTGTGAATTCGCTGCATGATAAACCGAGTGTTGCAGCAGGCCCAATTCGCGCCTAAGTTCCTCAAAATAAAGCTGTGAATTGGATATACGTTCAAATGAAAGTCTTTGTATTTGGGGCAAACGGATATATCGGATCTGCCGTGTGTGCTGAATTGCGCGCGCATGGACACAAAATTGTTGCGCAGACCACCCGCGACGAAGCCGCCAGCGCTTTAGAAGAGGCTGGATACACCCCAATCGTTGGCAAAATGGAACAGCCCGACAATTGGCTGGAAACGGCCCTGCAATGTGACGCCATCATTCAGCTGGCCGATAGCTTCGGGCCAGATGCAGAACAAGTTGAGCGCAAGATGTTGAATGCACTGGAAGCCGCGCTGGACGATGCGGGCAAAACCATGCGCATCATCTACACTGGTGGCTGCTGGCTGTTTGGTAATACCGGTGATTCCGTTGCTGCTGAAGGTGACGCGCTTGTGCCATTAAAGGCTTTCGAATATTGCGTAAAACACCGGCAACGCTTGCTGGATTCTGATCATTTTGACGCAATGACCATTCATCCCGCCATGGTGTGGGACAAAAATGGTGGCGTGCTTAGTGAAATGATCGGGGCGGCGCGCGCAGGAAAACCGGTGCAGGTGGTGAACAGTCCAGACACCCGCTGGCCCATGGTGCACCGTGATGATACAGCCAGTCTCTATCGGTTGGTCTTGGAAAAAGGCAAACCGGGCGCTGAATATCATGCTGTGGCGGGCAATGCTGTAACAGTTGCAGACCTTGCAACAGCAATCGGTCGGCGGCTTGCATTTCGGCCTCAGTTTGATGTTGTCAGCGAAAATGAAATTGCCAAACAGCGTGGCAACTGGGCGCGCGGTTATGGCCTTGATCAGCAGATGAGCGCTAAAGCCACAATGAAAGAATTAGGCTGGAAGCCGAAATATGCAGATATTCTTGCCCACCTCAGCCCCTATGGACCGCGTTAGATGTGGTCGTGAAGGTTGGGTGCCAGCGCGAAATTTAAATGCACTGGCGTAGTTCTTAGCGCACAGTCTTCTGCAAGAATGCCGGCACATGTTCGCTGTCGCCGAACCCGGTCGCATCAGGCATAGACTTCACATCATCATAAACACGATTGCGGTTGTCACGGCCACGGCGCGGTTTGCGCTCTTTGCGTTCGGAACGATCATCGCGTTCTTTACGGTCTTCACGTGCTGCACTGTCAGCCTGATCATCAGGTTTTTTGGCGCGGCGCTTTTCCGGTTTGGCAGAAGTGGTCTCTTTTTTGTCTTTCTTGGATGCACGTCCGCCGCGGCCACGTTTTTTCTTGGCGGCAGCAATGTCTTCATCGCTTGGCGCACCGTCCACCCACTCGATCTTGGCATCGAGCAGTTTTTCAATGGCATCAAAATATTTGAATTCATCGGGCGATACCATGGTGGCAGCAAAACCTTCACGGCCCGCCCTGCCCGTGCGGCCAATACGGTGCACGTAATCTTCAGCATGGGTTGGCACATCGAAGTTGAATACATGGCTGACATCAGGAATATCCAAACCACGCGCAGCCACATCAGATGCGATGAGGTAGTCAACATTACCATCGCGGAAAGATTCCAAAGTGCGCAACCTGGCATGCTGATCCATATCGCCATGCAGGGCTGCTGCATTAAAACCATGCTTGAGCATTGATTTTTCTAAGATGCCAACTGTTGTTTTGCGATTAGCAAAGATGATGGCGTTCTTCACATCATCTTTATGTTCGCCCAACACATCCCGCAAAGCTTCCCGGCGTGTTGCATCATCGCGCGAAGCAAGGACTGCACGCTGGGTAATCGTTTCAGCAGCAGCAGAACGGCGTGCCACTTCAACTTTTGCCGGATTGGTGAGGAACGTATTCGTAATCCGCTGAATTTCCGGCGGCATGGTGGCCGAGAAGAACAGGCTCTGCCGGGTAAACGGCAACAATTTGTAAAGGCGTTCAATATCGGGAATGAAGCCCATGTCCAGCATGCGGTCTGCTTCATCCACCACAAAGATATCAACCCCTGTGAGCAGCAGTTTTCCGCGCTCGAAGTGATCAAGCAGGCGCCCAGGCGTTGCAATCAACACATCAGCCCCGCGATCAAGTTTGCGGTCTTGCGCGTCAAACGATACGCCACCGATCAACAATGCAACGGTTAGCCGGTGTTTCTTGCCGAAGGTTTCGAATGCCTCATGCACCTGGGCGGCCAGTTCCCTGGTCGGCTCCAAGATAAGTGAACGCGGCATGCGTGCGCGCGCACGGCCTTTTTCAAGACGGTGCAACATTGGCAGCGTGAACGCGGCTGTTTTACCAGAGCCGGTTTGCGCCAGGCCCAATACATCGCGACCTTCAATCGCGGGAGGTATTGCCTGTTCTTGAATAGGTGTTGGTTCGGTAAAGCCGGCAGCGGTTACCGCTTCCAGCACTTTCGGGCTCAAGCCCAGATTATCAAAGCTCATTCAGGTATATGTTTCTCATCTGCTAGGTTATCCCAACCCAGCCTCAGTGTGCCAACGGACAAGCTGTTCGGGTGCTTATCCAGCGGCACCACCACAGAGCGCCGCAACATTTGCCGCGAAAATAGGGTTTTATGCGCGAAAGTCAATGCTCGAGCGATGTTTATTACTCAAACTTAATACGCTCATAAATACGTGTGAGCGCCTCGTTCCATGGTTCGAATGCCTTGCCCTTATCGAGAATTTCAATGCCCTCACCCGTCAGGCTGCCTGGCAAGCACAGTTCTTTAACAAGATCATCCAGAGAATCATTTGGGCGCATGGTGACCGATGATGCCCCGGCGCGCATCATGCCTGCCGCCATGGCACGCGCTGCATCGGGAGAAAGACCCTCTGTTTCTGCCCAATCTGCTGCACGGGCAATAATTGTCTGCACCCAGCCGAAATAGGCACCAAATGTGCTGGCGGTGGCAAAGTCTTCTTCTTTTGCGAGCGGCACGACGCTGCCGCAGGGTTCAAGCAATGCCCGTGCCTCAGGAATATCGGGGAAAATGCAGGTCGGACTTTCCCCAAACTCTGCCGACACCACGGGCATGGCAAGCGCAACGCGCGCGCCGTTGACA
>JBPCVX010000393.1:0-12417 GCA_051010095.1 Hyphomicrobiales bacterium
TTTCGGTATAGGAGGTAATGCGGCCAGCGCACCCGGTTTGGTAAACACTGGGCATATCGGCTTCATCTATTAGCTCTTTTTCCTTGTTTGGTTGCACCATTCCGATCAACCTTTCACCGGAAAGTGCATCTGAAAACATTCGCAGATAACGGGGTTCAAAAATATTCAATGGCAACTGCGCTCGCGGAAGCAGCAATGCACCAGTGAGTGGAAACACAGGAATTTGGCTTGGCAAATCCTGTATTGAGGAATATTCCGTAAGCAATGTCATACTCCCTTTACGAAAAGAGTATGGTAGATAGACCACGTCTGCCTTGAACTGTTAGTTCATCAGCGTGTCCCCAAGCTTCGAAAAACTGCAACAACTGCTTGCGTGCAGCGTCTTCATTCCAATTCCGTTCAATTCGGATAGACGTCAAAAGTTGATCAAGCGCCTCATCAGATCGCCCAGCAGCGTTTAACGCAATCGCCAAATCAATCCGGGACTGATGATCTTTCTCATCGGCTTCCACCTTTTGCAGAAGATCCGTAATCTCGCTGGTATCAACGGGCGTGCCAGCAAGCTCTAACGCGGTGCGTGCTGAGGTAATATGTTGATCATCTTCTTTGCCAGGCGGAACTAAGTTCAATGTGGCCTCAGCACCTTCAAGATCGCTGGCTTGAATTTGCGCACGTGCCAAACCTGCAATGGCTTGGGTGTTTTCCCTGTCAGCCTGCAGCACTGCAGCAAAAGCTTGCGCGGCAGATTGCAGATCTCCCGCTTCTAGCGCTGCAGCACCCGCCT
This sequence comes from Hyphomicrobiales bacterium, assembly GCA_051010095.1. GTDB lineage: Bacteria > Pseudomonadota > Alphaproteobacteria > Rhizobiales > CAJQND01 > CAJQND01. The sequence goes on from JBPCVX010000393.1 coordinate 785, forward strand.
CAAGCATCGCAGTGATTTCAGCACTGCCGTCAGCCCCGCTGGTAAGCTTGGCGACAAACTCTTTGATCTGGCTTTCAGTAACTGCCCCCATAAAACCATCAACCGGGCGGCCATCTTTAAATCCAAATACGGCAGGAATTGATTGCACGCGCATTTGACCCGCAATCCCCTGGTTTTCGTCAACATTCACTTTCGCCAATTTAACCGCACCACGCGAGTTCTGAACGATCTTCTCAAGCATTGGCGTCAATTGTTTACAAGGACCACACCAAGGTGCCCAGAAATCAACGATCACCGGCGTTGTTTTCGATGCCTCGATAACATCCTGCATGAATGTGGCTTCGCTTACATCCATAATCAGATCAGCTTGATTGCCAACCATGCCCTGTTGGGCATTCTCGGGTGTATTTTCTGCTGCGCCTGGTGTTGCGCCATAGGAAAATTTAATATCCATAGGGTCTCTTCCTTCTCTGCGCCTAATGTGAGGTTTTTCACGGCTGATTACAACCGCAGCTTAATATAACTGAACAATTTGCGGTTCGTGACCACATGCACGCACAAATGCTTCCAAATCAGAAGATTTTATTGTTGTAGTCGCATCGTTGGACATCGGGTGATAATTGAGCAATTCATGTGCCATCATGGCTTTATCAAGCACAACGTTCACCCGTGTTTGGCTATCATTTATCAATGCAAAGGGTGTTACCGAACCAGGTTTCACACCCAGAACCTCCATCAATAAATCTGGTTTGCCAAAGCTGATGCGCGCAGCTCCAATCTTTGCGGGCAGAGCCTTTAAGTCTATCTGCGCATCATCTTGCGCTACCACTAACCAGAGTTGTCCTTTTTTATCTTTGAGAAACAGATTCTTGCAGTGACCTCCTGGAATTTTACCGCAGATTGCTTGTGACTCTTCGACTGTGTAAACCGGTTCATGTTCGATGGTTTTGGTCTCGATACCCAATTCATTAAACCGTGCCATCAGGTCGTTTCGCGTGGCCACCATATTCACAATCCTTACGCTAAAAAATTATCGGTCAATTTTTTAAAGCACCCTATTGCATTTGCAGCGCTCTTGCGCAATAAGGACGCCCGGTTCGGCAACTTGTCGAGCCTGCCTCATATGGACGCGGGCGTAGCTCAGGGGTAGAGCATAACCTTGCCAAGGTTAGGGTCGTGAGTTCGAATCTCATCGCCCGCTCCAATTTCTCAAATACAAATTTCATAGACCGCAAAGCGGCAAAGCACAGCACCCGAGGCGCTCAGTTGCCAGCTATGCTTTGACCAATCGCAGCCGAAAGTTGCTTGTGTCGTCGGGTGCAAACACAATCGTCAGATCACCATTCATGGCACGCATTATGGCGCGGCTGATAGGCAATCCCAATCCCGCTCCATACTCTGGCCCCGCATCACTGCCACGTGCAAATTTTTCAAACACCACTTCTGCGTCCTCGCGATTGACGCCGCCACCATTATCGATGATATCAACCCAGATAAATTTATCGTCTTCTTCTGCGCGCACCTGGATCAATGGATTTTCGGCGCGATTGTACTTCACCGCATTCGAGAGTAAATTGATCAACACTTGGCGCAACCGATCCGGGTTCGCTTCAACCGAGAGAATTTTGTCGACCTCTTTGGTCTCAACGTTCACATCAAGAGTACGTATCATACCAGATACTGAATCGAGTGATTTCGAAACGGCGTCGGCAAGATTTATCTTTTCAAGCTGCAGTTCGCTTGAACCTGACTCAAGCCGGCTAATGTCCAAAATTTCATCAAGCAAACGTGTCAGGCGCACACTCTCTTCTTGGATGATTGAGATAAACTTGCGACGTTCTTCTTCTGAGATGTCGTGGGTACTTAAGAGAATTTCCGAAAACGAACGTATTGAGGTCATGGGCGTTCGCAACTCGTGACTCACCTGACTTAAAAACTCGTCCTTTTGAGCATCTAACGTGCGCCATCTTTCGTTTGCATCACGCAGTTGCTGTGCCGTATTCTCAAGCTCGATCGATTTTTCACCGAGCGCGCGTGTAGTTTCTATAATCTGTTGGGTTTCATCAGCAATATCTATCAGTTCGCTAATACCAATGATCTGCCGGTCAGCGATGCGGTTGACCATTGCATGCGCGGAGGCAGCTCCAATCGACCCAGCCAACTCACGCTCCAAACGCGCGATCACAGCGTCAGTTGCGTGCGGCAACCCCCCAGACGAAGTGCCTTGGGTTCTTGCCATCTCATCAAAGAGACGACGCGCTGGCTCGGTGCCTAGAATGCGTTGCGCCAAGATGAACAAGTCCTCGGACTGCGCAGAACCTGACGCAAAGCCCGATGGTGCACCTCCGGCTGAACGGAACACATCAACAAATAACGTGCTTTGCAAACGCTCCAGCTCTCCAGGTTGCGTAAGGCTTGATACAGTGAGAAAGGTCAGCAAGTTTGCGCCAACGCTCCACACCACTGCGTGCACGATGGCATCCATGCCCGTTAACCCAAGCAGGGCCTGTGGTTTAAGAGCTTCAATGTTCCAAGGACCATTGGCCAAAACATCCGCGCTTAAAATAAAGTCTCCGCCAAAACTTGGCAGGAACAGCGTGTAGGCCCATAGCGCAAAGCCGGCCAACAATCCTGCAAGCGCCCCCTGCCGCGTTGCGCCGCGCCAAAAGATACCCCCCATCAAACTCGGCAAGAACTGCGCAACACCAACAAAAGCAATAAGCCCGATCGCTGCCAGCGCGTCTGAACCACCGCTGATCCAGAAATAGAGGAAGCCAAGCGCCAAAATACCCGCGATGCTGACGCGGCGTGAGACCAGTAAGAGATTACGCACATCTCCGCTAACCGCGGAACTACCCACGAAGAGCTTAAGCGCGATCGGCATAACCACATGGTTGGACACCATGGTGGAAACGGCAATTGCTGCTACTATCACCATGGATGTAGCCGACGAAAATCCGCCCAGAAATGCAAGCATGGCAAGATCGTGCCGCTCCTGGGCCAGGGGCAAGGTCAAAACATAGAGGTCCGGATTTGCACCCGCCGGCATGACCTGTTGCCCGACCAGGGCAATTGGCATAATGAAAAGCGTCATGCCAAGCAGATAAAGTGGAAACAACCACGACGCGGTGGAGAGGTGACGCTCATCAATATTTTCCACAACGGTGACCTGAAATTGGCGCGGGAGACAAATGATCGCGGTAGCGGAAAGGAAGGTCAGCGTTGCCCATCTGACTCCAAAAATGTCACTGCTTCCCCTAATCTGCTCCGGCGTAACATTCGCAAACACTTCGCTGAACCCTCCGGCGATGCCGTAGGTTGCAAATATACCGACCGCCAATAACGCCGCGAGTTTGACGATCGCCTCCACTGCGATGGCGGCAACAACGCCATGATGGCGCTCATTAGCATCAAGGTTCCGGGTACCGAAGATTATGGCAAACAGCGCTAGGCCTGTTGCGATCCAAAACGCTGTCTTCAGTCCACTCACGTCGCCTGCAATCACCTGGTAGCTGCGGGTCATGGATTGCAGCTGCAAGGCGATATAGGGCGTGGTCGCGACAAGCGCCATCAACGTTACCAGCACTGCTAAGCTGGAGCTTTTACCATAACGTGACGAAATAAGATCGGCGATAGAGGTGATCCTGTGCGCGCGACCGATGCGCACAAGTTTGCGCAGCAGCCACCACCACCCAATGAAGACGAGTGTCGGCCCAAGATAAATTGTAATGAATTCAAGCCCGTTACGCGCGGCAGATCCTACAGCACCATAGAATGTCCATGATGTGCAGTAGACAGATATTGAAAGCGTATAGATGACCGGCGACTGGAGCCAGCCAATCCTCTGGCTCCGGGTGCGCCTGTCAACGACGAACGCTACCGCGAAAAGCAACACGACATACCCAATGCAAGCAAAGAGCAGAAGATTGACGGAAAGCATTAGCTGTCCGTATCCGCAAGGTTTGTCGTTGTTGAACCGTCATCGTCAGTGTCATTGTTAAGTGAAGGCGCCAGGGCCGCTGCTGCTGCGATCAATAACCCCCAGACCAAAAACACATAGAGTACAGGCAAAGGAATGCCAGCAAGACTGGTTTGAACCAGGGCAATAGACCCGACAGGAGGAAGCAAAAGCACAGCGCCAAGAATCAATAAAACGACCGATCTGTCCCGGATTTTTCTTTGCTGACGTTGAATCTGTGCTCGGTCCTGCATCTCTAACCCCGCTTATTTGGGTCGACCGTTGGCCAAGCTCTTAACGGCTTCTATAATCTCCGAGTTCGCGAAAGGCTTTGTGATGAACATATCAGCACCGCTTTCCAACGCCGTTTCTCGATCTTCGCGCTGGCCCTTCGCAGTGAGCATAATGACGGGAACATCTGCACAATGCTGGTCAGCCCGCAATTGACGCAGAACCTCATACCCATCGAGGCTGGGCAACATGACATCCAGCACGAACACATCTGGTCGGTTGGATAAAACAGTGTTCAATGCCTCCTGACCGTCAGTTTCAACGGCCACATTAAACCCTGCTCTCTCTAGCAGGAAGGTGAGAGATTCTATAATATTTGGCTCATCTTCAGCCACCAAAACGCGTTTGCTCATCGCCCAGTTTTCCTCCCCCGACCCGTATTGTAAGCATCGAGCCAACATCCATTAGACCCGAACTCTTTAGGAACTACAATATCGCCATCCGTACTACGACATTAGGGGGTCTTCGACCCGATGGATGCAATTCACACGGGGGCACAACCTGCAACTTGACCCAACTTCTTCCAAAAGTGCAGATGGATCCGGATCATATACAGTAAACTTCGCATCTAGCTCAGACAGCGCAACCATGTCCGTGACGCAATTGCGCGGTTTCCCGAAGCCGCCCGGACCTATATGACGTGCTCTTGCAATAAAAACAAACCGCGCACCCGATGGAAACACAGCGCGTTGACGGATGAATGTCTCAGGAGATTGTTGAGCGCGATATAGTGCCCACAAAGGGCAAGCAGCCGCGTACCTGGGCAATCGTAAACCTTCCAGGTTTATCATTTCCATGATTGTTCCAGCAGCGTTTGCCCTAACATATCCAAATCGAGGCACATGTTTCCCAAACCGCAATGCCGTCAGGCGATGACACACGATTTCAGCTTCAACCGAAAACGTGTCAGCAAGCATTTCGATATCGTAGCGAAGCTCTGCAGCTTGCAGCGAAAATTGCTTCGCCGGCATCAAGATGGCGCCAACCGCATAATCGTATAACAGCCGGGATGCGCGTTTGCGGGCAGATTCGGTCTGAATTTCAGACGCTCCTGAAACAATATGATTAATTGTGCCCATAAAAAGTTCCGATGCCAATTCTCGTGCTCTTTCAACTCTAGAGCGTGGACGTTGGTCTCGAGGTGCCATGTCGGCATCGGAAGCTAATTTCTCAAGCTCCTCAAAGAACCCCTGCCTGGCTTCAAAAAGCGCTTCAACTTCATCAACAGGTGTAAGTGTCCCTTCGTTGTTGTTTGTTCTTTCCAGATATTTTGCCAAAGCTTCCGCTATCTCAGAGAGGTTTCGGCTTTCTTCGGCGGAAATGGACGTGAAGCGTTGCCGCCGTTCGGGTGAGAGGTCGTCATGCTCGTTCAAGATGTCGGTGGCCGAACGAACAGCAGCTATACGCGTCAACATTTGGTGCACGGTTTCACTTAAGTAAGGATCGTTCGATAGGCGTTCAGAAAGAATCTGCGCGTGCCTTGACGCCTCTTGTTCAGCTTCAGTGAGTAGAGAGATTCCTTTCGCCCAACCGGGGAACCGCGCAACCAGTTCATTGGTGCGATTTGCCTCGACCTTTGCAGGTTGTAGCGCTGGGAGGTGAGCAATCTCGACAAGATTTTCATGCAACCGATGCTCGGCAGCACTTTCCAGAGCTGAGTCGGACACACCCAATTCTTTGGATATACTTTGGAGTAATTTGTCTGGAATACGGCGTTTATTCCATTCAATAAGATTCAAATAAGATGGAGATATGTCTAAACACTTGGCTAATTCGGATTGGGTCAACCCCAATTCCCGCCGCTTTTGCCGAATTCGTGTGCCGACAATAGGAGCTTCCATAAGATTTTCTCCTGATATTCCATTGGTCTAGCGTGTATTTTGTAAAATTTTTACAATCTATAACATAGTAATTCACATATTTTTACAAAAAAATCCAATCATACTAATGGTTTATTGAAATATTGACTGAATACATCCAGTGTTGCCGCTGACTATCTTTGTCGAACACCGTCCGAACAGTAATCGTAAAAAGAGGTGTTTCTGCAAAATCTAAGGAAAGCTCAAAAGGAGGAAACGAATGAGCAAACTAATCACTAATCGGCGCACACTGCTCAAAGGCACGGCAGCCGCTGGTGTGGCTCTCGCCACCCCGACTATTTTCACAAGCAATGTATGGGCAGCTGGTTATACCAATGAGCCCAAGGGCGACACTGTCACGTTGGGCTTCAACGTACCGCAGACAGGCGCTTATGCAGACGAAGGCGCTGATGAACTGCGCGCTTACGAGCTTGCTGTTGAGCATATCAACGCAGGCGGCGGCGGCATGCTGGACACATTCACTTCTAAAGCTTTGTCCGGTGGCGGCGTTAACGGCAAAAAGGTTGCTTTCGTAACGGGTGACACCCAGACCAAGTCTGACGCAGCACGTGCATCTGCCAAGCGCATGATTGAAAAAGACGGCGCTATCATGATTACCGGTGGTTCATCATCTGGTGTGGCGATCGCTGTGCAAGGCCTCTGCCAGGATGCTGGCGTTATTTTCATGGCTGGTTTGACCCACTCCAACGACACCACCGGTAAAGACAAGCGTGCGAACGGTGTCCGTCATTTCTTTAACACGGAAATGTCTGGTGCAGCTCTTGGTCCAGTGCTGAAAAACAATTTCGGCACCGACCGTGTGGCTTATCACCTGACCGCTGACTACACGTGGGGTTGGTCACAAGAAGGGTCGATCAAAAAGTACACCGAAGAACTTGGGTGGAAAACTCAGGCTGCTGTGCGCACACCGCTCGGCGCCGGTGACTTCTCGCAATACATCACACCAGTTCTGAACTCAGGTGCTGACGTGCTCGTGTTGAACCACTATGGCCGCGACATGGTCAACTCACTTACCCAGGCTGTTCAGTTTGGCCTGCGCGACAAGCAAGTTAATGGCAAGGACTTCGCAATCGTTGTTCCTCTCTATAGCCGCTTGATGGCTCAGGGTGCTGGTGAAAATGTTAAGGGCATCTTTGGCTCCACAAACTGGCACTGGTCATTGCAGGACGCAGGTTCAAAAGCATTCGTTGAAGCTTTCGGCAAAAAGTATGGCTTCCCGCCATCACAGGCTGCGCACACTTGCTATTGTCAGGCAATTCTCTACGCAGATGCTTGCCAGCGCGCTGGAACGTTCATGCCATCTGGCGTCGGCAAAGCTCTTGAAGGTTTCAAGTTCGACGGCATGGGCAATGGACCAACCGAATATCGTGCGGACGACCACCAGTGCTTCAAGGACGTTCTGGTTGTGAAGGGTAAAGAAAACCCAACATCCAAGTTCGACGTTCTGGAAGTGGTGGAAGTGACACCACGTGCTCAGGTTGAGTATCAAGCGAGCATGCTCGGCGGAGAGCTTGGCCCATATAACGACGGGTCATAATTTACCTCTGATACAATTTACAATGCGGCCATCCCTAGAACCTTTCCAGGGATGGCCAACAAAATCGCAATAAGAGGGACCGATGGACGCGATTCTCCTACAAATTTTGAATGGCTTGGACAAGGGCGGCGCCTATGCGTTGATCGCGCTTGGTTTAACCATTATTTTCGGCACGTTGGGCGTAGTTAACTTTGCTCACGGTGCACTTTTTATGCTTGGCGCATTCTGCGCAGTTACGGTTAAAGCACTGCTTAGCCTGGAAAAAGTCACGCTGGATCCAACTCAAACAACGGCCTGGGGAACACCGGTAGAAATTCGCCAACCTTATGTAGAGGCCTGGTTTGGAGATTTCGGCGCTACACTGCTGAATTACTCGGTTCCGATTTCAATTCTCGTCGCACTTCCGATTATGCTTCTCTTTGGAATCGCGATGGAGCGCGGATTAATACGTTTTTTCTATAAGCGACCACATGCTGAACAGATTTTGGTGACTTTTGGTCTTGCGATCGTAATACAAGAAATCATTAAGAGCTTCTTCGGCGCCAACCCCATCCCACAACCAGCGCCTGATATCGCCAAGGGCATGTTGGATTTTGGCATTCTCATTGGGTTTGAAGCTGGCAATATTGTTTATCCGGCTTGGCGTCTCATTTATTTCCTATTCTCGCTGTCCATTATTGGCGCTGTGTTCGCATTCCTCCAGTTCACGACGTTTGGGATGGTTGTGCGCGCAGGTATGGCTGATCGCGAAACCGTAGGGTTGCTCGGCATCGATATTGACAGACGCTTCACAATTGTATTTGGCATCGCCGCCGTCGTCGCGGGGCTTGCCGGTGTGATGTACACGCCAATTCTGTCGCCAGACTATCATATGGGCATGGACTTTCTAGTGCTCAGTTTCGTGGTTGTTGTTGTTGGCGGTATGGGCTCGCTCGGCGGGGCTGTTGCCGCCGGCTTCCTGCTTGGCATTCTTCAGAGTTTTGCCTCTATGAACGAGGTTAAAAACATTTTTCCAGGCATCGACCAGATCATCATTTACCTGATCGCGGTTGTTATCCTGCTGGTTCTTCCCCGTGGCCTTATGGGCCGCAAGGGCGTGATGGAGCACTAATCTAATGAACCTCCTTAGTCTTGACCGCAAAGATCTCCTGCTGTTCGCAATATTTGCCGCAGCAGTTCTTGCAGGCCCTATCTTGCTTGCACCGATTGGCGCGGGCTATCCAGACCTTCTCCAAAAATTTGCCATCTTCGGAATTTTTGCGATGGGATTTAATATTCTATTCGGCCTGACCGGTTATCTGTCTTTTGGTCACGCAGCGTTCCTCGGGGTCGGCTCCTACACCGCCGTTTGGACGTTCAAACTGTTCAGCATGAATCCAATCCCAGCAGTGATTTTTGCAATCATCATCGGGGGCCTGTTCTCTGCGGTCATCGGCTACATATCACTGCGACGAACAGGCATTTACTTCTCGATTCTGACTCTGGCCTTCGCGCAAATGTCATATAATCTAGCCTATTCGGTACTGACCCCGATTACCAATGGCGAAACGGGCCTGCAGCTTACGCAATCTGATCCACGTTGGCTCGATACCAATGTGTTTGGCCGCGATTATGGTGCTGTACTGCCATCATCGGATTTATTCGGAATTTCGATGACCGGATATCCCGGCTTTTACTTCTGTGCCTTCATCATGATAATCTGCTTTTATATCTGCATCCGCATATTCCGTTCGCCGTTCGGCTTGATGCTGCGTGCGGTGAAGTCTAACCAGAACCGCTTAAACTATACCGGTCTTAACACCCGACCATATGCGCTGGCAGCGTTTGTAATCTCTGGCATGTATGCCGGACTTGCTGGTGGCCTGTTGGCGGTTACCGACCCGCTGGCGGGTGCTGAACGAATGCAATGGACGGCTTCCGGTGAAGTCGTACTCATGACCATTCTTGGTGGATCAGGTACGCTGCTGGGCCCAGTTATCGGTGCAGGAGCAATTAAATATTTCGAGAATATTTTCTCAGCCTTCAACGAAGGTGCACTTATGCAAGTTTACAGTTTCTTGCCTGAAACCCTTCAGCACGCCGCAGTGGCTGTGAGTTCACTGTTTGTCGGCGAAGGCTGGCACCTCACCCTTGGCGCGCTTTTCATGTTGATCGTTATCTTTTTGCCAGGCGGTTTGATGGAAGGCTTCAACCGATTGGCAAAGTGGATTTCCAAGCGTTTCGGCAAAGGGGGCGACACTCCCGAATCGGAACCCGCCTCGGCCACAGTTTAACGGGAGACAGATATGAGCATTATTCTCTCAGTAAAGAACGTGAACAAAAGCTTTGGCGGTTTGAAAGCCCTCGACGAGGTAAACCTAGAAGTTGAAGAAGGTACTGTTCATGCCATTATCGGCCCGAACGGCGCTGGCAAATCGACACTGTTGAACTGCTTTGTGGGTCGCCTCATTCCAGACACAGGCACTGTGACCTTTGATGGTCAATCCCTGCTTGGGATCAAGCCACATGAAATTAATCAGGCTGGGGTCAGTCGGGTGTTTCAGACGCCTGAGATATTTGGCGATTTGTCATTGCTCGAGAATGTAATGATACCGGCATTCGCCAAGCGCGATGGTTCGTTCAGCGTGAATGCCTGGAATCCTGTGACGGGCCAAAATGATTTGCACGACAAAGCAATTGAAATGCTTGGTGACGTGGGGCTCGATTCCAAGGCCAATGATATTGCAGGACAATTGTCGCGTGGCGATAAACGTCGCTTGGAACTCGCTATGTGCTTAGTTCAGGATCCACGGTTGTTGCTGCTTGATGAGCCTACAGCTGGCATGGCGCGCGCGGACACCAACACGACGATTGACCTCATGAAACGTATTTCCGAGGAGCGAGGCGTAACAATGGTCGTTATCGAGCACGATATGCATGTTGTCTTCTCACTTGCGCAAAAGATTTCCGTTTTGGCGCAGGGAACGGTCATTGTTGAAGACCTTCCAGAAAAAATCAAAGGCAACGCCAAGGTGCAGGAAGCATATCTCGGTGGAGCTCATTTATGAGCACGGTCAATCGCGAGGAAGACAGTAAGGCTATGGAAAACGAAGACAAAACATTGCTTGGCGATGACCATTTTGAAAGGCACGCCCCGGGCATCGAACCCAAAAAGACCACTGGCGGCCAGCCGGCGTTCTTCTCGTGCTGGGATATTCATGCCTATTATGGAGAGAGTTACATCGTTCAGGGGGTCAGCTTCGACATCCGTGAAGGAGAGATTGTTGCTTTGCTCGGCCGCAATGGCGCAGGCAAAACGTCAACTTTGCGGGCAATTGCAAGGGTTGATGATCCGGTTCTGAAACACGGTGAAATCTGGCTCGACCATGACCCTTTGCATGAAATGAGAGCACATGATGCGTCGCGTCTCGGTATAGGGCTTGTTCCTGAAGACAGGCGAATTATTCAGGGTTTGACGGTTGAGGAAAACCTCAAACTTGCTCAGATCGCGCCGCCTATCGGTTGGTCGATTGAACGCATCTACGATTTGTTCCCGCGTCTCGGCGAACGAAGCACTCAGGAAGGCACAACCCTTTCTGGCGGCGAGCAACAAATGTTGGCCATCGGTCGCACTTTGGCGCGCGACGTAAAACTTCTTTTGTTGGATGAACCCTATGAAGGGCTTGCGCCAGTTATTGTCCAAGAAATCGAGAAAACGCTAGAGCAAATTAAAACTCTGGGCATGACAACTGTTATTGTTGAGCAAAACGCTATCGCAGCACTCCACTTGGCCGACCGGGCGATCATTCTGGAAATGGGTCAGGTTGTGTTTGACGGCGTGGCGCAAGAGGTGCTCGACAACTCGGATCTGCGCCAGCAATATTTGGCAATTTAGAACAGTAGATTTACCAATGCCTGAAATGCGGCATGATTCCTCTTCAACTCTCACCTTAAACACTAAGGTAGAAAAGGACTTTGTTGCGCCGCT
>JBPCVX010000394.1:0-4339 GCA_051010095.1 Hyphomicrobiales bacterium
GTGCTCATGGGCCTGCCGGTCAGTAAAACAAATCAAACATCAATCAGCCGGTCGACGACCTTGGATGCAAGGTTACACCACTAACCCAGCAATACCATCTGCACAACTGGAACCATGAGATAATTGAGCCTGTGGAAATCTGATGTGCATGCCAACTTGCAGAGGAACCAAACGCGCTCTCATTTTTTTGGGACTATACATTTGTAATCAGCGGAACTTTCTCGCGCGTCGACAGGAACGTCCAGATTTCGCGGGTGAGCTTGTTGGTATTTTTCTTTAAACGGTAGAGCCTGATTTTTGCTGCCACGCCGAGATTTGTACTCCCAGTAACCGCAAGCAAACCAGCTTCAAGGTCTTGCGCGACAAGGCTTCTGGGCAACCACGCAACACCAGCTCCATCTCGCGCGCGAATTCGTAGAGCGCCAGCCATCGCATTTTCGTACACAACCCCGAGGCGTGCGCGTACACCGGTTTCATCAAGTAATGGATCAATGTGCTGGGAAATCGGTGCCGATGCACCAAACCGCAAATATGGTACTTGGGGTGCGCTTTCGTCATCTAAATCAAACAACGGTGTGCCCGCTCCGCTGGCCTTGCAGACCGGCAAGAACTCATCATGACCAATGATCAGGGAATCCAGCGCGCGTGGACCAGAAACGCCTTTCGCAAACCTACTCTCGTATGCAATCACAAAATCAACTTCACCGGCCACCATAGCCTCAATGCAACTGGGCAGGTCATCGGCGCGCAATCGAGACATTATTGGGCCATAACCGCTTTCAAAAGCTTGCAACCATGCTGGATAAAACCGCCATCCAATAGAGTGTTGTGCACCAAACGTGACGACATATTTGTCGGGCAGGGTCTGTGCTTCAAGGATTTGCGTGCGCTCATGCTCGATACGGGCAAGCGCTTGCGTGCCTGCTTCTAAGATTTGCAAGCCAGCAACCGTCAAATTTACTGGATGACGGCTGCGATCAACCAACTGCGAACCCACCCAACCTTCAAGCGCCTTAATGCGGCGGCTAAACGCTGGTTGGCTGATATTGCTAAGCTCTGCTGCTTGAGAAAAATTTCCCGTGCGCGCTAGATTGCCAAGATCTTTAAACCAAGTGAGGTCCATATTTTATACTATGTCTTTTTTGCATAATGTTACTTAAACATAACATTGGAAGCACAAAAGGCAATGCCATAACCTTCATAGGGAAAATCACAGATGGGCATATATCCTATGAAATTGGTTGCTGAAGAAATCCAGGCCGAGGCCAGATACAATTTAGATCGTTTCGCGCGGGTGGATTTGTGCCACCAACCCACCCCGATCGAACCCTTAAAACGATTAAGTGAACATTTGGGAGGGCCAGACCTCTTCGTAAAGCGCGATGATTGCACAGGGCTAGCTACAGGTGGAAACAAAACGCGCAAGCTGGAATTTCTTGTTGCCGAAGCTCTCGAGCAAAATGCGGATATGCTTGTAACGCAAGGTGCCGTGCAATCGAACCACGTGCGTCAGACGGCAGCAGCGGCCTGTAGATATGGCTTGAAATGCCATGCCTTGCTGGAAAGACGCGTTGAGGACCACGCGGAAAATTACGAAGAAACCGGCAACGTGTTTCTGGACAATGTGTTTGGTGCAACGCTCGAGTTTCGCCCATCAGGCCTTGATATGAATGCCGAAGGTGAAAACGCCGCAGAGCGCCTGCGTGAGGAAGGTCACCGGCCCTTTTTCATTCCAGGTGGTGGTTCAAACCCAACTGGAGCTCTGGGGTACGTATCTTGCGCTGCAGAGATTGAAAACCAGTTACGCAATTCAAACTTCTCTTTTGATTGGCTCGTCATGGCAACGGGAAGCACCGGCACACAAGCTGGCCTGGTTGCAGGATTCAATGCCGTAAATCACAACCTGCCTGTTATGGGGATCAGTGTTCGCCAACCGCGCGACCGGCAAGTTTCTGCGGTGCATGACCTCACCAACCGTACATTGGAAAAACTTGGTGAGGCGCCGGTTGCGGCAAGTAAGATCCATGTTGATGACGCCTATGTGGGCGAAGGATATGGCGTTCCTGCACCGTCAACACTTGAAGCAATCTCCCTCACCGCGCGAACGGAGGGAATACTTCTTGACCCGGTATATTCAGGCAAAGGAATGGCTGGATTAATTGGTCTTGTTCGCCAGGGTTTCTTTAAACCAACCGATAAGGTTCTTTTCTTGCACACTGGTGGTGCATCCGCTCTGTTTGCTTATCAAAACCAGCTGCTCGCAGCAGCGAGCTGAATTCAAAACGCCGAGATAAACCCGGCAAAATTTATAAAAGGGAGGACATGATGAATTTTCGAATTAGATCACTCGCTATCGCAGCAAGTTTGGCACTGATGTCGAGCGCAGCGTGGGGCGCCGAAAAGGTAAATATCGGCGTGCCGTCATGGACAGGTGCCCAGGCTATTGCGCATTTGCTTAAAACGGTTGTGGAAACACGTATCGGCGGAGAAGCGGGGCTCGTACCGGGCAACAATGCAACAATCTTCCAAGCAATGGACCAAGGCAAGGGTGACATTGATGTGCATCCAGATGTTTGGCTGCCCAACCAAGAAAGCTTCACGAAGAAATATGTCGATGACGCAAAGACAGTTACCCTTTCCAGCAATCCATATGAAGGAAATCAGGGCTTTTGTGTTTCCAAGAAATTTGGCGAGGCGAACAAGGTAACTGACATTGCCGATTTGGGCCGTCCTGACGTTGCCAAGAAAATGGACAGCGATGGAAATGGTAAGGGTGAAATGTGGATTGGAGCGCCCGGATGGGCGTCTGCAAATGTGAATGAAGTCAAAGTTCGTGATTACGGTTTGCTTGATTTCGTTGAACCAGTCCGCGCGGAAGAAAGCGTGAAGACAGCGCGTGTTAAAGACTCGATTGCTAAAGACGAAGGCTACGCATTCTACTGCTACAAACCGCATGCAATTTGGTACATGTTCGACGTCTATATGCTGAGCGAGCCCGCCTACGACCCTAAAAAATATATGATGGTTCAGCCTTCTGATTCACCAGACTGGTACAAAGAATCGAAGGTGATGAGCAAGGATGCCTTGAAAAAGGTTCAAATCGCTTGGTCGAATTCCTTGAAAGAACGTTCTCCGGCCATTGTCGAGTTCTTTGATCGCTTCAATCTCACGTCCGACGATGTCAGCACCTTTGCTCATGAAATTTCTGGCAAGGGCCGTGATCCTGGAGAAGTTGCAAAAGAGTGGGTGGAAAAGAACCCTAAGCGCGTTGATGCTTGGCTCGGTCTTTAAGACCCGGCTTTAATGAAACGTGTCGCGGTGCCAGCACTTAGACTGGCGCCGCGAGATTTTTATCTTCATTTAAGTATTGCGGGACTGATTAGGTGCAAGCGCTAGAAAACGATACTGCTGCAGATACCGTTATCGAGATTTCGAATGTTTGGAAGATCTTTGGTGACAACCCAGCTGCAGCGCTCCAAGCCATCCAGAACGAAGGATTGGGCAAGGCTGAAGTTTTGGAACGCTTCAACGCGGTTGTGGGTGTCGCTGATGTCAATCTTTCCATAAATCGCGGTGAAATTTTCTGCATTATGGGGTTATCAGGCAGCGGAAAGTCTACGCTGGTCCGTCATTTCAATCGCTTGCTCGAGCCCACCGCCGGTGAAATCCTCATTGAAGGCACGGACGTTATGTCTTTGCAGCAGGCTGAGCTGCAGACTTTCCGCAACCGCAAGATAGGTATGGTCTTTCAGAACTTTGCGCTGCTGCCGCACCGTTCGGTGTTGGACAACGTTGCGATGCCGCTGGAAATTCGGAGAATCAACAAGAATGAGCGATTGCGTCAGGCCGCTAAAATCTTGGATATTGTCGAGCTTGGTGCGTGGGGCAACAAGTTTGCACACGAGCTTTCCGGTGGCATGCAACAGCGTGTCGGGTTGGCACGGGCGCTTGCGGCTGACCCTGATGTGTTGCTTATGGATGAACCGTTCAGTGCGCTTGATCCCCTCATAAGGCGGCAACTGCAAGATGAGTTTATAAAGCTCTCACAGATTTTGAAGAAAACCACCGTGTTCATCACGCACGATCTTGATGAAGCTGTGCGGGTTGGGCATCGCATTGCCATCATGCGTGATGGACGTGTCGTCCAAATCGGCAGCGCAGAAGATATTGTTATGAACCCCGCCGATGATTATGTGGCGGATTTTGTTGCTGGCATATCGCGGCTAAAGGTGGTGCGTGCGCATGCAGTCATGCAATCCATAGAGCAGTTTACCGCCGGTGGCGCAAAGACCCCTAAATCCGCACCGCGTATTGATGAAAGCGAGTCCTTGAGTAATCT
>JBPCVX010000395.1:0-32257 GCA_051010095.1 Hyphomicrobiales bacterium
AATTTGTTGTAATTGCTGGGTGCCAATCGGGTTTTGCGCGTTTTGAGCAAATGCCAGCGATGAGCACAGACATATCCCTGTAACGGGAAGCAGAATACGCAGTTTGGTCGTTTTGCGGTTCAAAGCGTTTGGTCAATTCAGTTTGTTGAACGAATCATTCTCGATGATAGGGATGATTCACCAAAATCGTAACGGCACGGTAAATTTGCTCCGACAACATGACACGAACAAGGCGATGGGGCCAAGTTAACTTTCCGAAAGAAAGCTTGGCGCTGGCCATACGGATGATGCTGTCATCCAAGCCATCTGGTCCACCGATCACAAACACCAGATCGCGGTCTGCGTTGTCGAGGCTGTTTTGCACCAATCCAGCAAATTTCTGTGAGGTCAGATTATCGCCGCGCTCATCCAAAGCAATCAATTTTGCTTTGTCGGGCAGGCTGGCGATAAGGGTTTTAGCTTCTTGGGATTTGCGTTGCTCAGCTGTGCTGGCATTGGATTCAGCAAACTCACGCACCGACGCGCCGCTGATGCCAACATGGCGGCCATGTTTGGTTAGTCTCGAGGTATAGTCGCGAACAAGGTCTTCTTCGGGCGCGCGTTTCAACCGCCCAATAGCAAAAATTGAAATATGCATCCGCGATGTGCTGGCTCGGCAATAAGCCTAAACAGCAACCCTTTCATCAGGCGCGTCAGCAGACCACAGCTTTTCAAGATTATAAAAGCTGCGCACTTCCGGCCTAAATAGATGTACGATCACATCGCCTGTATCAACGAGTACCCAGTCGCAATGAGGCATTCCCTCAACTTTAGCGCCCTTTACACCGGCCTTTTTCAAAGCGCGGGAAAGTTGATCAGCGATGGCGCTGACATGGCGTTGCGAACGGCCCGACGCGATGACCATATGATCAGCCACGGCAGTTTTCTTCGCAATTTCGAGAGAGGATACCTCTTCTGCCTTGGCATCTTCCAGGCATGTGAGGATGGTTTTCAATGTTTCAGATGAAGCTTTGCGATCTGCCTTACCTTCACCTTTTGAGGCAGCGGGTTTGCACGTGCCCCGTGTTTTAACGTCTTTCAGGGGTATAGTCCTTTCTCCTAAACGTTAACACCTTTATCGATTACTCACGATTCGCAGCATAACCTGCGAATTACAACACTATCAATATGGGGTATTACATTAATTATTGCAATTTTCGGGCCGCCCTTATGGCGCTTGAGCTCTCATAACGCAAGGGCATTGGTAAAAAAGCCCATGTAGGTGCTGGCGATGATAACAATAGTGGCGCATTTTCAGGAGCCAGTTTTTCATCAGCGTAGCGTCGCGCTGCCTGGCTAGACAGCGCCTTGTAGCGCCAACCTGGTCTGTCAAACACTGCCAAGGGCAGCGCATTGGGAATGACCTGCCAATCCTGCCATTTGTGCAGTTCGGCAAAACTGTCGGCTCCCATAATCCATACGAAGTTACCGTTCTCCAAAGTCGGCTTTAACGCGCGCAAGGTGTCTGCTGTGCAGGTGCTGCCGATTTGGCGTTCAACATCGGTGATCACCATCGAAGGGTTTGTCACAAGGCTTTCTGCAATGGCAATACGCTCGTCCATATCGGCAGTTTCATCAGCGCTTTTGAGCGGGTTTTGCGGCGACACAAGCCACCACACATGATCAAGCTTCAATTTCTTGAGCGCATGTCGGGCAAGGGTCACGTGCCCTTCATGGGCTGGATTGAACGATCCGCCATAAAGGCCGATGCGTTGATTTGGGGAATGTACCGGAAGACGAACGGCCATGATTAGTTTCCACCAACCGCTCAGGGCCGGGTTTGGCCCGTGCCACGCACATTATACTTAAATGTGGTGAGCTGCTCGAGACCAACCGGCCCGCGGGCATGCAGTTTGCCGGTTGCAATGCCGATTTCAGCACCCATGCCAAACTCGCCGCCATCGGCAAACTGGGTGGATGCATTGTGTAACACAATTGCGCTGCCCACTTCAGCCAAGAACTTTTCCGCCGTCTGCTGGTCCTGGGTGATAATCGATTCTGTATGGCTTGAGCCATAGCGCTCAATATGCGCCATCGCGCCATCCACCCCATCAACCACGGCCATAGAAATTATGGTGTCGAGATACTCAGTCACCCAGTCTTCATCACTTGCCGCTTCAACGCGTGCGTCAGCAGCTTGCACGTCCGCATCGCCACGTATGGTGCAGCCTGCCTCAATCAGCGCGTTGATGATTGGCTTGAGGTGTTTCTCAACTCCCAGTCTGTCGATGAGCACCGTTTCCGCAGCACCACAAATGCCGGTGCGGCGCATTTTCGAGTTTACCGCAATGTCTATTGCCATATCTGTATCGGCATCTGTGTCGATATAAACATGGCACAAGCCTTCCAAGTGACTGAAAACGGGAACCCGCGCTTCTGCCTCAACACGCCCAACAAGGCCCTTGCCGCCGCGGGGCACAATCAAATCCACCGCACCATCAAGACCTGAGAGCATCATGCCAACGGCTGCGCGATCGGTTGTGGGCACGAGCTGGATGGCTTCAGCGGGAAGGCCTGCTTCTGCCAGGCCTTGCTGTAAACATTTCAAGATTGCGCGCGAGGAATGATAGCTGTCTGATCCGCCACGCAGAATAGCCGCATTGCCCGCCTTCATGCACAATGCGCCTGCATCTGCTGTTACGTTTGGCCGGCTCTCATAGATAATGCCGATCACACCGATAGGCATGCGCACACGCGCAATCTGCAAGCCGTTTGGTCTTTCCCATTCCGCAATCACACCACCCACAGGATCTGGCAGTGCGGCAATATCATCAACACCTTGCGCCATTGCCTCAACGCGCTCGGGATCAAGCGTGAGCCGATCGATGAATGAAGCCCGCAGATCCGCTTTTTTCGCTGCTTCAAGGTCGGTTTGGTTGGCGGCAAGAATTTCTGTTTCATTTGACCTCAACGCTGAGGCCATAGCGCTTAGTGCCGCATTTTTTACAGGGGTAGGCGCATTAGCGAGACTTTGGGCTGCTGTCTTTCCTGCCCGGCCCAGTGCGAGCATTTCCTGCTCAAGTGTGGTCTCATTTTCATAAGCTACGCTCATCACTCACCTCTATGTATTTGTTAATACAAGATAGTCCCTGTGCACCAACTCATCGCGGCCACGATAGCCCAAAATGTCGGCAATTTCACCACTCTTGCGCCCGGCAATCGCACGGGCATCATCTGCATCATAAGACACAATACCACGGGCTATCTCGCCGCCTTCGCGCGGTTTAATGGAAATCGCATCACCTTTTTGAAACGCACCATCAACACGCACAACGCCAACTGCCAGCAGGCTTTTGCCTTTCATCAGCGCATCACAGGCCCCGTCATCAACGATGATGGCGCCGGATGGTTCAAGAATACCATCGATCCAGCGTTTGTAGGCGGCCTTCGGCGTGCCGCGCGGGGTGAACCATGTACAGCGCGCGCCATCCAAAATTTTGCGCAATGGATTTTCCACCCTGCCAGAGGTGATCACCATGGCAGCGCCAGCATTCACCGCAATGCGGCCGGCTTCAACTTTTGTGATCATGCCGCCTGATCCCACATCGGTTTCTGCAACACCCGCCATCGCCTGAATACTTGGCGTAATCTCTTCCACAAACGGAATATGTTCAGCACCCTCTTCGCTGGGCACTTTGGTGTAGAGCCCATCAACATCCGACAACAAAACCAGACAATCTGCTGAGATCATGCTAGCCACGCGGGCCGCCAGCCGGTCATTGTCTCCGTAACGGATTTCACTGGTCGCAACCGTGTCGTTTTCGTTCACCACGGGTACAACATCATG
This sequence comes from Hyphomicrobiales bacterium, assembly GCA_051010095.1. Lineage (GTDB taxonomy): Bacteria > Pseudomonadota > Alphaproteobacteria > Rhizobiales > CAJQND01 > CAJQND01. The sequence goes on from JBPCVX010000395.1 coordinate 3,827, forward strand.
CTTGAGCAATTGCGAGAGCGTGTTGCGTGCATTAACAAAGCGGCGCCTGTCTTCGGTGTCGTGCAAGGTGAGCAAGACTTGTGCAGCGGTAATCTTTTCTGCATCCAATGCCTGCTGCCAGCCATGCGCCAATGCAACTTGTCCCACCGCCGCCGCCGCCTGGCTTTCCTCAAGCTCAAGCTTGCGCCGGTTCAATCCCAATACGGTGCAGCCCAGCGCAATAGCCCCTGAAGACACAATCAACACATCTGCACCACGGGCTTTAAGTGCTGCAATATCTGCAGCCAGGCTTGATAGCCATTGTGCGCGCAGCTCACCCTTTTCACCATCCACAAGCAAAGCAGAACCGATCTTCACCACCACCCGGCGGGCATTTTCCAACCCCACGCTCATGGTTGCCAGGTCTCTTCTTCTTCAGGTGCAGCAGCACTTTCGCGCTCTTCGTCGCGGCGTTCATCAACCACGTGCAGCAATTGCGCCATGGCGTCGCGCACCCCTTCGCCAGAGGCAGCCGAAATTGCCAGAACCGGATTACTTGTGACCGTCTTTAGTGCTTCTTTGACATCTGCCAGCGCTTCTTTGGTGATGGCGTCTATTTTGGTGATCGCCACAAGTTCGCGTTTGTCGGCAATTCCGCCGCCATAATTTTCAAGTTCGTTGCGAATGGTCGTGTAGGCGCCAGCGACATCTTCCTGAGTAGCATCCACCAAATGCAACAAGATTGCGCAGCGCTCAATATGGCCTAAAAACCTGTCGCCAATGCCAACCCCTTCATGGGCGCCTTCAATAAGACCTGGAATATCGGCCAGCACGAAAGAAGCCGTATCAACGGAAACAACACCCAGATTGGGGCTGAGTGTTGTGAAAGGATAATCAGCGATTTTGGGTTTCGCAGCAGATACAGCGGCCAGCAAAGTGGATTTACCCGCATTGGGCAGACCTACGAGACCCGCATCGGCAATCAACTTAAGGCGCAACCATACCCAGCGCTCTGATCCGTCTTCGCCGGGGTTGGCATGACGGGGTGCTCTATTGGTGGAAGATTTGAAATGCGAATTACCAAACCCGCCATTACCACCCTTGGCAAGTCGCACCCTTTGGCCCACTTCGGTAAGGTCGGCGATGAGGGTTTCGTTATCTTCTTCAAACACTTGCGTGCCGGCAGGCACTTTCAAAACAGAATCATCACCCTTGGGCCCGTTGCGGTTTTTGCCCATGCCATGCATGCCTGTTTTGGCTTTAAAGTGCTGGCGGTAGCGGTAGTCGATTAATGTGTTGAGCCCATCAACGCACTCAACCCACACGTCGCCACCGCGCCCGCCATCACCACCATCAGGGCCGCCATATTCGACATATTTCTCGCGCCTAAACGACACCGAGCCCGCCCCGCCATCGCCGGAACGGATGTAAACTCTTGCCTGGTCAAGAAACTTCATGGCCCTGTTTACCTTTTATCGCGCACCGCGCAAACCGTTACGCTTGATCTGCAGGCCCAAAAACTTAGGCCGTGAGAGCGCGAAACAATCAACGGGCATGTCTTCACCAGCCAAAAGAAAATAGCTTTTACCATAGCCGATATATTCAAAGCCGCACTTTTCCATCACCCGGCGTGATGCCGTGTTGGTAATGCGGCACATGCCCAAGATACGGTTCTCGCCGCGTTCTGCGAAGGCGTAATCAAGCAAGGCCATAACCGCCTCGCTGGCATAGCCCTGGTTCCAATAGGGTTTGCCAATCCAGTAGCCAATGCTTGGGTCAGCTTCATCTTTTGCGCGGCCATAGGAGATCATGCCGATGAACACGGGCTCGGGGATATTGAGAAAGATCCCAAATTGCGCGCCATCTACGCGCAACCCATTGGGCCGGTTCAGCCAGTCATAGCCATCCTGCTCACTATATGGATAGGGCATGGTGCCCAAATTTTCCGCCACCGCTTTATTGTTGGCGAGTTTGGCCATCACGGGCACATCTTGTTTAGCGATCGTTTTGAGCACCACGCGGCCGGTTGTGATTTCCGGGGTTGGTTCAAAAGCAACTGCATCGATGTCATACGCGTTCATGATAAGCCTCATTAGGGTTGCACAAAAAATTAACGGAGAGATGGCATTCCATCTCCCCGTTTGTGCATTCCCTTATCTGCCGGTTTGATGAGTGCCCGGCAGAAATATGTAGTCTACCGTTAGTTTGCCGCGTTTTGCACCGGAAGTACGGATACGAAGGTGCGGCCGCCGCTGGCGCGTTTAAATGCGACAGTGCCTTCGGCTGTGGCGAAAATTGTGTGGTCTTTACCCATACCCACATTGTCGCCGGGGTGCCATTTGGTACCGCGCTGGCGGGCAATAATGTTGCCTGGGATGACACGTTCGCCACCGAATTTTTTAAGACCGAGACGGCGGCCCGCTGAATCGCGGCCGTTACGGGATGAACCACCTGCTTTTTTATGTGCCATTCTTCCGTCTCCTTATTTCTTAGCTTCGGCTGCTTTCTGGTCGGTTTTCGCACGTGGCGGCTTACCTGCCAGAAGTTCTTTTGCCTGTTCGACCCACTCTTCGCGCTCAATGCGCCCTTTAAGGTCAACCTTTTCATCAAGCTCTGCAGCAGCCTTTGCATCAAGCTCTGCGATCTGCTTTAGCGAAGTTACACCCGCTTCTGCAAGCTTTTTCACCAATACAGGGCCAACACCACCGATCAGGCTTACATCATCGACGATATCCGCCTTTGCTGCTTTAGCCTCGGTTTTCTTGGCCTCTTTGGCGTCATCTTTCTTTGCAGCTTGCTTTTTAGGCGCATCGTCTTTCTTTGGTGCGTCTTTTTTCGCGGCTGCCTTTTTCGCGGGCTTTTTGCCATCAAGGCCGATGCCCAGAATGCGCAGCGCGGTTAGGTTCTGCCTGTGACCGTGTTTGCGGCGGTAATTATGGCGGCGCTTTTTCTTGAAAACGATGATTTTGCCAGCGCGGGTCTGTTCAACCACTTCAGCGGCAACCATGGCGCCTTCAACAAATGGGGTGCCAATGCGTGGGGTGCCTTCACCGCCAACCATAAGCACTTCATTGATTTCTACTGTATCACCGGCTTCGCCGTTCAGGCGTTCGACGCGGATTACGTCGTCTTCAGCAACTTTATATTGCTTGCCGCCTGTCTTAATGACTGCGTACATATCTCTAACGTCCTTTATCCTTTGTTCCGCGTCCATCGGCGCCGCTATTGCGGACTTGATATTATTGTTATTATGGGCCTGAGACAGCGCGTTTAGAGTGATGACTTTACGCCACCCTCAAGATCGGCGCGCAATATACGCCTAAAGCGCCGTCTGTCAAGGGAAACTGCGGAAACTATTTTCACTTTCATACCTACTAGGTTCTTGGCAAGTTAGCGCATTTGGGGGTATCACACCGCAGCATGTGATGTGCCCTGAGGAGAGGTGCCGGAGTGGTCGAACGGGGCGGTCTCGAAAACCGTTGTGCGCGCAAGCGTACCGAGGGTTCGAATCCCTCTCTCTCCGCCAAGGACTTTTCAAAACCGCAAAGTAACCGCAGGTCTGGGCAATTGAAATTCCGATATGTGAGCGTGTTTGTGCAGTCAAGCAGGCTTGGAAATTTCCACTTGGTGGGGATAAGGAATAGAGATTCCTTGATCATCGAACGCCAGTTTTACGTTCCGCGTCATCGCGAATTTTAGATCCCAATAATCCGCATTCTCGCACCAAATGCGCATCGCGATGTCGACCGATGAGTCACCCAGATTGACGACCTTTGCAAATGGTTCCGGGTCATCCAGAACGCGTGCATCCTGTTTTGCACACTCGAGAATTATTGCAATCGCCTTGTCTGCATCATCGCCATAGTCGATGCCAAAGGTTACGTCGACGCGGCGTTGTTCGTGGGTTGAGTAATTCTGGATGACCGATCCCCAGGCTTGCCCATTTGGAACAATGATCTGAACATTGTCTGGCGTCGCCAGTTCGGTTGTGAAAAGAGTGATTTCTTTCACGGTTCCACTGGTGCCGCCCACATCTACATAATCACCAATCTTATAGGGTCTAAAGATGATCAACATCACACCAGCTGCAACATTAGAGAGTGTGCCTTGAAGGGCCAAACCGATGGCGAGCGACGCCGCACCAAGAATGGCGACCAAACTGGTTGCCTGGAAACCAAAGAGTTGCAAGACGGCGATGACGACGACGGCAAGAATGACCCACTTGGCAATAGAGGTGAAGAAATTTCCTAAGGTCTCGTCGAGAGTGTCACTCTTGGTTGCGCGGCGGCGAATATAGCGCTGCACAATTCCAGCCACCAAATAACCAAGGATCAGAAAAACAAGGGCCTGCAGGGCACTCATAGCCAAGGGCGCATAACCACCCATTTGTTCAACGATGTTCTGCAATTTGCCGCCCTTTCAATCTTGAATAAATTCTCATTCTCAAGATTAAATTCTGTGAGTATTTGTATTTTAAGTAAATATTACAGAAGAAAAATATTTTCCACTTCAAAATATTTATAAAAGACAATCAATTCAAATATTTCAGATTTTTTATTTCGATTTTACTGACATTGAGATCAAATCACATGCAGTGTGGCAATTGCCGGCCGGATGGGTGACCATTTTGGCAGACGACATTCCCAGATTGTTTAAACGATGTCTGGCAGCATCTGCGTTATCCGTCTCGTCCCGGTTCGTTCGGATCGCTGGAGAACAATGCAATCTTGTTACCTTGAGGGTCGCGAAGGTAGGCAACGTAAAAGTGAGGTCCATACGAGGGACGAAAGCCGGGCTGACCCTCGTCAAAGCCGCCTGCTGCAAGTGCTGCGGCGTGAAGGTCACGAACCTGCTTTTGACTGCGCGCCTCGAACGCGATCATCGTCCCGTTACCTGCCGAGGCAGGATAGCCATCAAAGGTTGGTTTAACATAGAAATCGGGCAGAATGACAGACTGCCCCGGTTGTATGGGTAGTGCGTAGCTTAGGCCTTCTGGGCCCTCCTTTAGCCCGTAATCAAGGGCTGGCAGGAACGCGGAATAGAACTGTTTCGCGCGCGCCATATCATCGGCACCAACGGTGACATAGGCAATCATGCTGCGGGTTCCTCTCCAGGTGCTTGGTAAATGTAACGAGACTTCCACATTTTGGTAAGCCAACATACAATTCGGCACAACACGTATACGCCAAACATTTTCCGCGATAAGGTGGAACTGACTCATACGAAGCTTTCAAATTTATGCGCCAGAATTCCATTTCCATTAAGCCTGAGCGTTTGCTCGCCGATCTCAATACGCTTAGACGTTTCGGCCAGCACGGCAATGGGGTCGTGCGCCCGGCCTATTCAGATGAAGATATTGCTGCCAGGCTTTGGCTGCGTGATCGCATGGCGGATGCCGGCCTTGAGCCGGTATTTGATCCTGTGGGCAATCTGTTCGGTCTGCCACCGGGAGATGCGCCATGCATGCTGTTGGGCTCGCATAGCGACAGCCAGCCCGAAGGCGGATGGCTTGATGGTGCATATGGGGTGATTGCCGCGCTGGAAGTTGCCCGAGCATCTCTTGAAGCAGGCGGCCCGCCAATCGCCGTGGTCTCATTCCAGGATGAAGAGGGGCGCTTTGGTCGCCTGACAGGAAGTTCCGTATGGTCGGGCGATATTCCATTGGAAGATGCAGACCTTCTCACCGATACATCAGGTGAAACGTTTGGGGCAGCGCGCGCGCGCATGGCAGAGCATTGTTCCAGCGCATTTGTATCGCCTGAGCGCTTCACTGCATTTGTTGAGGCCCATATAGAACAAGGCCCCGTGCTCGACACCCACAATGAGGCGATCGGCATTGTTGATGGCATTGTGGCAATCCGCAGCGAGACTTATCGCTTTATTGGTGAGCAAAACCATGCGGGCACAACACCCATGGCGCTGCGGCGCGATGCGTTTCAGGCCCTGGTGAACTTCACCGATGCAGTGAACACGCGCTTAGCGGACGTGGTAACGCCGGCGACTGTTTGGACCATCGGCCATGTGGCGCTGCACCCCAATGCTGAATCAATCGTGCCGGGTCGGGTGGATTTTCATGTGCAGTGGCGCGACATATCCGATGAACGCATGGACACAATGATGGAGATTTTCCAAACAACGGCAAATGAGATCACCCGGCAAATGGGTTTGTCGGTTGAGCGTTCACGCTATTCCTTTGTGCCGCCCACTGAGATTGATGAAACCCTGAAATCATCGCTTGAGAAAGCCGCACAGCACTTGGCCCGCGATAAATGGCGCGCCATGCCTTCTGGCGCGCTGCATGATGCAGCAAACGTCTCGCGCCTCATGCCAGTCGCCATGCTGTTTGTGCCCTCAATTGGCGGCATAAGCCATGATTTCGCTGAGGATACAGCGCTTAAAGATTTGGTCTTGGGCGCGCAGGTTTTGGCTGCAGGCGTGCTGGAGCGCTAGGGGCGTAAACCCGTTATGGAACTTCGCGCAACACCGCGATATAGTTTCGTGTGTCAGTTGGTGGAAGTGAGCAGATGGATTTAAACTATAGCCTTGAAGATCAGCAATTTCGCGCCAAGGTCCGCACGTTTCTGCAAGAGAAACTTCCCACCCGCATTAGCGACACCGTGCGGCTTGGCCAGCGGCTCACGCGTGATGATTATGTGGAATGGCATGAACTGTTAAACGCGCAAGGCTGGCTTGCGGGAAATTGGCCAAAAAAGTATGGCGGTGCAGAATGGAACGCCGTTCAACGCCACATCTTTGAAGAAGAAACAACCGCTGCCCATACACCGCGCATCATTCCATTTGGTCTCACCATGCTGGGCCCTGTGTTGCAGAAATTTGGCTCTGAAGAACAGCTTGCTTATTACCTTCCGCGCATTCTTGATGGCACCGATTGGTGGTGCCAGGGCTATTCAGAGCCGGGTGCTGGATCTGATCTGGCGTCACTGAAAACCCGCGCGGTGCGCGATGGTGATCATTACGTGGTGAATGGCCAGAAAACCTGGACGACCCTTGGCCAGCATGCCAACAAAATCTTCTGCCTGGTGCGCACCAACCCAGATGTAAAGCCACAGGCGGGCATTTCGTTTCTGCTGATTGACATGGACGCACCAGGTGTGACCACCCGGCCGATTTATTTGCTCGACGGGGAACCGGAAGTGAACGAAGTGTTCTTTGATGATGTGCGTGTGCCGGTGAAAAATCTGGTGGGCGAAGAAGATATGGGCTGGACCTATGCCAAGTTTCTTCTCACCCATGAGCGCACGAATATTGCCGGCGTTGGGTTTTCAAATGCTGCCCTCACCACCCTCAAACACATTGCGCAAGACCAGATGGATAACGGCAAACCGCTTGCAGAAAACCCGTTATTCGCCGCCCGCATGGCGCAAGTTGAGATCGACCTTATGGCCATGGCGACAACCAACTTACGGGTGATTGCCGCCGCCGCAGCGGGCCAGGCGCCGGGGCCTGAAAGTTCCATGCTCAAAATCAAAGGCACGATCATCCGCCAGGAAATCAACGACCTCACCAGGCGCGCGGTAGGACCCTATGCCATTCCATTTGTCTCAGAGGCGCTTGATGCGGGCTACAATGGCGAACCGGTAGGCCCGCAATATGCGGCACCCGCGGCAACCCAGTATTTCAACAACCGCAAGCTTTCCATATTCGGCGGGTCCAACGAGATACAGCGCAATATTATTTCCAAAGCGATTTTGGAGCTGTAACCATGGATTTTGCTCTCACTGAAACGCGGCAAATGCTGCAGGACACCTTGCGGCGTTTTCTGGCAGAAAATTATGCTACGGAAACACGTAACGCGATTGTCGAGAGCGAAACGGGATTTTCGCCCGAAATCTGGGCACAACTTGCCGAGCTGGGCATCATTGGCGCGTTGTTCGCCGAAGATGATGGCGGATTTGGCGGCGATGGATTTGACCTTGCAGTTGTTTTTGAAGAACTGGGTCGCGCCGGCGTTGTCGAGCCGTTTACAGATACCGGTGTGCTCGCGGGCGGGTTGCTTGCCACGCTTGGCAGCGACACCCAAAAGGCCCATCTTGAAGGGGTAATCTCTGGGCAAACACAACTCGCGTTTGCTCATGGTGAGCCACAATCACGCTATGATCTCAACCATGTTGAAACGCGCGCGACCGAAGCATCATACAGCTACACTCTGAGCGGACATAAGAGTGTTGTCATCAATGGTGGCAATGCGGATTATGTCATCGTCAGCGCTCGTACCTCTGGCGGCGCAAGCGATGAAGACGGCATCTCCCTTTTTCTCCTTCCCACCGATGCGCAGGGGCTCGACATTCGCACCTATCCCTCAATTGATGGCGCACAGGCTGCAGAACTCGTGCTCCGCGACTGCGTAGCTGAATTACTCGGCGAAAAAGACAATGCGCATGGCGCCATTGAGTATCACGCCGCACGCACCTGTGCTGCCCTGTGCGCGGAAGCTCTTGGCGCTATGGAAAAGGCAAAAGACTTGACCGTCGACTACCTGAAAACCCGCGAGCAGTTCGGTCGCCCGATTGGCAAGTTTCAGGCATTGCAGCACCGCATGGCCGATATGTTGATTGAGATCGAGCAGGTGCGTTCAGCAGTGATTAATCTCTGCGGTCATCTTGAAAGCGATCGGATTGAACGCGAACGGAATGTGAGCGCCACCAAAAATCTAGTTGGCCGTGTGGGGCGGTTGGTTGCCGAAGAAACCATCCAAATGCATGGCGGCATTGCCATGACGCGGGAATATGAACTGGCGCACATCGCCAAGCGCATGGTGATGGTTGATCATCGTTTCGGCGATACAGACCATCATTTGCAGCGTTTCATCGCCTTTACAAAGGATGCCCCATGAGCAGCGATGGTATTATTACCAACGATTCCGGTATGCAGAATTTCATCGGCTACACCCTTGATGTGGGGCGTGGTGATGGGTGTGCGCGCTGTTGGCTGGATATAGACCACCGCTTCACCAACCGGCACGGGGTTTTGCATGGCGGCATCATCTCCACCATGCTTGATTGTGCCGCTGGCGCCACGGCCAGCTTGACCGTCGATGACACGGGGCTCGTGCCCTTTCTTACGATCTCTATGAATACAAACTATCTGAGCCCCGCCAAATCCGGGAGGATTACCGCAACAGGTCGCGTAACTGGCGGCGGGCGCAGCTTGGTGTTCATTGATGCTGAGTTGCGCGGCGATGATGATGCCTTGATTGCCACAGCAAACGGTGTGTTTAAGAAGGTGCCGGGCGGGCGGCCAAAGCAAAATGGTGATCAATGAGCGTGCGAGGCTTCACGCGCATTCATCACTTCATTGAACATCAGGAAGATGTTCAACCCGAAGCGCCCGCGCTGGTGGACCATAACAAGACCATTTACACATACCGCGCGTTCAACGCAGCGATTGATGAGGCCGTATGTGCGCTGAAGGCTGCCGGGATTGAACCTCATGATCGTGTCTTGATAATCGCTGAGAATTGCGTTGCTGCTGCTGCATTCATTTTCGCCACCAGCAAGGTCGGCGCCTGGGCTGTGCCGGTCAACGCGCGCATGACACTCAATGAAATAAACCGCATCATCGAGCATGCTGATCCCCGCGCGATCGTGCACACAACAGATGTTTCAAAAGAAGCCACAGCCCATGCACACCATCTTGACGCACGGCGCCAGAAACTCACCTGCGGGGAAGTGCGCATCGCGCAGCGCCCGCCATCTGTATTGGATGTGTCTCATGAAGCTGAAAAAGACATTGCGGTTATTCTCTACACAACCGGCACAACTGGCGATCCAAAAGGTGTCATGCTCACGCACAAGAACTTGCTGTTTGCAGCAAATGCTTCAGCAACATTCCGTAAGATGACCCCGCAAGACGTTATATATGGCGGGTTGCCGCTCACCCATGTGTTTGGGCTCGCCTCCACCCTCATGGCCGGCACCCTTGCAGGCGCGTGCATCAGACTTCATGCGCGCTTTGCACCCGAGGCACTGTGCAAAGATTTACTAAACGGCATTACACTCTTGCCAGCTGTTCCACAAATGCACGCCTTGGTGATGCAATATGCCCGCGAGAACAGCATCGAAAAACTCAACTCAAAAACCTTGCGTTATGTTTCTTCAGGCGCTGCCCCGCTTGATCCTGCGTGGAAGCGCGATGCGGAAGCTTTTTACGGGGTTCCCCTGCAAAACGGTTACGGCATGACAGAGGCAACGGCAGGCGTGTGCACCACGAAAAATACGCTTGGAAACGGAGATATATCCGTTGGCTTTGCTTTGCCTGGCACTGAAGTTGCGCTCGATACGCCTGATGGGGAAGGCATCGGCGAAGTGCTGGTCAACGGCCCTCACGTGATGGCCGGGTACTTCAAAAACCCAGCAGAAACCGCAAAGGTTATCCGCGATGATGGCTGGTTGCGCACCGGCGATTTAGGCCGCTTCGATGGAGATGGCAGGCTCCATATCACTGGGCGCAGCAAAGAGCTGATTATCCGTTCTGGCTTCAATGTGTACCCGCAAGAAGTAGAGGCAGCGCTTAATGATTTTCCTGGTGTCGTGCATGCAGCCGTTGTGGGCCGCAAGGTGGAGGGAAATGAGGAGGTGCTCGCATTCATCCAGCAAGCCAAAGGCGCCGGATTGACGGAAGACGCCCTGAAAGCCCATTCTGCGGAACGACTTGCAAGTTATAAGCGGCCAGCACGCATTATCATTACCGAACAACTCCCCGCAGCAGCAACGGGAAAGATTCTCAAACACAAACTGTTGGATGTGTTTAAAGACAAGTTTTAGCTTTTCATTTATTACAGTAAGGAATTCTGATGTCTCAAAAAACAATATTGATCACAGGCGCCAACCGCGGCATCGGCCTGGAACTTGTGAAATGCTATCTAAATGATGGCTGGAATGTTCATGCAACGTGCCGCGATCCAGGAAGCGCAACAGAACTGAAAGCGCTCGCCTGTGATGAGCTTGCTGTTCATGCGCTGGAAGTTACCGAAGATGACGCAATTTTCGAACTGGCGCATGCGCTTAAGGGCGTCCCCTTCGACATCTTGCTCAACAATGCGGGTGTAATGAGCAAGGATAGGCCAGCGCGAACGGTAACTGATCGTGCTGATTGGCTGCATAATTTCAACGTGAACTCCATTTCCCCGCTGGCCGTTGCTGGCGCCTTTATGGAAAACCTCAAAGATGGTGGAGGAATTATTGCAACCGTGTCGTCGCGCATGGGATCAAACGAGGCAAGCCCCGCAGGTGGAGCCTATGCCTATCGCGCCTCAAAAGCAGCCGTGAACAAGGTCATGTCGTCCCTCGCAGCGGAAATTGCCGAAGACGGCGTTTACACAATTTTGTTTCACCCTGGTTGGGTGCAAACCGATATGGGTGGGTCGGGCGCTGACATTGATGCGCAAACATCAGCGGCTGGCATGAAGCAGGTTCTTGATGGATTTACCCCGGAACAGACCGGCAAATTCTTTAGCTTTGATGGCGCGCCGCTTCCCTGGTAGCGGTCTATCGCGTGGACGTTTCGCACAGAGACTTAATGGACGATTGCGCGGGGTTTGAGAAAATTGCAGAATTTACCGTGGACAAGCGAACTGAATTTATGGCCTCGGCTTGCATAATTTTGTTAATTGCTGAATTGAGCAATTGGATTTTTGATGACAGAAGCAGCGCGCGAAAAGTCAACCGTCACGCCCATGATGGCGCAATTTCTGGAAATTAAAACCGCCAATCCAGACTGCTTGCTGTTTTACCGGATGGGCGATTTCTACGAGTTGTTTTTCGACGATGCCGAGATTGCTGCGCGCGCGTTGGGGATAACCCTTACCAAACGCGGCCGCCACAATGGCGATGATATTCCCATGTGCGGCGTGCCAGTGCACAGTGCAGATGAGTATCTGCACCGCTTGATCAAGCTTGGCCATCGGGTCGCGGTGTGCGAACAAACCGAAGATCCGGCGGAAGCTAAAAAGCGTGGACCCAAGGCGGTGGTGCGCCGCGAGGTGGTAAGGCTGGTCACGCCAGGCACCATCACTGAAGACAATCTTCTTGATGCAAAGCGCTCTAATTATCTGGCAAGCCTTGCGCGCCACAAGGCGCAAGGCGAATTGGCCTTGGCCTGGGTTGATATATCAACAGGCGCATGCGCTGTGTGCCCAACATCTGTTGAGCAATTGGCGGCAGATCTGGCGCGGCTCGAACCTTCAGAGATTGTGCTGCCAGACACATTGCTCAGCGATGATCTGCTGGCCGATATCACCCGCCAGTCGGGCTGCGCGCTCACCCCGTTGCCAGCAGCCCATTTCGACAGTGCCAATGCGGAGCGCCGGCTCAAATCATTTTTCAAGGTGGATGCATTGGAAGGCTATGGCAGCTTTTCACGCGCTGAGACAGCGGCCTGCGGGGCGCTGATCGAGTACATATCGCTCACCCAGGTTGGCAAGCTTCCCGCCATCAGGCCGCCGCGCCGATCGGGTGGCGATAACACCATGCTGATCGACGCGGCCACCCGCGCCAATCTTGAGCTGGTGCGCACTTTATCGGGAAACCGCAAGGGCTCACTTCTTTCTGTTATTGATGAAACAGTCACAGGCGGCGGCGGAAGGCTTCTGGCCGATTGGCTGTCTGCTCCATTGCGCGACCCAGATGCCATAAAAGACCGCCTGGATGCGGTTGCCCATTTTCACGAAGATACCGCTTTGCGCGAAGATGTGCGCGGGTCTTTGAAAAAGTGCCCGGATATAGCCCGCGCGCTTTCGCGGTTGAGCCTTGGGCGTGGTGGGCCGCGCGATCTGGCCGCTTTGCGAGACGGCTTGGGTGCAGCGCGCGCTTTGGCAACACACCTGGAAAGCACCAAAGAGCTTGTGGCCTGTCCAGCAGCGGTCTCCAAAATTGGCACTGCGTTGGTGCAGGATGATCAACAACTGTCCGATCTGCTTGGAAGCGTTTTGGCAGACGATTTGCCCAATCTTGCCCGCGATGGTGGGTTTGTGCGCACAGGCTATAGCGAAGATTTGGATGAAGCGCGCGCATTGCGCGATGAAAGCCGGCAGGTGATTGCAGGCCTGCAGGCGGGTTATGCGGAACAGACCGACGTTAAAGCGCTTAAGGTGAAGCATAACAACGTGCTTGGTTACTTTATCGAAGTGCCCGCCCAGCATGGCGAGCGCCTTATGTCAGCTCCCTTGAATGAAACGTTCATTCATCGCCAGACTATGGCCAACGCCACGCGGTTTTCAACTGTCGAGCTCTCAGAACTGGAAGCAAAGATTTCAGCCGCCGCCGGGCGCGCTCTGGCAATGGAGCTTGAGATATTCGACACACTCGTTGCCCATGTGAGTGAAACTACGGGCGTGCTAACAGAAATCGCATCTGCATTGTCAAAGTTGGATACGTTTTCTGCCCTCAGCGAGCTTGCCGTAAAGCAACGTTTCAACCGCCCAATCGTCGATGCATCCGATGCGTTTTTGATTACCGGCGGGCGGCACAGTGTGGTGGAACACGCGCTGAAAGCTGCGGGTGATGCGCCGTTTGTTCCCAATAATTGCAATCTCTCGATCGATGAAAAGGGCGAAGGTCGGCGGATTTGGCTGCTTACCGGACCGAATATGGCTGGTAAATCCACATTTTTGCGCCAAAACGCTCTCATTGCCATTTTGGCGCAAATGGGGTCCTTCGTTCCGGCTGAGAACGCCCATATTGGTGTTGTCGACCGGCTTTTCTCCCGCGTAGGTGCAGCTGATGATCTGGCGCGCGGGCGCTCAACATTCATGGTGGAAATGGTTGAAACCGCAACCATACTCAATCAGGCGACGGATCGCTCGTTGGTGATCTTAGATGAAATCGGGCGCGGCACCGCGACCTTTGATGGTCTTTCCATTGCTTGGGCAGCGGTTGAGCATCTCCATGAAATCAATTGTTGCCGGGCGCTCTTCGCCACCCATTTTCACGAACTCACAACCTTGTCTGAACGCCTCGACCATCTTGCAAACGCCACTATGAAGGTGCGCGAGTATCAGGGTGATGTGGTGTTTCTGCATGAGGTCGGGCCAGGTGCGACCGACCGCTCCTATGGTATTCAGGTGGCAAAGCTCGCAGGTTTGCCAGAGCCGGTGATCGCGCGCGCCACTGAAGTTCTGCATATGCTGGAAAGTTCTGATATGGCAAGCAATGGTAATAATCTTGCAACAGATTTGCCGCTGTTTTCAGCAGCGCGACCGCAAAGCGCTGCACCTCAATTCAATACCAAGTCATCCGAGGTTGAAGATACGCTGGCTGAGATTTGGCCCGACGAATTGACACCGCGTGAAGCGCTGGAGGCTCTCTATGCGCTCAAAACAAAACTGGATAACACGAGCTAGAGCTTGGACGTGCCAGACGGACCGATTTTCTCTTCACCATATTCCAGCGCCAACACGTGCCCTGCAAGATAAAGCGAACCGCAGACCAGAATGCGCGCAGGTTCATCAACCACCTTGTTTGCCATATCGAGCGCCTGTTCAATTGTGTCTGCGGTTTGCGCACTAAATCCAAGCGCTCCTGAAACCCGCGCCAGTTCGTTAGCTGGAACCGCGTTTGGCTCTTCTGGAATGGTCAGCGTGATGACGTGTTTTGCAAGCCCCGTGAGAGATGCCAAAAACTCTTGCGGCGGCTTGGTGTTCAACATGCCGGTGACAATCACCAGTGGCTTTGGTGCACGCTCTTCAATTTCTGCCAGGCTGACTGCAAGGGCATTCGCGGCATGGGTGTTATGCCCGCCATCGAGCCAGAGCTCGGTTCCCGGCTGAAAGGTGCTGGTCAATTCACCGCCAGAGAGAAGCTGCATACGGGCAGGCCATTTTGTCGTGGTCAGGCCTTCAGCGATGGCGTTCTCGCCTATCTGTGCATCATCAAGGGCGCGCAAAATGGCAATTGCGGTGCCCGCGTTTTCAATCTGAAATCGCCCGGCAAGCTTTGGCAGAGGCAAATCGAGAAGACCCGCCTCATCCTGATAGACCAACCTTCCGCGTTCTTCGAAGGCTTGGAAATCCTGACCTGCGATGAGCAGAGGTGCGCCGATCTCTTCTGCACGGCGCTCAATCACACCACGCGTCGCATCCCGTTGTGGCCCCACAATGCAGGGCACGCCTGGTTTAAGTATGCCTGCCTTTTCAAAAGCGATTTCCTCAATTGTATCGCCCAAAAAATGCTGATGATCGATGTCGACAGGGGTAATGGCGCACAGCGCTGGTTCATCAATCACGTTTGTTGCATCAAACCTGCCACCGAGCCCAACTTCCAGCAAAAGATAATCCGCAGGCGTGCGCGGGAAGGCGAGTAAAGCTGCCGCTGTGGTGATCTCGAAGTATGTTATCGCGTCCGCACCATTTGCCTCTTCGCATTCTTCCAGCAGGTCGATCAGTGCCGGTTCTGAAATCGGTGCACCGCCACCTGGTGCCCCCATATATATACGCTCATGAAACCGCACGAGATGGGGAGAGGTGTACGCATGAACAGATTTTCCAGCAACCTCCAAACAGGCGCGCATCGTGGCAATGGTTGAGCCCTTGCCGTTGGTGCCTGCCACATGAATGACCGGCGGTAGTTTGCGTTCAGGGTGATCAAGGATTGCGAGAAGATGTTCCATCCTCCCAAGGCTGAGGTCCATCACTTTTGGATGCAGAGCGAGCAGCCTTTTGAGAATGGCGTCACTTCGGGCCATAAGCTTGTATCCGTTTCAGGAAAGGTGGGGCGTTATGATGCGGAAGGTTTGGGTTCACCAGATGGCAGAATGCTCTCTGTCCAGCTTCCCTCGTCTTTTGTCTTTTGTTCACTTTTTTTAGGCTTTGCGGCCTGATCATCCGCTGAAACCATTTCGGCAGCTTTTGGAAGCTCTTCCTCAGAGGCGGTTTCTTCGCTTTCTGCAGGCGCTTCTTCTGGTGTGGTCAGCTCTTCAACATTTTCTGCATCACCATCTACAGGCACTAGATCATCATCTTCTGCTTCTGCCGCAACCTCTACAGCAGGTGCTTGCATAAGAATATGAGTGATGCGGCTTAATGTGTCGCGCAAATCATGCCGGTGCACCACCATGTCAATCATGCCGTGTTCAAGCAGATATTCCGCACGCTGAAAGCCATCCGGCAATTTTTCGCGGATGGTTTGTTCAATCACCCTTGGGCCTGCAAAGCAAATTAGTGCACCTGGCTCTGCAATATGCACATCACCCAACATTGCATATGAGGCCGTAACCCCGCCGGTGGTTGGGTTGGTCAGCACAACAATATAGGGCAACCCTGCCTCGCGCAGTTCCTGCACGGCAACCGTGGTGCGCGGCATTTGCATAAGAGAAAGGATACCCTCTTGCATGCGTGCGCCACCTGAAGCGGCAAACAGAATAAAGGGACTGTGCTTTTCAACGGCGTGACGCATGGCTGTAATCACGGCCTCACCTGCGGCCATACCCAGCGAGCCGCCCATAAAGTCGAAATCCTGCACAGCTGCAACAACCGGCAAACCATCTAAAGTGCCTTCGCCAACCAACACGGCGTCGTCGCGATTGGTTTTGGCGCGCGCTTGCTTCAGGCGATCTGTATATTTCTTCTCATCGCGGAATTTAAGAGGGTCGGCTGCAACCTTTGGAACCTCAATAGAGGTATATTCCTCGCCATCAAACAAAGATTTCAACCGGGCATCGGCGCCCATGCGCATATGATAACCAGAACCTGGAACAACGAACTGGCTCGCTTCCAAATCGCGCAAATACACCATTTGGCCTGATTCTGGGTCTTTGACCCACATATTATCGGGCATCTCCCGCCGTAAGAAGGAGTTAATTTTTGGTCTGACGACGTTTGTTATCCAGTTCACAAGCTACCCTTTCCGGCTTTCTTTCCGGTTCTACTCCCAGCTTTGTTCAGACCTTCGTGTGTTGACTATATATTGGCACCATGCACCCCTGCTGCAAGTGATGAGACCAAGTCTAACACATTTTTCGATGTTTCAGGCTGCGCTTTACCATCAGAATCGAGCGAATTCTTGACGATTTCCACAAAAGCTGAGCCCACAACCACTCCATCGGAGACTTTAGCAATGGAATCGGCCTGTTCGGGTGTTCGAACACCAAACCCAACCACGACTGGTAATTGTGTGTGATTCTTTATCCGTTCAACACTGGCGCTCACCTGGGTGCCATCGGGTGCGGCTGTGCCTGTAATGCCAGTGATTGAGACATAATACACAAACCCTGAGGTGTTGTTTAAAACCGCGGGCAGGCGCTGATCATCCGTTGTTGGGGTCGCAAGGCGAATAAAGTTTACACCAGCTTCAAGTGCAGGAATGCACAACTCATCATCGCATTCAGGTGGCAAATCAACAACGATGAGGCCATCAACACCGGCTGATTTTGCATCCGCCAAAAAACGGTCCACGCCATAAATGTAAATCGGGTTGTAATACCCCATAAGAACGATTGGTGTGTCGGCATCTTCCTCGCGGAAGGTCTTCACCATAGCCAGCGTCTTGATCATGTTTTGCCCGGCGTTCAGGGCGCGCAAGCTGGAGGCCTGGATGGCCGGGCCATCGGCCATGGGATCAGAAAACGGCATGCCCACTTCTATAATGTCGGCGCCAGCGCCTGGTAGACCTCTGAGAATTTCCAGCGATGTATCGTAATCAGGGTCACCGGCTGTTACGAATGTCACGAGTGCCTTGCGGCCTTCTTCGGCAAGTGCCGCAAAGCGGGCTTCAATACGCGTACTCATAACTTACATCTCCACGCCCAAATGTTCCGCCACGGCAAACACATCCTTGTCGCCACGCCCGCACAGGTTCATCAATATTATCTTATCTTTGTCCAACTCAGGGGCGATTTTCGCCACATGTGCGAGCGCATGAGCAGGCTCTAGGGCTGGAATTATGCCTTCTTGCTGGGTACACACCTGAAATGCGTCCAGTGCCTCTCCATCGGTGATAGAGACATATTCCACCCGGCCCGTATCACGCAGCCAGGAATGCTCAGGTCCAATGCCTGGATAGTCGAGCCCTGCTGAAATAGAGTGCGCGTCCTGAATTTGCCCATCATCATTTTGCAGCAGGTAGGTGCGGTTGCCGTGCAACACGCCAGGCTCACCGCCGTTCAACGATGCTGCGTGTTCACCAGTATCGACCCCGTGCCCGCCGGCTTCCACACCAATTATGCGTACATCGCGGTCATCGAGGAAGGGGTGGAACAGGCCAATAGCATTTGATCCACCGCCAATGCAGGCAACCAGAACATCGGGCAACCTGCCTGTTGCTTCTTGCAATTGCTCTTTTGCTTCGGTGCCAATAACCGATTGAAAATTGCGCACCATTTCAGGATAAGGATGAGGGCCTGCCGCAGTGCCGATAATGTAGAAAGTGTCTTCCACATTCGTTACCCAATCGCGCAAGGCATCGTTCATGGCATCTTTCAGTGTGCCCGTGCCAGAGGTCACAGGTTTCACTTCAGCACCCAGCAGTTTCATGCGGAATACGTTAGGTGCCTGGCGCTCAATATCTGTTGCGCCCATATACACAACGCAAGGCAGCCCGAAGCGCGCACACACAGTGGCCACAGCCACCCCGTGCTGACCAGCACCTGTTTCAGCGATGATGCGGGTTTTACCCATGCGGCGGGCAAGCTGGATCTGACCAATGCAATTGTTGACCTTGTGAGAACCTGTGTGGTTTAGCTCATCACGCTTGAACCAAACTTGTGCACCACCAAAATGTTCCGTTAGCCGCTCTGCGAAATAAAGCGGGCTGGGGCGGCCAGCATAATGGGCGTTCAGGTGATCAATCTCTGCCTGAAATGCCGGGTCAACCTTGGCTTCCTCATACGCCTTCTCAAGATCGAGAATGAGCGGCATCAGGGTTTCAGCAACAAACCGGCCCCCGTATATGCCGAAGTGCCCGCGCTCATCTGGCCCGGTGCGGTATGAATTTATTGTACTCTCACTCACGTTTCATCAACTCCCATACTTGCCGATCCCGCTTTAGCACGCGCCACAAATTCACCGATCAGCACTTCATCTTTATGGCCTGGTGATGTCTCAACACCGGACGACACATCTATAATCGCGGGGTGCGCGATTGCGATCGCATCAGCCACATTCGTGATATCAATACCACCACCCAGCATAAACGGATTTGTATTTTTCTGGCCACCTAAAAGACGCCAGTCAAATTGCACCCCATTGCCACCAGGAAGTGGGTTCTTAAACCCTTCGGGAACTTTCGCATCATAGAGCAGAAGTGCAGCAGTTTGCGCATAATCACCAGCGTCGACCAGATCTTCAGCGCCTCGTATTTTGAGCGCTTTGATGGTTTTGCATCCGCTTAGCGCGGCAATTTCGGCAATGCGTTCAGGGCCCTCAGATCCATGACACTGGATATAATCGGGCCTGACATGTTTTGCGATTGCTCCAACAAGCGCGTCATCGGCATCCACGGTTACCGCAACAATTTTTGCTTTGCCACGGGCCATATCCGCCAGGGGAACCGCTTCTTCAATGCTTATATTGCGCGGGCTTGGGGGATAAAACATAAGCCCCACATAATCCGCCCCCGCCTCAAGAGCTGCTTGCATGGTGGTGCGCGTAGAGAGCCCGCATATTTTAACGTCAGTCACGCGCTGCCTCCACTTCCGCCACTTCCGCTACAATGGCTTGGGCAGCTGCCGCTGGATCATCTGCCTTGGTGATGGCGCGCCCCACGACCAGAATATCTGCGCCCTGTTTAATGGTTTCGCCCGGTGTGGCGATGCGCTTTTGGTCGCCCGCATCAACGCCTGCGGGGCGTATGCCCGGTACCACGGTGAGAAAATCCGCCGAGGTTGCGTGTTTAATGCCAGCAACATCATGGGGGCTACACACCACGCCATCCAGTCCGGCAATTTGAGCAATATGTGCCAGCGCGCGGGCGTGGTCAGCTGTATCTTTATCGCCAGTAAAGCCAATTTCCACCAAATCGGCACCCGAGAGGCTTGTAAGAATCGTAACGCCTACAATTTTTACTTTGCCGTTCGCCGCTTCTGCCGCAGCTCGCATCATTGGCAGGCCACCCCCGCAATGCACTGTGACAAGTGCTGGTAAAGGGTCCAGGTTCATCAACGCACGCAATCCACCTGCCACGGTATTGGGAATATCGTGCAGTTTGAGGTCGAGAAAAATCGGCACCCCTTCGCGCGCAACCGCATCGTAGCCACGGCGGCCATGCGAATAGAAAAACTCCATGCCGATCTTTAATCCACCCACATGCCCGTTTAGCGCGCGCGCCCAATGAACCGCCTGATCAAGATCAGTGGTATCGAGTGCGCAAAAGACGGGATTGGTGGAAAGTGTCATCGAAATAACTCCGTGATTTTCCGGGTTATATCAGATGAATCGCTTTGTAAAAGCCCCCAGCGCCATTTAACTCATCCGCACCCGCAAAAAAGCACTTGTTCGGTATCTTCTTTGCGAATGCGGTAGGCCTGCCAGCCTTCCCCGAATGCAAACGCCCCGTAAAGCACCAGCTCTTTGTTGCCGTCGCCCTCAATGTCGAACACTGACACAACGGTTTGATCGACGATCAAGCTAGGATCAGTCGTGTCTTCAAGTGCAATCTCTTTGTGAACTTCAATAATCGTGGGGTCTTCAAGGCTACCGCTCACCACCAGAACAATCGAATATTCACCCGCCCGCACATTGCTGCGCGCGGTCTTAAGCGCGTTGATGATTGTTTCAGGTTTCCCATCACCATCAAAATCAACTTCCAGCACTTGCCGCAGGCGCACATCGGGGTCTTCAATAGTTTCTTTTTCGAGATATTTTTTGACAAACTCGCGGTGTGGCACGCTGTTGGTGTCTATGGTTTTGATCTCTCCTGGGAGACGAGCCTTTATGTCGAACTCACTGCCCATAGCCGCCAGCTGAAATTCCCCCAACTGGTCTGGGCCCAGCGTCAACTCCTGCAAATACTCAATTTCACAGTCGCCACCAGGTTCCGGGGCTTCCGGTGCGCCGATGGATAAAGCATCGCCAACTGTTTTCCCCTCGCGCACCAGCACATAGCTCTGCTTTGGTTTCATAAAATCAACGATGACGTCTGGTTCTGCGACAGCGCCGCGCAAAGAGCCGCCCAAGAGGCACGTCTGTCCCTCCGGGGTCACGCCAATCAACGACATAAAAGCATCATCAGTTTGCGCAACCGCACCTGATTGGAGTGTCAAAAAGATTGCAGAGATTATCCCGGCACTTCGCGCCAGGCGATGGAGCGGCATGAAAGCGCGCCCCATATCTTATCACCCGCCAGGGGCTACAAGATCGCGCCCGCTGGAACGGGCATTTTCACGGCGAATCTCTGAAACCTCAGAGCGGATTTGGTTCATCTCATAACGTGCATCGCGCGCTGCACGCCGCCATTTAGACTGATTAAGCCAAGCACCGACGCCGCCCAATAAAATTCCGACACCCACGGCTGCAAAGAGCAACAGGAACAAGGGTGTATCAATGGCAAAAATCGGGTCTGCGCGGCTCGTTGGATCAAGCGAAAATGTTACCTTTTCCTTGTTCGCCAACGCAATTGCGATGAGAATTATCGCCAACGGCAACCAAACCAGCCAAGAGAGAACTTTTTTCACTATGCTCAATTCCTGTTTTCCGCCCACCTTCTAAACGGTGAAACGGTTAGCCAGAACTATCCTCGTTCAAGCGATCACGCAGTTCTTTACCGGTCTTGAAAAACGGTACACGCTTTGCATCTACTTCTACGGATTCACCGGTGCGCGGATTTCGCCCGACACGCGCGTTGCGTTCTTTCACCGAAAAAGCGCCAAATCCACGCAGTTCGACCCGGTCACCGCGTGACAAAGCAGCGCCAATTTCTTCAAAAATCGTATTGATAATTCGCTCGACATCACGCTGAAACAGGTGCGGATTATCTTGCGCGATTTGTTGGATAAGTTCAGATTTAATCATTCAGACAGTTCCCCATTTACCTCTCGCCGGATCGCACTTCTTCGCCCGGCATATGTCTCTAGTGGACATTTGGGCCTTCCCCTAGCAGAAGTGGGTCAGCACATTCACTCCTTAGGCTGCCAAACCGAGATCAACCCGTCAAGTCTAAGTCCCTCGGGCGCAAGTCTTTTTTCGGTTTCTTGCCAAATTCCGTTAACGAATCCTCCCGCAAACACCTCTCCGAGCCAGTTTACAGACATACGAACGAACGAAAGTTCATCCGGACGCTTTGGCTTCCAGGTAATAACCTTAAGTTCTTTTGAGAGTTTTTTCTTGTCACGAAGCCATTTAACGGCAACGTCTTCTCCACCAATAGCATCAATCAGTTTTACTTCTAATGCCTGCCTGCCGGTGTAGACGCGGCCATCTCCAAGTTTACGCGCTTCGGTTTCATCCATTTTGCGCCGTTGGGCGACAAGCCCGACAAACCATTTATGAGAATCGTCAATAACGCTGCGCACAACCGCAATTGCTTCAGGTGAGGCATCGCTGAACGGATTCGGTTCTGCTTTTAACGGATCCGATTTGACTTCCTCGTATTGGATGCCAAGTTTTTTGAGCGCTTCCTTGGCATTGGGCCATTGCATGATAACGCCGATCGACCCGGTAAGCGTGTTTCCGCGCGCAACAATATAGTCCGCAGCGATTGCTGTAATGTATCCACCAGATGTGGCCTGCGACCCCATAACCGTAACAACAGGTTTTTTCGCAGCGAGCTTGCGCAAGCTTTCGTAAACGGCCTCAGAACCCGCGGTTGTTCCGCCCGGGCTGTTCACGTGCACAATAACGCCTTTTACGCGTTTTGATTTGGAAATCTTGTTCAGCATTGCCAGTTGAGCGCGTGGCCCGGTGATCAGGCCGTCAATTTGCACACGCGCAATATGGCTGCCGGAAATGCCCAGTCCTTCGCCAAACACACCAGCCAGGCCCGCAACTATCGCCGAGATCACAACCGCTGCAATGGCGATAGCGCGCCATATCATGTTGGACCGTTTTACGCGCCGTCTGTCGGCAATGAGATCAGCATTAAGTGTCATAACGCCACTTTCATACCTCATGCAGGGGCGAATAAACAATAAAAAACCCGGCTTGCGCGATGCAAACCGGGTTTCTTTTAACATTCACATGAACGAATTCATGCAAAGACGATGAGAGGAGGTTTATTTTTCCTCTTTTTCTTCTGTTTCATCACCATCTCCGGCTTCCGCCATCGCGGCGCCAAGGATGTCGCCCAAGGACGCACCGGAATCTGATGAACCATACTGTGCTACTGCTGCTTTCTCTTCAGCGATTTCCAATGCTTTAATGGACAGGCCAATTTTGCGGCTCTTCGTATCGAGCTGCGTAACCTTTGCATCAAACTTATCGCCAACAGCGAAACGCTCTGGACGTTGCTCGGAGCGGTCGCGTGACAGATCAGAGCGGCGGATGAATGCGGTCATGTCGCTTTCGGCCACTTTCACTTCAAGACCATTGTCTTGAACCTGAACCACTTCACAGGTCACAGTTGCGCCCTTACGCAGGCCTTCGGTCTGCGTCATTGGGTCACCACCGAGCTGTTTCACGCCAAGCGAAATGCGCTCTTTGTCAGTGTCCACGTCAAGCACAACGGCTTTCACCATGTCGCCCTTGCGGTAGTCTTGAATGGACTCTTCGCCTGTGCGGTTCCAGTCAAGATCAGACAGATGCACCATGCCATCCACATCGCCATCAAGCCCGATGAACAAGCCAAACTCGGTGATGTTTTTGATCTCGCCTTCCACTTCGGTTCCCTGCGGAAACTTCTCAGCAAAGGTAAGCCATGGATTATCAGTTGTCTGCTTGAGGCCCAATGAGATGCGGCGCTTGGCAGGATCAACCTCCAAAACAACCACTTCCACTTCCTCAGAAGTTGAAACGATCTTACCAGGATGAACGTTCTTCTTGGTCCAACTCATTTCAGACACATGCACCAAACCTTCAATGCCGTCTTCCAGCTCAATGAATGCGCCATAATCGGTGATGTTGGTCACAACACCCTTTACGACAGCTTCGAGCGGATATTTGGCATCAACACCTTCCCATGGGTCGCTTTCAAGCTGCTTCATGCCCAGGGAGATACGCTGTGTTTCCGGGTTGATTTTGATGATCTGTACATTCACGGTCTGGCCGATGGAAAGCACATCTGTTGGATGATTAACACGCTTCCAGGCAATATCGGTGACGTGGAGCAGGCCATCAATGCCACCCAAATCAACGAATGCACCATAATCGGTAAGGTTTTTAACAACCCCTTCCACAACCTGGCCTTCAGCGAGGTTCTGCACCAGTTCCGCACGCTGTTCAGAGCGGGTCTCTTCAAGAATGGCGCGGCGGGAAACAACGATGTTGCCACGGCGCTTGTCCATTTTGAGGATTTGGAATGGCTGCGGGATATTCATCAGTGGTGTAACGTCACGGATTGGGCGCACATCAACCTGGCTGCCCGGCAAGAACGCCACCGCACCGCCAAGATCGACGGTGAAACCACCTTTAACGCGGCCGAAGATATTGCCTTCAACGCGCACATTGTCTTCAAACTGCTTTTCAAGACGCACCCAAGCTTCTTCGCGCTTGGCTTTTTCGCGCGACAGCATTGCTTCGCCCATCGCGTTTTCAATGCGCTCAAGATACACCTCAACCTCGTCGCCAACTGAGATTTCAGCTGGTTGACCAGGGGTGCCAAATTCTTTGAGAGGAACGCGGCCTTCTGTTTTTAAGCCAACGTCAATAATTGCAAGGTCGTTTTCAATGGCCACGACGGAGCCCTTAACCACACTTCCTTCGCCCAGATCTTCAGTGCCAAAGCTCTCTTCAAGTAGAGCGGCAAAATCTTCGCGGGTCGGGTTCAATGTTTCGGTTACTGCAGACATTCAGTCCTCATTTCATCATACAAACGAATGTTGGCCCACGGGTTTGATGCCGCCGGCAGCCTACGCACGAAAGTGATATGTTATGTGCGATGTCGGTGTCCGCTTGATCTAGTGCTCTAAGCGTGCGGACCAACGTTCAATCCGGAACCAGGTTCATACAATTTGGGAACCAATGGACCGGGTTTGAGTTTCAGGAAACATGTCCCCACATAACCCTCATGATCATGTGGTCTGTCTCCGTTTGACAAAAGTTCAAGCTTTAGCCGCTTCGATTATTGCGACAGCGCGCCTGAACGCGGCTTCTATACTCAAATCTGAGCTATCTAGCAAGTGCGCATCTTCTGCAGGCTTTAGTGGGGCAATGGCGCGTTTCGCATCGCGCTCATCGCGTTCGGTTAAATCTGCAAGTACAGCATCAAAGCTTGTGTCTTCCCCGCGGCGTGAGAGTTCTTCATGGCGCCGCCGTGCGCGCACCTCTGCGCTGGCGGTTACAAACAGTTTTACATCCGCATCCGGGCACACAATGGTTCCAATGTCACGCCCATCCAGAACTGCACCTGGGGGTGTGCGGGCAAAATCGCGTTGGGTATGCAACACGGCTTCGCGCACTTCAGGAATTGCGGCAACTTTTGATGCAGCCGCCTCTACACGCGCGGTGCGCAAATCGGCATCTGAATAGGTTGAAACATCTAATGACTTGGCGGTGCGTTCAGCCGCCGATACATCGCCGGGGTTTTCTCCTGCTTGCAGCACTGAGAGCGCCACCATGCGATACAATGTGCCTGTGTCCAGATAATTCAACCCAAAATGCGCTGCCAGTGCGCGCGCAAGCGTGCCTTTGCCGGAAGCGGCAGGGCCATCGACCGCGATAATCATGCGCCTTTGCTTTCGATCTGTGCACCGAGTTCTTCCATAAGTTCGCTAAAGCCTGGAAAACTGGTGGCAATCACCGCGCCATCATCCACTGCCACCGGCGCTTCAGAGGCGAAGCCCAACACTAGGAAAGCCATGGCGATACGATGATCAAGATGGGTTTCAACCACGCCGCCGCCTGGTGGTGTTGTGCTACCAGTTACCTTCATCCAGTCATCGCCGGTTTCAACCATAACCCCATTGGCACGCAGGCCAGCGGCAACCGCCTCAATCCGGTCGCTCTCTTTGACGCGCATTTCTCCAATGCCCAGCATTTCGGTCACCCCTTCCGCACAGGCAGCAGCAACAGCAAGAACAGGGTATTCATCAATCATTGAAGGCGCCACATGGGCCGGCACGGTGATACCTTTAAGCTTCGATGAACGCACGACAAGATCAGCAACCTGTTCGCCACTTTCCACGCGCTCATTGGTGAGCGTGATGTCGCCGCCCATATCGCGCAGCACATGAATGAGGCCAGCGCGGGTTGGGTTCATCATCACACCCGGCAATTCAATTTCAGACCCCTCGGTAATCAGTGCGGCAACAATTGGAAAGCCGGCAGAAGATGGATCGGCAGGCACATTCACATGCTGTCCCTTAAGGTGGGCGGGGCCTTTAAGGGTGATTTTGCGTGCCCCATTGCTTTCGCCAATGTTGAGCTGCGCACCAAATGCCTCCAGCATGCGCTCGGTATGATCACGGGTCGGCACGGGCTCCAGAACCGTTGTGTCTCCAGACACATTAAGCCCTGCCAACAGCACAGCAGATTTCACCTGCGCAGATGGCATCGGCAATTCATAGGTAATAGGTGTTGCCGGTGCTGCGCCATAAAGAGTGAGCGGCAAGGTGCCGCCATCATCTGCGGCAAAGCGTGCGCCCATGCGTTCCAAAGGTGTGATGATGCGGCCCATCGGGCGTTTGGAAAGCGAGGCATCTCCAATAAAACGTGCGGTTAGATCGCTGCTAGCGGCAAGGCCTATGCACAAACGCACACCTGTGCCCGCATTGCCAAAATCAATTTCTTGCTTCGGGCTTTGCAGCCCGCGCGCACCACAGCCGGTAACACTCCAGCGGCCAGATTGAGCACGCTCCACGCGGGCACCCAAAGAGGCCATCGCCATGGCGGTAGCGTGCACGTCTTCAGATTCCAACAGGCCGTCTATGGTTGTTTCGCCTTCTGCGACCGCGCCCAGCATAAGCGCCCGGTGAGAAGTGGATTTGTCGCCTGGAACGTTGACAACGCCCTTGAGGTTGCGTGAAGCATGGGCGGCCAATGGCGACTTGGGTGAGCTCGACATGGTGGATAGGTCCTGAAATCTGACGAATTTACAAAAATCAGTGCGGTTCTAGAGCATATTCTCCACTTATTGAACCATTTCCTGTCGATTTGGCTTTGACAGGGCAATTCTCACGTGGCATTGGGGTGCAAATTTCTTACAGACTTAAGATGCAATCTTTAAAGGAGATGTATTGTGGTCAAGCCAGAGCTGGGCACAAAACGCGTTTGCCCAAGTTGTTCAGAAAAGTTTTATGACTTGCTGAAAGAGCCGATCGAATGCCCTTTGTGCGAATACACCTTCGTCGCTGAGCCTTTGCTGCCGTCAAAGAACGACGCGCCAAAGCCTAAGGAAGAGCCAAAGGCAAAAATTGAAGAAACAGAAGAAGACGATGAGGATGATGCCGTCGAAATCGTTGCCCTGGAAGACGTTGATGAGGGTGATGATGACGACGACGCAGATGATCCAGATGTGGCAGCCGTTGCTGACATTGAAGATGTCGACGTCGATGATGACGATGAATCTGAAGCAGATTCCGACAAGTTTCTTGAAACCGATGATGATGAAGGTGATGACGTTACCGGCATTATTGGTGGTGTGAAGCCGGGCGGCGGCGAAGAGTAATCGCCGTCGGCTAAGAGCGAAACTAATTCCATCAGAATTGCATTTCGCTCTTGAAGAATTTGGCGAGCCGGAATAGGTTCCCGCGCTGTTGGCGGCGTGATCGTTCCGGCCAGCACATAGCCCCTTTACAATTACGGGGCACTGACTTGGATGGGGCTATAGCTCAGTTGGGAGAGCGCTTGAATGGCATTCAAGAGGTCGGCGGTTCGATTCCGCCTAGCTCCACCACCCAATCACCTTAAGTGTTTGGGTCGCAAGGTTTGCAAGACAATCTGAAAATTTAACATAGTCGCAATCACCAAACGCCGCTTGTATTGTCACATTGCTGCAAGCGTGTGTTCCAGGCCGTTGCGTATATGATCTTCCAGTACGCCTTGTGCTGTTGCGGTATCTTTGGCGAGGATTGCGTCAAACAAGGCTTTATGTTCAGCGGCCGCTTCTGCACCGCGATACGTCAGAACCAGCATTTGATACCTGAGATATTTATCATACAGGAGTGCGTGCAAGTTCAGCAGGTTTGTTGAGTTGCAGGCCTGGATTGTTGCTACGTGGAATTCCCAGTCATAGCGTTTCCATAGCTCTTTCTCCGATTGATCGTCCGCCAGTAGCCGCTCTTCCATGAGGTGCAACTTATGATGAGCGGCAACAAGATTGCCTTCCCACTCAGCATCGCCATTTTCGATAGAAGCTTTAAGGGCATGGCACTCGAGCAGAATGCGAAGATGGGCAATTTCCAGAAGGTCGGTGG
>JBPCVX010000396.1:0-16725 GCA_051010095.1 Hyphomicrobiales bacterium
AAATGCATAATTCGACCTGTCGCTAAGTTAGCGGTTTCCCCCCACGCGTGTTTCGCTTGAGGTGTATCGCAAACGGCCGGAGGCAAGCGGGTCAAGCGCGACCCACATAGCAGGGTGAATCTGTGCCTGGCGTTTGACGAACTGATATCCGGTTGTCATCCAGGGCAAGATCTTGGGGTGTTGATTGTCGAGCACAAATTCACCACGGTCTGTCACCACTGTAAGCACAGCATGACCAAGTTTTTCGTGATCTAAGACTACCGTGATCAGCAAGGCCTCGCGCGGCCAACCCAGTGCAATTAGTTGATGGCGTTTAAGAAGTACGTAATCTTCACAATCGCCGCGCCCATCTGGGAATGTCCAAAGTTCTGGCCGGCTGTAAAGTTCTTCGTCAGTCGCTGGTTCAATAAATTGATTGACGATTTTGTTTACGGTTTCAAGTTCATTCCAACGCTCACCATCAAGCTTTACACGCACGCGCTGTGCCGATGGTCCATTGCATTCTTGCGGTTCGCGCTTGCAAAAATCTACCCAGCCTTGCGGGGGTAATGTTGCTCCAAGTTCTGGGGCGAACTTTGTTTCATGGAAGTTTGTTGTCGATACAGGTGTTTCGGACGCATATGCGCTGAAAACGGATGCAACGCCGTAAAAAATCGTCGAAAATCCGATCAAAAACACTCTTTTTACGGTCATAATCCGCCCCAATCCCAACCATTTCTAAGGGGATTATGGCAGAAGCGATTTTATATAGCGTTGAATCTATTTGGAAATTTCAATTCAACTTGCAACAGTGATGGAAACGAATTGGAAACCAATTAATTTTTCACGCCAGAGTTTCATTGAGTACGCTTTTGTCCAAAACCCGGACAAACTCGATAGCAATTCCGGTGTCGAGGATACGTGTAATTCTTCCGCGCATCTTACCCAACATCACGTAGGTACCGAGCG
The DNA here is from genome assembly GCA_051010095.1 of Hyphomicrobiales bacterium. GTDB lineage: Bacteria > Pseudomonadota > Alphaproteobacteria > Rhizobiales > CAJQND01 > CAJQND01. The sequence continues at coordinate 949 of JBPCVX010000396.1, forward strand.
CAGGAATAACATCCACATTAATGGCGGCCCCGCTTACAGAAATATCGACAACTTCGCATGGGTATGTGCGACCGTCTGACAGCGTGAGGTGTGACGTTTGTTTGGCCGGACTGAAACGCGGATGTCGCCGGAGTTCATCTGCATTTTCGCCTTGCTTGCGGTTTTGTAAGGATTTCAGACGTTCATTAATTTTAACCAACCGGGGTTTGTTCATATCGACGCACAGAACGAAACCTTCATCGGTTTCCTCTCTGACGTCACCTTCCAACCGGCCTAATTCTTCTAGATATACAATGACCCGCTCTCCAGGTTCGTATTCACCGGTCGTGTTGATCCGTAGATCTGGCAAATCAATACTGTCGAGCGTACAGGGGAATTCCATCTGGTTGGCATTCATATAACGACCAGACAGTTCCAAAGCTGCTTCAGGTGAAGCCGGCTCAGAAACGATATTTACCTCAGGTTTAGCCATGAGTTTGTGCGTGTCCCAGCTGCAAGCGAAACGTAAATTTCGCGCGCATACCAGTAACAGAGGTCCGTAAACGTTTCGTTAATTAATATCTGCGGCTTTGCTCATCGGCTTCGCTTGCAGGAACATGGCTCCCAACTTGGAAGCCATGTTGTGCCCGCAGTTTACCGAATCCGATGGTGATAGCGCCAATAAGGAGCAATCGGCCGATAGTAGGGATGGCGATAATAAGGATGATAGTAGGGGTGATAATAGGGATAAACAGGGTGCGGATTTACAGCGATCGGCGGTGGGGGAGGAGGTGCATAATAATGGGGCGCACGGTACCAATATGCTCTGCGTGCCGCGCGTCTTGCTGCGCCCGCATAAGAATAGGGGGTTAATGGCATGCCAATAATATCAACGAATACTGTTGCAGCGCCATTTGCACCTTGAATGTCGCCTTGAATTACATTCACGTCAAAGATTAGCGTTTCGCCGTCCAATTTTGGAGATTTGAGCGTTACGACGATTTCTTTAGTTGATTTACCCTCATCCGCGGCAACCGACACCGTGGCATTTGGCGGCGTCTTTGCAAAGCTGTCATCTCCTTGTGACCAATCATCAACCAATGAGCGCGTAGGGATATGACCTGCCGCACGCGTTGGGCGGTCAGCAAAGATAATCGAGTTCGCAGAAACTCCGTTTAATGTCAGAGTATTACCGTCAAGTTTTGCACCCTTTGCATTGAGGACAAAGAGCGATGGTATCGTTTCGGCATGCGCGGACCCAGGGTGTGCAGGTCCAGGTGGCGGCATTGGCGTTTGCGCGGAAACAAAGCTTGGCGACAGTGAAATGAATGTTGCAGCGAGTAGAAGTTTAAGGGGGTAGCTGGGCATGAAGAGGTCCTTGTGACGGGAGTTGACCCGAGAATGTAAGTATAATTCTCCTGTAAGATCAACATAACGAGTATTTAATTTGTCATTACTGTGAAAATAGAAGAAATAATTTCCGGTCGGCAGCAGAATTTATCGGCGTTTGATCAGAAAATGGCGGCACCAAACCAGAATTTGGCGTGGTTTCACAAGAAAATACCGGGTCCAAACATCACTTGAATTGAAGAGAACTGAAACCAAGGCGACAGCAAAATGCTCGCACATCTAAGCGTTGTTTCATTTGAAACCTGGCTTTCGGGTGCGCTCGTGATTTCGGTATTGTTATTTATATGGGCATTGCTGGTGGGGACGGGTGTAGCCCGTAACGCGGAAGATGATCACTGGTAAACAGCCATGCGGACGCCAACGCGTGAACAACACGTGCGATTTATTTACGCCCACCTGGAATAACACGAAAACCTGGCCAGAAAGCCCGCCCTTCGCGGGTGTCTTGTGTGGCAACCAGCACAACCGGGCTTGCATCTGCGGAATGATCTTTAGAACGGCGCATGGGATGGCTGCGTTTGGTGTTTACAGTGCGTATCGAGAGGATGTTCTGCTTCACAATTGCTTGCTCACCTAGCCAATAAGGATCAGAAAAGGCCGCATAACTTGCAAGCAACTGGTCTTGTTCCGCCAATGGCAAAAACACAGCTTCAATCGTCTCAGTATGGCCAGAAGCTGGTTGCACAACGAAGCGCACAGTCACGGGTTGAGATTCTTGCAATGACATGCGTAACATGGCCTCGATGGCCACGCGGTCTTTTGGGGTCCACTGGGTGAGAAGATCTGTTCCGGTCAATTCCTTGCAAAAAATCTTGCGCAATTGGGTGCCTGCAAGACGATACCGCATAATGTGGGCGTCAGGCGCGGCCTCCAAAATAGCCACATGGCCTAAGATTTTTTTAAGGGCGCGAAGATTTATGTCTTTTCGCGACGGTGCATCCTTATTCCGCCGTATCATGTCCCAATTCTGAAACAGTTTACGGTTCGTTGGATGCAGTATTTCCTCGCCAGCCCCCACCTGCTGTTGCGTTTTCATTGTCCTGCCTGTTCGTCTTTGCTCTCGGGTTTGTCTGGGTGTGCTCCCAGATCACTCTTAGTCACTGTTTAAAAGAGAACATGCACATCCCATGCCAGTTCAAAGGCAGGCAATTTGTGTCATAACAGGCCAGAATTTTGTGGTTAGCGCGGCAATTTACAAAAAAGTGCGCGACTGTGCATTTTAGCTGTACTACTTTGCCCCGGTTCGCGCACAGTTGCATGCCAGATTGGCACATGGAAAACATAAAGAGCAGGGTTTAAGGGCTGGCATGGATACATTTGGGCAAGATGAGCCACAGCGCTCCGTTCCCGCCTTCAATGTCCCGCAAGTTGTTGTGGTTCTTGCGGGGGTAATGATTGTTGTTCACGTTTTCAGAGCGTTTCTTTCGGCACGAATGGACTGGTGGGTCACGCTTGTTTTTTCATTTATTCCAGCACGTTACGACGATGTTGTCAGGAATATTCCAGGTGGGTTTGGCGCAGATTTGTGGAGTTTTGTAACACACCAGTTTCTGCATGGGGATTGGATGCATCTGACATTGAATCTCGCATTTATGGTGGCATTTGGTTCTGTGTTGGCACGCCGTTTTGGCGTAACGCGGTTTTTGCTTTTCAGCGGTTTGTCAGGCGTTTGCGGTGCATTGGCCTTTTTGGCTTCCAATTGGGGAGCTTTTGTTCCCATGATTGGTGCATCGGGTGCGATATCGGGGCAGATGGCCGGTGCCGTGCGGTTGCTTTTTGCCAGACCCGAACCCTTCTTCGTGGCCATGCAAAAAGACCCCAGCGAAGTTAACCCGCTTAGCATCGATGAAATTTGGCACTCTAAACGTGCCCTTCTCACGATCGGGGTGTGGATCTTCATGATTGTCGCCACAGGTATTGGCGATTTCTTTGCACCTCAAGGTGCATCGGTGGCATGGGAGGCCCATTTGGGAGGGTTTCTGTTTGGCCTTTTCGCATTTGATCACTTTGATCCAAAAGAATGGAAATGATCTAGATCAAGGAACCGCATTGCAAACTTAGGCAAATTTTCCACGGATCTTTATTGCTTCTGTGGAGACGAAGATGACTTTCCTTGAAACCGCATTTTTGGTTGTTGTTGTGGGTGGTACGGTCGCGTTTGCGTTCACCTTGGCTTATTGCTCGATGAAGCAAGAGAATAAGTGAGCTGACCAAGCGCATTTAGTGCTAGGCCAAACTATTTGAACTGTGGCTCATTGGGCTGGTTTCGCGCAGCGCGTGCGGGCACGATTTTAACCTGTTCGTGTGAACCTAATCCACGTTGATACGTAACAGAGATTGCTTCTGCCGCTGCAACCCATTGATTGAGGTTGAAACGTTCGTCTGAGACGTCAAACCAGTCAAAACCAACCTGCTGCATGAACCCAAGCTGATCAGGCAAGAGATTGCCGCGGGCGCGCAATTCCCCTGAGTAGCTGAAGTAGGAACGCAACTCGCGCGCCTGACTATAGGCGCGTCCATCTGTAAAAACCGGAAATTCGAGCACGATCAACTGCAACCTCTGCAAATACGGTTCCAGCGTCGCCACAGGCTGAGTGTTGGGAAACTCGACCCCGAGACGGTCGGGATGCAGCATCAAGATCTTAAACTCTGCAACCAACCGGTTCAGCGAGACCACAATATCTCCATGCGAGGGGATCGCTTGATCATCTTCAACAAATGTCCAAGTGTCGGTTTTGAATGCTCGTTGGTTAAGCAGTGGCATAAAGAGCATCCTTAAATGGACCATTGCCGAGGCGGCGATGGGTGTCGATGAAATCCTCTCCTTCTTCACGCAGAGAAAGATAAGTTTCGACAATCGTTTCGATGGCGTCAGTTATCTGTTCACCTGAAAACCCGGGTCCCAAAACACTGCCGATCGCGCCGTCATTTGTATTGTCCAACACAGAGTTGCCACCGAGCGTGATTTGGTAAAATTCCTCGCCTTTTTTCTCGAGGCCAAGAATGCCGATATTGCCCACATGGTGATGGCCGCAAGCATTAATGCATCCTGAAATGTTCAAACGAAGAGGGCCAATTTCAGCCTGATATGACGGATCGGCAAATCGACGGCTGAGCGATTGCGCAATGGGGATTGAACGTGCGGTTGCCAACGCGCAATAATCCAGACCGGGGCAGGAGATGATATCTCCAATCATGCCGACATTTGGTTCACCCAGTCCATTTGCGGCAAGTACCCGCCAAATTTCGTAAAGGTCGGATTGTTCAACATGCGGCAGCACCAGGTTTTGGTGGTGAGACACACGAATTTCATCAAAGCTGAAGCGTTCGGCGATATCTGCAACTGTTCGCATCTGTTCAGCTGTTATGTCACCTGGAATGCCGCCAGCGGGTTTTACTGAAATGTTGGCGATCGCATATCCATCGGTGTTATGCGCCGCCACATTGGCTTTTACCCAGCGTGCAAATTCAGGATTTGAAAGTTTTGTACTTTCAAAATCGGGCTGTACTTTATCGAGCACTTTGAGCGCTGGGGGCAGGAAGTAAGCAGATATTCGGGCAAGTTCTTGCTCATCAACTTGGTGATCGGCATAGGGTTGACGTGCATACTCGGCTTCCACCTGTTTGCAGAACTCTTCGGAACCTGTCTCGTGCACCAGAATCTTTATGCGCGCCTTATATTTGTTATCGCGCCTACCCGCCAAATTATAGACCCGCATAATGGCTTCTAAATATCCAAGCAACTCCGCTTCGGGCAGCCAATCCCTCACAGTTATGCCCACCATGGGTGTGCGGCCTTGTCCACCACCAACGATCACTTCCCACCCACGTTTACCTGCCTGGTTCAAATGCAAGCGCAGGCCAATATCATGGAACTTTACAGCCGCCCGGTCATTGGGCGCTCCCGTAACGGCAATCTTGAATTTTCTTGGGAGATAGGCAAATTCTGGATGAAGTGATGACCATTGCCTAATCAGTTCGGCCACAGGGCGGGGGTCGGCCAATTCGTCGGCTGCAGCACCTGCCCAATGATCGGCGGTCACGTTTCGAATGCAATTTCCGGATGTTTGGATGGCGTGCATGTCAACGCTTGCTAGATCTTCAAGGATGGCGGGGGCTTCATCAAGTTTGATCCAGTTGTACTGGATGTTCTGACGGGTGGTTAAATGACCGTAACCGCGATCGTACTTTTCAGAGATATCGGCAAGTTTGCGCATTTGCCGTGCGTTGAGCGTGCCGTAAGGGATTGCGACGCGCAGCATATATGCGTGAAGCTGCAAGTAGAGGCCGTTCATCAGACGAAGCGGCTTAAATTCGTCTTCGGAAAGTTCTCCAGACAAACGCCGCTCTGTTTGATTGCGAAACTGCGCGACGCGCTCACTTACAAATTTTGCATCGAACTCATCATATCTATACATGGCAGCATTCCGGATTAGCGTGCAGGTTTTGAGCTGGGGCTTCCAGGATTGTGGGCCCTGTGAGACGAATGCGTTCGCGGATGCGCACCGGATTGATAATGCCGTTTTCGCGTTCTGCATCGATCAGATAAGCGCCCGTTACTTGATTATTCTCCTCATATTCTTCGCCACGCTTGGCAAGCGCAGATTGCGCGCCTTCCTCTTGCGCCAACACCGCGCGGTCGATATCGCGTGTCCAGATATTTTCAGCACTCAAAAATACCACCAAGCCGTCGGTTAGCCGGTTTGCTGTCAAGATTTTTCCCGATGTCATAGCGCAACTCCTTCTGACTGGCGTTGATGTGTATCTGGAAAGCTCAGCACAGTTGCAAGGTCGACACCTGGAACCACATCAAACGCAATGCCACCCCTTTGAAGCGCTGCAACTTCTGTGCTTTGACGCGAGAATGCTCCTGGAATGAGACGCACGATTGATTTTCCTGAACTTGCAAGTTCCACAAGCTCAGCGCTGGCTGCACCGCTTGGGATAATCAGGCGTTCAGCATCGCGGCGGGCAAATTCCAATATTTCTGGCGATGTGCCGGCTTCATATATGAGGATATCGGCTTCAATAAGTTTGCGGTGGGCCTTTATCGTCAGCAAATCTGCTGCACCGCTCGACCAGCCGATGAAATCGACACGCCCGGCTTTTTTAATTTTCGGTGTCGCGAGCGCATCTTCGAGCGCACTTTGAAAACCCTTTTCATCACGGCGCAGAAAAGCGTCGCGACTTTTACCGGTGAAGAATGTGCGCCAGAAATCGCGTCGTGCGCGGCCAGCAGGTAAAACGGTCTCGACGCGGCCGCGCAGTGATTGCGCATAAGAAGCAAGTGCGCCAAGGGAGGTCGGCAAAAGTGCTTCAACATGCGCCTTAATCAACTGCGCGAGTACAGGCCCGGACCCTTCCGTGCCAATAGCAACGACCACCGGATCACGGTCGATGAGGGCGGGTGTGATGAAAGTCGATAGATCAGGTTTGTCGACAACATTTACCGGCACATTGCGAGCTTGTGCATCTGCGGAAACCTGGCGGGCCAGATCATCTTGCGCCACATACACAAGGGCTGCATCATCCAGCAATGCTGGCGTGTAAGTGTGGCCACACCATTCGATTGCACCATGTGAGACGAGACCATCCAGTTCAGCTGTGAGGGTCTGTGCAACAATGCGTATGTTGGCGCTGGTCTTTGCGAGCAACCGCACTTTACGCGCAGCATCCTCGCCGCCGCCAACCACCAAAACGGATTTATCCTCAATATGCGTGAAGATTGGGAAATATCTCATGATCTGACTTTCCTCGCAAAATCTATTGTTCTTGCTTTACCGTTCTGAAAAACGAACCGTATCTCTGCCAAAAGCCAGAATGTGTGACGAATTTCGTTGTTATTGGCGCTGAAATCACCGATAGTACCCCGGATTTGTTCGTCAAATTGCTGTCTGTTCGTTTTACAGTACAGTTGTTCTATTTAAGGAACGATTGAATGTCAACTGCCGTCAAGCGGAAGCGCGGTAACAAAAAAGAGAATGAGGGGTCACCTGCGCTGGGCCAGACCATACAACGGCTGCGTAAAGCCTATAATATGTCGCTTGGTGAATTGTCTGAGCAATCCGGTGTGGCAAAGTCGATTATCTCACAAATTGAACGCAACGAAACCAATCCAACAATCGGCACTGTATGGCGGTTGTCAAAGGCGTTGGATTCGTCGATTGATGAGGTTCTCAAAGCAGATGAAACGCCGAATGTTCTGCAGCACCAAAAACGTGGTGGCATCCCCATTCTGACCAGCGAAGATGGCAAGTGTCAGTTGGCAATCATCGGCGCGCTGGAAACGGTTGAATGGGTGCAATGGTATGACTTCAAGGCAGAACCTGGAGGTGTGCTACCTTCAGAACCCCATCAACCCGGATCGGTTGAACATATATCCGTGCTTGCGGGCGAACTCGACATCATTGTAAATGACGAGACTGTGCGCGTAAAAGAAGGGGAAACCTTAAGGTTTCGGGGTGATAGGCCCCATACTCTAGCAAATAACGGCACAGTGCCCGCCCATGCCACGATGGTTGATATTCTCCGCCTCACCGTGGTGGATCAAAAATAAACTCAGCTAATTTTGTCATAGATGACGGGCTTACGTTCAGGCTCTTCGCCGATCTTGTAAGCATTGCGCAGATACCGTGTTGCGCGTTCCGCAGATGACGCGTCTTGGGCATGAATTAGCGCAAGCGGAACATCCGGGCCAACTTCTAGGCCAATGCAGGCAAGCCTGGTCAGCCCAACACCTGGATCGATATCATCATCCGCGCGTCGTCTTCCACCACCAAGCTCAACAACGGCCAGCCCAATTGCGCGGGTATCTATCGCTTCCACTTGGCCCGACTTTTCTGCAAAGACAGGAACTTCCAGAGGCGCGATGGTGAGGTGGCTTTTCATGTTGGAAACAATATCAGCAGGACCGCCAAGCGCTGCAGACATATGGGCGAATTGTTCGGCTGCCGCGCCTGTATCGAGGGTTGATTGAAGCGCTTCGCGCGCGATGTTCGGATTATCGAACAGTTTAGACGTGGTCAGCACTTCAGCACCTAACGCAAGGCAGACCTCCAGCAAGCGCGCATCTTGGTGCGCACCTGTCAGAAACTCAATGGCGTTGATCACCTCAACTGCGTTGCCAGCAGCGGATGCCAAAGGCTCGTCCATATTTGTAATGAGCGCCGAAGTGGCGAGACCCGCACCATTTGCTGTATCGACAAGGCTTTGCGCCAGTTCGCGGGCATCTTCTTCAGCCTCCATGAATGCGCCTGAACCGGTTTTCACATCGAGCACCAGTGCATCGAGCCCGGCGGCAAGTTTCTTTGCCAGTATAGATGCAGTGATAAGCGGTATCGATTCCACCGTCGCCGTGATGTCGCGAATGGCATAAAGCCGTTTGTCCGCCGGTGCCAAGTCAGCCGTTTGGCCAATGATCGCGCATTTTGCTTCAGTCATGGCGTTTTGGAAGAGTGGTAAGTCCGGTTGCGAAACGTAACCTGGAATGGAATCAAGCTTGTCCAATGTGCCGCCTGTGTGGCCAAGCCCGCGACCTGAAATCATCGGCACATATGCGCCCACGGCTGCCAGCATTGGGGCGAGCATTAGCGAGACGTTATCGCCAACGCCACCTGTTGAATGCTTATCCACCGTAGGGCCATCAAAATCTGCATCTGCCCAGCTTATCATGTCGCCTGATGAACACATGGCCTGGGTGACGGCGACGCGTTCTTCCATGGTCATGCCTTGAAAGAATACGGCCATGGCAAAAGCTGCAGCCTGTCCCTCGCTAATGGAGTTGTCGGTGATGCCTTTGACAAAGAACGCGATTTCATCAGCGTTGAGCTGTTTTCCATCGCGTTTTGCGCGAATGACTTCTTGCGGCAGCATGATCAATAGCCCTCGCTTGTTGCAGCTGGCGCAGTGCCGTCCAGAGTAGCAAGTAGTACATTCAGGATGCTACTGGCGCCAAAGCGAAATGTTTCAGGTGTTGCCCAGTCTTCTCCCATGATCTGATCGGCAATGGAAAGGTAAGTCGCAGCATCTTCTATTGTGCGCAATCCTCCAGCTGCCTTGAACCCGACAGGACGGCCGCTCTTTGCAATTTCTTCCAGCAGAATGGTGGCCGCTTCCGGCGTGGCGTTCACCGGAACTTTGCCGGTGGAAGTTTTGAGAAAGTCTGCACCTTCGTCCAAAGCAATACACGCGGCGCGACGGATATTGGCCTGGTCGTTGAGTTCGCCAGTTTCCAGAATGACTTTTAGAACATTTGTCTTGGGAACAGCCTTCCGGCAGGCCTTTACAACACTGGCTGCCGTGCCGTCATTACCGTCCAATACCGCCCGCCAGGGAATAACAATATCCACTTCATCTGCACCCTTTGAGATGGCGGCGCTACATTCCTCTGCTGCGGCCTGCGAACCGCTCTCGCCTTCTGGAAAATTGGCCACAGTCACTATTTTAACTTGCGAACCAGCAAGGTTCTCCTTTGCGCATTCGATGAACGCTGGAAAAAGACAAACCGCTGCGACGTGTCCATGGGGTGTTGCTGCCCGATTGCACAGATCATCGATATCAGCAGTGGTGCAATCATCGTTAAGATTGGTGAAATCGAGCAGGGCGAGTGCCCGGGCCGCGATGTGTTTCATGTCGCGCCCCATTAAAGCGCCTCGCCATCAAACGCGCGTGGCAATAGGTCTCCCAGCGTCACGGTGTCAGCAACGCCATTAGCATCACATAAATGCACAAGCGTGTTCGCGGTTGAAAATTCTGACAGGCGCTGGCGGCAACCCCCACATGGGGTGATCAAGTCTTGCTTTTCAGCAATCACTGCAATTTCCAGAATCTTGCGATCACCTGCCATAATCAAATGAGCAATGGCGTTCGCCTCTGCGCAAGCACTTTGCGGATAAGCTGCGTTTTCAATATTGCAGCCGGAGTGAATATTCCCGCTTTCGCTTAAAATCGCAGCGCCCACGGGAAAGTCTGAGTAGGGCGCATAAAATTTCGCCATCGCCTTTTTAGCAGCTTGAAACAGTACATCTTTATGGCTGGACGACATTCATCGCTCCTTCACATAGGGAATACCGCCTGCCTTGGGTGGTGTAGCGCGGCCAACAAATCCGGCAAGCAGGATGACGGTCAACACATACGGAATGGCTTGCATAAACTGGACAGGCACCTCACCAATGCCGGGCAAGGACACGCCTTGCAAGCGTATGGCCGCTGCATCCAGCAGACCAAACAAAAAGCATGCACCCATCGCCTGAACCGGCCGCCACTTCGCAAATATTAGTGCTGCCAGCGCAATAAAGCCTTTGCCAGCGGTCATATCGCGAATGAAGCCCGCACTTTGGGCAACCGACAAATATGCTCCTGCAAATCCGCACAAGATCCCGCAGCATATAACCGCGCGGTAGCGCAGCCAGATTACCGAGATACCAGCGGTATCAACAGCAGCCGGGTTCTCGCCAACTGCACGTAACCGCAATCCAAACCTGCTGCGGTAAAGCACCCACCAGGTGAGGGGCACGGCCAGATAGGCGAGATAAACCAAAATGCCGTGGCCAGACAAAATCTCTGAGTATATGTGACCGATGATCGGCACATGTGCCAGTTCGAGAGAGAACGGCAAGGTGATGTCGAGAAATCGTTCAGGATTGTCTAGCTTTGGCGTTTGTCCACCCTGGTGGAACCACGTTGCCCCCAACTGAGCTGTTAGGCCAACCGCCAAAATATTTATGGCAACGCCTGACACGATCTGGTTGCCGCGGTGCGTAATGCAGGCATATCCGTGAAGCAGTGCAAGTGCTACTGAAACGCCGATACCCGCCAAAAGCCCCGCCCAGGGCGAACCTGCCAGAGATGCAACTGCACCAGCAGCAAACGCAGCCCCCAGCATTTTACCTTCAAGGCCAATATCGAAGATACCAGAACGCTCGGAATAAAGACCTGCAAGGCAGGCGAACAGCAAGGGCACGGAAAGCCGGACGGCTGAATCAATCATCAAGGCAATGAGCGTGAGGGTTTCCATCGCCTATGCCTCCGCCGCTTGCGTTTGGTTTGCGTGCTTAGCAAACAAGCGCTCTAAATGCGGGCGGAACAGATGTTCCATGGCGCCGGCAAAAAAGATGATGAGACCTTGTATGACGACCACCATATCGCGCGTGATCGCCGGTATCTCGAAAGCAAGCTCGGCACCGCCTTGATAAAGCGCACCAAACAATAGGGCAGCGAATATAATGCCGACAGGGTGCGATCTGCCCATAAGTGCGACCGCTATGCCGACAAATCCATATCCGGCAGTGAAATCGAGTATTAGCCTGTGTTGCGAACCCATGATCTCGTTTAAGGCCATGAAGCCGGCCAGCATGCCGGACAGCGACATTGCAATGATTGTGAGGCGCGCTGGTGACATACCTGCGTAGGCGGCTGCATGAGGACTGGTACCCACGGTGCGCAGGGCGTAGCCAAGTTTGGTGTGCCAAATAAGTGCCCAAACGCCAGCGCAACATATCAAAGCCCAAAGAAGCGAAAGGTTCGCGGGTGACTTGGCAAGTGGAATGCCGGTCCACGCAAAAGCGTCATGCAGAAACGGCAATCTGGCATGTTCGCTGAATGTTGCTGATTCAGGCTGCATAGAACCAGGCGGTGTGAGCACGTTGACCAACAGATACACCATCAATGAGGAGGCAATGAAATTAAACATGATGGTGGTGATAACCACGTGGCTGCCACGTTTGGCTTGCAACCATCCAGGAAAGTAAGCCCATGCCGCGCCAAAGGCGCCTGATGCGATGATGGCAACGATGATTAATAAGGGCAGGGGCAAGAAACCAAGATAGAGACACACCACCGCCACACCCAAGCCCCCCAGATAGGCTTGGCCTTCTGCACCAATGTTGAACAGGCCGGCGTGAAATGCGACGGCAAAGGCAAGGCCGGTGAAGATGAAGTTTGTGGTGTAAAACAGCGTATAGCCAATGCCTTCGCCAAAGCCGAAAGCCCCGTAAATCAACACCTGCAAGACTTGCAGAGGGTTTTCGCCAATTAGCAGAACAACCAACCCGGATACAATCGCAGCCGCGATAAGGTTGAGCACGGGAATAAGGATTATCGCAACCCAGCGTGGCAATTCTCCAGTGGGTCGGCTCATGCTGCTTCCCCTTCGTCAACACCAGCCATGAGCAGCCCGATTTCACCCTCAGGTGTTTCAGGTGGGCATTCACCCACGATACGGCCTGCAAACATCACCAATACCCGGTCGGATAGGGCGCGGATTTCGTCTAGTTCAACAGAAATGAGCAACACCGCTTTTCCTGCGTCGCGCATTTCGATGAGGCGGCGATGGATGAATTCGATCGCGCCAATGTCGACGCCGCGGGTGGGTTGGCCAACTATGATGATGTCTGGATCGTGTTCAATTTCGCGCGCCAGAACCAGTTTCTGCTGATTTCCACCAGAGAAGAGCGAAGCCTTGAGATGTGGGTCGCGGGGACGCACATCGAATTGTTCCATTTTTTCGGTCGTGTCGGCCAAAATTGTTTTTTGATTGAGAAAGGTGCCATTTTGGAAGATCGGGTCATCCTGGTAGCCGAGAATGGTGTTTTCAGTGGCCTCAAACGGCATTACCAGGCCCATTTTGTGCCTGTCTTCGGGAACATGGGCGATGTTTTGCGCCCTGATTGTTCCATCGCCTTTTCCGGTGAAGGTAACGGGTGTGCCGTTTATGTTGATCGTGCCGGATGCAGGTTGCCGCAGCCCGGTTAACGCCTCGATGAGCTCGCTTTGGCCGTTGCCTGCAACGCCAGCGATACCCACGATTTCACCCGCTCTCACGTTAAGGCTCACATTATCAACGCGTGTGATATTGGAATTATCCGCGACGTTTAAGCCGTTTACCTCAAGCATAATTTCGCCGGGCTTAGCGGGCGATTTGTCAACCTGCAACAAAACTCGTCGCCCAACCATGAGCTCTGCAAGTTCTTCAGGTGATGTTTCGCTGGTCGAGCGTGCGGCCACCATTTCCCCTTGGCGCATAACAGAAACCGTGTCGGTGACCGCCATGATTTCCCTGAGCTTATGGGTGACAATGATGATGGTTTTCCCCTGTTCCTTTAGCTGCGCCAGAATGCGAAACAGATGATCAGCCTCTGCGGGGGTCAAGACGCCCGTTGGCTCATCAAGGATCAGGATTTCAGCGCCACGAAACAGCGCCTTCAAAATCTCAACACGTTGTTGAAGACCGACCGTCAAATTTTCGATATTGGTGTCGAGGGGGACGTTGAGCCCGTAATCGCGTTCCAACCGCTCAAGTTCTTCACGCGCTTTGGCCATGCCCTTGGCAAGCGTAAACCCACCTTCAGCACCTAACACCACATTTTCCAATACGGTAAAATTCTCAACCAGCATGAAATGTTGATGCACCATGCCAATACCTGCAGCGATGGCATCATCCGGGGTGTTTATGGCGCACGACTGTCCGTCGATGGCAATGCTACCACTGTCGGCCTGATAGAACCCATAAAGGATCGACATGAGCGTGGACTTGCCAGCACCATTTTCACCGACAATGCCGTGAATGGTGCCTTTGGCAATCTCCAAATCAATGTCTTTATTTGCCCAAACCGGCCCAAAGCGCTTGTTGATTTTCTCAAGCACAATGGCCGGTGGAGCAGTTTGATGTGTGCCCTCAGGCATAAACGTGCGTTGCTATATGCTCAGTAGGGACACTTGCTGTCCGCCATATAGTCATGCACTTTTATTTCACCCGATTTGATACCTTCTTCCGCTTTTTTTACGGCTGCTGCCATCTCATCGGATATGAGGGGTTTGTTGTTGTCATCCATAGACCAGCCAACGCCACCTTCAGCCAAACCAAGCACCTGAACGCCCGGTTTGAAGCTGTCGTTCATGGCGCTTTCAAAAGTCTTGTAGGTTGCAACATCCACGCGCTTCATCATTGATGTGAGAACCTTGCCTGGGTGGAGGTGGTTTTGGTTAGAATCGACGCCAATGCCCAGCTTGCCTGCATCTGCTGCTGCCTGCAGAACGCCAAGACCGGTTGAGCCCGCTGCATGAAATACAACATCTGCACCACGGTCAATTTGTGATTTGGCGAGCTCGCCACCCTTTACAGGGTCGGTCCATGCAGCACCTGTCGTGCCAGTCATATTCTGGAAAACCTCAACGTCACCTTTGATAGATTTGGCACCACCCACATATCCGCAGGCAAACTTGCGGATCAAAGGAATGTCCATACCACCGACAAAACCTAACTTGCCGGATTCAGACGCCATGGCCGCAAGCACACCAACCAAGTAAGATCCCTCATGTTCCTTGAAAACAATGGAGCTTACATTTGGCTTGTCGACAACCATGTCAATGATTGCAAATTTTGTATCCGGAAATTCTCCAGCGACCTTTTCAACAGCCGCCGCCTGTGAAAAGCCAACAGCAACGATTGGATTAAATCCCTTGCGCGCAAAGTTGCGCAGGGCTTGTTCGCGCTGGGCATCGTTTTGAGTTTCGAAATCGCGGTAAGCGACGCCTTTGTCCTTCTTGAACATTTCAGCGCCATTATAAACGCCTTCATTGAACGATTTATCGAACCGACCGCCAAGATCGTAAACCACTGCCGGTTTAATCTCGGCCGCCACTGCAGCCGCTGCCGCAAAAGCAAAAGATGCAGCTGCCAAACCCAAACGTTTCCAAAACATATTAGTCTCCCTGTAATAATTAATGCCCATTTTCATGCGCTTATTGCTGCTGGCAGGTTAGGCCACCGCTTGCACAAATTGCAAGTGACATCGACCGGATATTCAAGTGATTGTGCATATCGCAAACCGAACCAGCAAGCTCACATTTACGGCAATTCAACACTGATTTTCAATGCTTCGTAAGAGAACTATTTATCGCGATTGAAACGCCCCAATATCAATCGCTGAGCCAGTTGGTCTTGGTGTACCATTGATATCCAGTTTGGGCGCGAACTTTGATGTGCCTGCGTTTATTATAGCGCTTCTTTCGCGTGGCCTAAAATCCAGAGTAACAACATCCTTGAAGAGCGCGTTTGGATTGGTGATTGATATATTGTTGCGCATCAATACTTGCTTTGATGATGTTGCGGGGAAACTTTTTCTACCAGTTTGATTGTAAGAGGCGGCAATATTGTTGGCGATAATGCTACCGCGCGGCGGCATGCCCTTTTTATGCGCGGTAATTGCGATCCAAGGGGCCGTTGGTTTGCCCACCAGCGGGTCCACCACAGTGTTATTTATGATACGCACATTTTTGGCACCCATCACGGTGATGCCGTGCCAGTGGTCGGTTACAATAAGATTGTTTTCAATCTGCCAGTTAACAAACATGCCATCGAATAGCCCAATACCTTGCAACGAACAGGCG
>JBPCVX010000397.1:0-3137 GCA_051010095.1 Hyphomicrobiales bacterium
AGCAGGGGCTGGCTTCATCGTTGCTATCTGCGGCGAGATCATGACAATGCCTGGCCTGCCACGGGTGCCATCGGCTGAGGCCATCTGCCTCAACGAACAAGGCGAAATCGACGGACTGTTTTAGGGAGTAATCTGCTGTGATCTGTAAAATACTTGTGCCAGTGCGCGGTGATGGGAAGGGCGAAAACGTCCTTAATCATGCAGCTGTGCTGGCGCATAAGTTCGGGTCGCATGTTCAAGTTACGCATTGTCGTCCACGCCCGGAAGATATGTTGCCATATGGCATTCCTGTACCGGCGTTCTTGAAAGATCAACTTCGTGAACAAGCCAGCAAACTTGCTGATGCAGAAGAACAGGGCATCAAAGACAAATTCACTGAAATATCAGCAAGGTTAGACCTGAATATTGCAACTGCCGGCAGCGCGAAAGGGGCAAGTGCTTCCTGGATCGAAGAACCTGGCAAGCAAGTTGATGTAATCAAACGCCATGGCCGCCTAGCAGATGTTATCGCGGTTGCGAAACCAGACAGGGATCGCAATCTTGGCAGCAACACACTTAAAGCAGCCTTGTTCAATACCGGACGCCCGGTGCTCATGTGCCCACCGACGAATGACACCGTGGAAACACTGGGCGAGAATATTGCCCTAGCCTGGAATGGATCAACAGAGGCAGCACGCGCAGTCGCGCTAACCCTGGATTTGCTTGAAGCTGCTGATACGGTAACGATTCTTGCTGGAGGTCGTGAAGAACCCCATGGAGCAAGCGCGGAAGATCTCCAGGAATATCTGAAGTTACGCAGTATCGATGCAACTGTCGTTAGATTCAAAATCAAAAGTAATGCGGGCAAAGGATTGCTTGAGCAGGCAGCATCTGCCGGCTCCGACGTCCTCATTATGGGCGCCTATGGCGACAGCCACGAGCGAGAAACAGTTTTTGGCGGCAATACACAGACTATTGTCGACAAGTCGAAAATGCCGGTCATTCTGGTGCACTGAGGAGTGCGCGCGGATTTTCGGTCATAAGGATTGAAGGAATAACCGAGCAATCGGTTTGAGAAGCGCCGCGTGACGCTTTCACGCTCAAGAACGACAACAATATCTGTTGGGAGGAAATATGACTTTCACAAAGAGACTATTTATAAGCATGGTTGGCGCAACTGCGCTGGTCACAACCGCCTTTGCCGGCATTGCGCAGGCTTGGGAACCAAAAAAGCCGATCGACTTTGTTATCATGGCAGGTGCTGGAGGTGGTGCTGACCAAATCGCACGTTTTATCCAGTCCGTTGCCGAAAAGAAAAAGCTGACCACTCGTCCGCTGGTTCCAAATAACAAGGGCGGCGGTTCCGGTGCAGAAGCCCTAATCGCGCTGAAAGGTGCCGGTGATCCTGATCACACGATCCTGGTGACGTTGAATTCCTTTTTTGCCACACCGCTTCGCCAGCCAAATCTTGGTGTCGACATCAAAACCTTCACCCCTGTGGCGATGATGGGCGTCGATCCATTTGTTCTTTGGGTACACAAAGACAGTGGCATTACCACGTTTGAGCAATGGTTGGAGAAGGTTAAAGCTGCAAATGGCGAATATGTCATGGGTGGCACCGGCAAAGGCCAAGAAGACAGCACAGTCGTTGCTTGGCTGGAAGGAAACTACGGCCTCAAGATCAAGTACATTCCCTATGATGGTGGTGGTGCTGTGGCCAAGGATTTGGCAGGCAAGCAGATCATGGCTTCGGTCAACAACCCTGCAGAAGCCAAAGGTTTCTATGAATCAGGCGACGTTGTTCCGTTGATTGCTTTTTCCGATGAGCGCCTGGCAGCCTATCCTGATGTCCGCACAGTCAAGGAACTGGGCAAAGACTTCAGTTACTACAATCAGCGCGCAGTTGTTGGCGCACCTGGCATGTCTGATGAAGCTGCAGCCTATTATCAGGATCTCTTCAAGACAATCTACGACACTAAAGAGTGGCAAGACTATATGACTTCCGAAAGCCTCTCTCCACTGTGGTTGGATGCCGATGCGCAACGCGCGTACTGGGAAACACAGGTGCAGAACCACAAGGAACTATTTGCAGCAATGGAAAAATAGAGCCGACAACAATATTAGGCTTTAGCGTAAATAAAGGGGGCCGGAATGCGGCTTGGAGAGATCATCACAGCGGGTATTTTGGCCCTCTTTTCCATCTTTTTGATGATGGAAAGCGCAAAGTTGAATATTGGGTACATTAGTGGGGAAGGACCAGGCGGTGGTGCCTGGCCCTTCTGGCTTTCTGCAATAATGTTGGTCTGTACCGGATTTATTGCGTTCAATTGGTACAGGCGAACTTCACCGCCTTCGCAATCGACTGAACCGGTGCTCGACAGTTACGGCGTAAAGAGCTTTTTGCTCGTAGCCGGCGGATTGTTGGGGTTCATCGCACTGATTGACGTCATCTCAATGTATGGGGCGATGGCTCTCTTTCTAGTGTATTATGTGAGATTCCTTGGCCGCCACTCATGGTCATTGACACTGATATTAGCGATTGCCTTACCGATTGCATTTTTCTTCTTTTTTGAAGGTCTTATGCGGATCACGATGCCAAAAGGGCTCGATTTCACAGAGCCGTTCTTCAACATCCTTTACGATATCATCTATTGAACAAACTGCTTGCGGCAATGCGTCTGGCTGAGAACAGGAAAGACTGATGGAAATACTTGGGCTTCTTTTCGATGGAATGGCGGTTTCGCTTCAGCCTTTGAACATAGGGCTGATTTTAATTGGCGTTACGTTGGGCCTATTTATTGGGGCTATGCCGGGGC
Source organism: Hyphomicrobiales bacterium (assembly GCA_051010095.1). Taxonomy (GTDB): domain Bacteria; phylum Pseudomonadota; class Alphaproteobacteria; order Rhizobiales; family CAJQND01; genus CAJQND01. Next base: position 2,796 of record JBPCVX010000397.1, read on the forward strand.
TTGGTTCGGTAAATGGTGTCGCGATCCTGCTGCCTGTAACTTTTCTTGTGCCACCTGGTTCTGCCATCATTTTTCTTGCCGCAATATACTACGGCGCGATGTATGGGGGCGCGATAAGCTCAATCACGCTTGGCATTCCTGGCGCGTCCACAGCGGTCGCGACCACGTTTGACGGTAGACCGCTCGCGCTGAAGGGCCGTGCCAGTCTCGCATTAGTTACAGCAGCAATCGCGTCTTTTGTCGGGGGGTCGTTAGCAAACATTCTGTTCACAATGTTTGCGCCATTATTGGCATCTGTTGCACTCAGCTTTGGCCCGCCTGAAATTTTTGCGCTGATGCTGC
>JBPCVX010000398.1:0-14456 GCA_051010095.1 Hyphomicrobiales bacterium
TCTTGGCAATATTCCATATGATTGCCAATTCACGCTTTGGGTCGAGGCCCACCACATATTTAGGTGTTACGGCGGCATCATCGATAACAATGCCCGAGACCTTACCCGTCGATTTGGCAATTTGCGCGGGTACGTCATCAAGAGAGGCGGCAGACACTTTGACCAGTGCCGCGACATCATCGAGCAATGCGAGAAGACCAGTGGACACTTAGCGGCTCCTAAACAGGCTGTGGTTCGTCTTTCGGCTGGTATTTAAAACTGTGTTTGGACTTATTTCCAGCGTTTTTCTGTCCCTAATTATCTTGTATTGGCAGGCGGATTGCTTTGCCAGGAAATACGTCTTTAAGAACCTTGAAATCACGCACAACTGTCGTTCCGTTTACAATGACAAACGGAATGCCCGTTGCTGGCAGCGCGCCTTGCTTGATTGCAGTATTGTCGCGCACTTTTGTGGGATCGAAAATGGTGATGTCGGCATCGGCACCCACTTGATGTTAAACTGGTTGCTCCAGACCCCTCGGTGAATTTTAACATCTTGCCACCTGGCAGCACTGGAGAGGTAATATATATATAGGTTCAATAAAGGGGGCGGTTGCGGATGTGAAATTTCAACAAGATGGAGATTATAGCTACGTGTCTACCTTATGGGGGTGGCAAGGGATGAAGGAAAAACATCTGATTTCGGGTTGCAGATATCAATAAAGTAGAGCGCCATGTCGCGCATATGGTGCTAAGATATTTAGTAACATCGACTTTGTGTGCTAGAAAGTTCAAAAATAATTAGTCTAGGCGACCGTTCATATAATTCTCCGCACGGAGAGGGAGATTGGTTTGGGGGAGGCGTATAGATGAAGGTTCTTGAGAAACTGAGGCAGTTAACGACAGAGCTGCCGGCACCCCAAATGCTTGAAGTTCTCATCAAGCAAAAATTTGTGGGTGAAACCGTTGTCACAGCGTCGCTGAAGTCGCCCAGCGTTGTTGTTTTGAAAATGATTTCGGATATAGACCCGTCCACTCCGGTAATATTTTGTCATCCCCAGAATGTTTTTCCTGAAAGTGAAGAATATCGAAGCGCATTGATTGATCTGCTCGGTTTGCGCAATGTGAAGGTGGTGACCCGCAGCGATACCTTAACAGACAAACGCGAGTTCGAAAGGGTTGAACGTTTGCGGAGCGATGCGCCAGATGGCGTGGGAAAAATTCAAGAATCTATCCATCTTCATGACACCTTGTCACCCTATAAATGCTGGATAAAGGCGGCATATCACGAAAAGCCAGACACGGTGAACACGCAGCGGGTAAACTTACATGGCGGCATGTTTATTGTAGACGCGTTACGGCGGCGCACGATTGAGATGGTTGACCGCTTAATGCAGGAATATGATTTGCCATACCATCCAAAGATCAGAAAACGTAAACAGAGACCCCAGGTCGACTATTCAAATTCACCTGAAATTGGCAGTCACTATTAACACGAGACATGCCGTTGAGATCAAATTGTCACGACCTAGAAATCGAACTCATGCAGATGCTCTGAAATATTTTGCGGAATGAGTTCTCTTACGTTCGACATACAGCCAACACTCGATAAGCAACGTCCTAAGGAATACACATGCTAAAACTCGTGCCTCCCCATAATTCTGAGACCGTTAAATCACTGCTATTATCGGAGGGCGAACGCGCTGACGCGTTGAAGCGTGCAGAAGGATTAACGCAGGTTCCTTTGGATACGCGCGCGGTATCGGATGTATTTATGCTTGCAATGGGGGCCTATACACCCCTCGACGGTTTTATGAGCGAAGCTGATTGGCGCGGTTCTTGTGAAGACATGAAATTGGCAGACGGAACGTTTTGGCCAATACCTATAACGCTGCCGATTGATGAGGCGCTCGCCAGTAGTGTTGCACTTGGAGATGATATTGCTCTTACAGATGGAGAGACAGGTGAAATTCTTGCCATTATGGCGGTAAGCGAGAAATACACGATCGACAAAAACAAAGAAGCAGAACAGGTTTACCGCACAATAGATCCAAACCATCCCGGCGTTTCGAAAGTTCTTGCGCAAGGAGATGTAAATCTTGCTGGCCGCATTTCCGTTTTGAGCGAAGGTGAGTATCCAACGCTCTATCCAGATCTTTATGTCAGGCCGTTGGAAGCGCGTGAAATGTTTGCAAAGAACGGATGGTCGCGCATCGCTGCATTTCAAACCCGCAATCCGATGCATCGTAGCCATGAACATCTTGCGAAAATTGCAGCGGAAGTTACCGATGGTGTGTTTATTCATCAGGTTTTGGGAAAGCTCAAGGCAGGCGATATTCCAGCTGATGTGCGCACGCGCGCTATTCAGGCGATGATTGATAATTATTTCCGTCAAGGCACCGTGGAACAGGCGGGTTACCCAATTGAGATGCGTTATGCAGGCCCGCGGGAAGCATTATTGCATGCCCTGATCCGCCAAAACTTTGGATGTTCGCATCTTGTTGTGGGTCGCGACCACGCCGGCGTTGGCGATTATTACGGACCGTTTGATGCCCACCACATTTTCGATGAATTATGGGAAGGCGCGCTGATAACGCAGCCGTTAAAGATCGATATTACATTTTTTTGCAATAAGTGTGCTGGTATGGCAACGGCAAAAACTTGCCCGCATGATCCTGCAGATCATATTTCGATTTCCGGAACACAACAGCGTGAGATGCTTGCCAGCAATGCCGATATCCCACCAGAGTTCAGCCGACCTGAAGTGGTTGCGATCCTTAAGGAATATTATGCAGGTTCGCACGACTAGCAAAGGCGCAAAGCATCCTTATCAATAGGCGCTAGATTATGATCATCGCGCAAATTTCAGATACGCACATTGCTCATGATGTTGCTGATAAAGATCAGCGCATTGAAGAATTCAGGCGAACAATTGCGGATATCAACACGCTCGATCCTCAGCCGGATTTAATTGTTCACACAGGCGACATCACCCATAACGGGCTTGATGGTGAATACGCCGACGCGCGCGCGGTCTTGGATGAAGCCAAATCGCCTGTGTTTGTGCTTGCAGGTAACAAGGATAACCGCGCAAATTTGAAGAAAGCATTTGCCGATCAAGAATATATCGATGTCAGCACAGAGTTCGTGGAATATGAGATCAATGATTATCCGCTAAAACTCGTGATAATCGATACAGTTAGCGAAAACAGCAATAAGGGGGCATTTTGCAAAGCCCGCGTTGAGTCGTTCACACGCCTGACAATGAATGAACACGATAAGCCTATAGTGGTTTTTGCGCATCATCCGCCGTTTGAAGCGCTGCAGTGTCCGGACCCTTTTCAGTTTGAAACGTCGGAGAGCATGCAACATTTACGCACTGCGTTGAGTGGGGTTGAAAGATTGGCTGCGGTTTTCTGCGGTCATGTACACAGATTTGATAGTGGAGAAGTAGCAGGGCTTCTGGGTACTGCCCTTCCCAGCATAGCAACTGAACTGCGCAAGGGTGTATATCCGGAGTGGATGCGCGTGCGCCCGGTATATCAGGTGCACCGTTTTAACCCTGAGGTAGGTTTTATTACGGAGACCCGGATCGTTGATGATCTTTAACCGGCAAGGTGTATCTGTTTGATAGAAGTCTCACAGAGGGACTTTTGAAGCTCCATCAACGTCGACTTCTTCAAGAACAGCACCACCGGCCTCTATTTCTCGCTCAGTTGCCTCACGCACCTTGAGAACTTCAAGCTGGAATACGACATTTCGTCCGCAAAGTGGATTATTGCCATCCACTGTAAGTGTTTGGTCATCAATTCTGGTGACGATGAAGTTCTTGGTTTCGCCTTTATCGTTTTCCATCGTGATTTTTGTTCCAACTTCACGATATTCTTCTGGAACATTCTCGATATGATCGGTGAACACCAGATTTTCATCCCTGGGGCCGAAGAGCTGATTGCCATCGATTTTGACTTCGATGGTATCGCCTTCTTTTTTTCCTTCGAGTTGCTTGAGAACATAGCTTGCCAAAACGTCATTTTGGCCATGCACATACCCCAATGGGAATTCGATCGATGTAAGAATCTGCCCTGATTTTTCATCCATTACTTTGTAGATGATTTCGACAAATTTTTCGTCTTCAACGACGTCGCTCATGGCAGGTCCCGATGCTTAGAAAATCGAGGCGCCGAAAATACGAACCTCATCACCCTCATGTCCAAGTACGAGTCTTCCTAACCATTCCCCTTCTTTCGCACTGCTGCGCTGCCGATAAAGGACCGTGACATGCTCGCCTCGGCGGATTGTTCCCAGACGGTCGAAATCTTCAGAAAGGTTTCTGGTGAGCTCGCTGGTCGCAAATTGACGCCCAACTTCGATCTCATTCAAAGCAAGTTTCAATGATTCAGAAAACCCAAGAACGAAGTCACCGTAATTGCCCGCATTTGAGTGCTTGATCAAATCGAGCCACATTGGATCGGCGATTGCCGCTATTTCCTCATCGCTTTTGTCAATGATATTCATGACTGAATTTACCACTTTGTGCATCGCTAATCGGAAGAGCGGCCAGCTGTTAAAAACCAAACTATCAGGGCGCGCTCTATGTTTGTGTGAGAAAGCTAAAGCAAGCCGGGCGCGTATATTGATTTCGCGCCCGGATTATTTGCTAGCGCCCTTAAGGCTGCAAATTTACGCCTTAGCCGCCTTTTTAGTTGGTGCTTCTTCTTCTTTCTCATCGACCAAGTGATAGCACGGTGCCTTTTCCATCGTGTACTCGCCTGATTCAGGGTCACGGCGCGAAACGGTGAGCACGTGCCAGTTTTCGTCGTCTACCTTCATGGCATCACCACGATAATAATAACCTGGCCAACGTGTTTCCTTCCGGAACAGAGTGTGTTGCGTGACGCACTCTGCCGTGCGATGGCGGTGCTTCAACTCCCACGCCCGGAGCAATTCGTGGACATTTTCCGCTCCCAGACATTCGAGGTCCTCTTCCATGACCTTGAGTTTTTTCAGACCAATGTTGAGAAGCTTTTCGTTTGTCATATAGCTGACGGTTACGCCGCCACAATATTCATCCATAAGCTTCTGCAGCCGATCGAGACCTTGCTTTGGCAGAATGTAGCTGGGACTTACAGTTCCAGCCACGATTTCATTGCGGTATTTTTTATACCTTTCCATCGGCGCAAAGATTTCGGTTTTGCGGTTTACGATTTGTTCGTTCGATACCGCAATTCCAGCAGCCTTTCCATCATCGATGTATTTGCACGCCGCTTTGGCAGCAAGCCTTCCCTCGGTGAAGGAGCCAGATGAGAAAGCATGAGGTGTGCCGCCGACTGCGTCACCGGCACCAAACAGGCCTTCAACGGTCATCATGCGGTTATAGCCCCAGAAATATTCTGGCGGAGATATGTCCTCAGGACCACTTGCCCAACCGCCAGCGCCCGTCGCATGAGAGCCCATCACATATGGTTCTGAGGTCGTCAGTTCTGGATTTTCATTCTTGGGGTCAACGTCGGTGGCAGCCCAAAGTACTGCTTGGCCAACCGTCATGCCGAGGAAGTTTTCCCAACCAACCTCTTCAAGATGCGGATCTTGGAATGCGTGCATTGTGACCATGTGGATTGGGCCACGACCAGCATTCACTTCGCTGATCAGCGCATGATTGCGCAAACAGGTCGGGATTGGCCTATGGGTCAAATGCGATAGCTCGGGATCAAGGTATTCCTTACCAACCATTTTTTGAAGTTCTGGGAACCACTTGGATTCATACTCTTCCCCAAGACCATTTTGCGTATAGGTTTTCAGGTGCAAGAAGTAGGCGCCAACCGGCCCATAGCCGTCTTTGAAACGGGCCAGCACGATGCGATTTTCCATTTGTGTCATCTTAGCGCCAGCATTGATCATTAGCCCATAAGCAGAGCCTGATGACCATGGCGCATACCAGGTGCGTCCGGAACCTTCACCCACTGAACGTGGTTTGAAGATATTGGACGCGCCGCCTGCGGCGACAATCACAGTCTTGGATTTGAAGACATGATAGTTGCCTGTGCGAACGTTGAACCCAACAGCACCCGCAATACGGTTTTCTTTCGCATCATCCATCAAAAGGTGGGTTACGCAAATGCGGTTGAACACTTCATCGGCTGATTTTTTAGCGGCTTCCGCGACAATCGGCTTATAGGACTCACCGTGGATCATAATCTGCCAGCGACCTTCGCGCAGATATGTACCTGTATTTGGGTTCTTCATGATAGGAAGACCCCAATCTTCGAACTGGTGAACCGTTGAATCAACGTGGCGTGCCATATCGAAAAGCAAGTCTTCGCGCACCATGCCCATAAGGTCGATACGTGCATAACGCACATGATCTTCCGGGTTATTTTCACCCCAGCGTGTGCCCATGTAGCAGTTGATCGCGTAAAGCCCCTGCGCCACAGCGCCAGAGCGATCGATATTGGCCTTCTCAGCCACGACAATTTTCTTGTCTTGCCCCCAGAAACGGGCTTCCCATGCAGCACCACTTCCGCCCAGGCCACCGCCTACAACAAGAACGTCAATATTGTCCTCAGTGATGGTTTTATGTGCCATCAGTAGTACACTCCCTTTTTCATCGTCAGCCCGTTGGATTCGAGAGTGTGGAGACCGTCTTCATCCATGCGAATATATTTTGGTTCGTTGTAAAGTAATTGGCTGTCACGCATGTCATCGCTCGGTCCCGTAACTTCCGCCAGTTGGGGTATGCCTGTACCCCAAGGTTTTGTCGTGATCGGCGAGAGGAAATCCTTTTCCGTTCCATCCCGAAATTTGATTTTCCAGGCGATCGTGCCTTTTTCTTCTTCCCGGCGTACACGCACACTATGACCGAGTGGCGCGAAATCAGCATAACCGCGCACATCAATCGCATGCTGTGGGCAGGCCTTCACGCAAGAATAACACTCCCAGCACATGTCGGGTTCGATATTGTAGGCACGGCGATATTTCGGATCGATGTGCATGATGTCAGATGGACAGATGTCGACACAATGTCCGCAGCCGTCACATCTGGTCATGTAAACAAAGGTTGGCATCAAAACTTCCTTTTCGTTCAATATTCTCTTGCGAGAGAGTTTCTTAATAGTGTTGTGGTTTTTCGCGCTTAATGCCTAAGCCCATATCAAGTGGGGCATCTTTTAGGAGCTCCATGGAGTGCCTGTCGCGGCTTGCTGGGTCTGTCCTGTCTGCTGGTTCTGGGAGATTGTCCAAAGAGCCATCAGCTTTGGCAACGCGCTTCTGAAATGCTGCTGCTGGCTTGAAGAACATATGCGCAAATTTTGACCAATACACGCCTCCAAAAAGAACCAAACTGGACATAATGAACGCCAACAAGAATAAGGCGCTTAGTCCCTGCGCTCCGCCAGCTTGCGTGATCGACCAAAGCAATCCGAAAAGCGTTGTGCCAAGCAATGAAAGAATGAACAAATCCGCGCGTACAATGCGATACCAAGGATTGCCTTCTGCTGAAACATCAACCCTAATTGCAAACCAAAACCAAAAGCCACCAGCGCAAACCATCAATGCACCAATGTGCCATAACAGACCCCAAAATGACCCTTTAGCACCACCAGGAGTGGTGTAACCAAATACGAGAATGATGGTGGTGATGAGAAACAGGATGAAGCCATACATCGTGAGAAGATGGGCTATCCTGCGATGGGGATTGCAAAACTCTGCTGAAGTGAGAACGTCAACAGAGGCTGTTTGTATTGCGATCGCGCCCATCTGCGAACTATCAAGTTTCTTTGTGCCAGCCTCTTTAGCTTTACGCGCATTATCAAAGAAAAACTCCGCACTCTTCTTGTGCAGTATATCCAAGACCGTACCCGCAATAACCGCCAGAAACATCACAATGATATAGGTTTGCATCACTCCGGCTGGTATGGCCTCGGAAAGTGCTGAAAATGGATTCATAACTTACAATCCCTTGTTCCAGTTATATTCGGTCAACATTTTCAAATGTTTCGACCGTGGTTTATCAGGCGTGCGCACCGCAGATCTGATAGAATTCGGTGTGCGCCTGCTCTGGGGGCGTCGCTTAAGGTTTCTTTGGAGTTTCGTAGTCAGCTTCTGTCTGGAACGGCTCCCAGACTGTTTCGTACCCCACAAAGCCTTTTTTTGTGGGCTTCATTTGACGTGTCTTGAAAAAGCGTGAACTGCCTTCAGGAACGTTGACCACTTCCTTTTTCTCGCTCATCGAATCCCCCCATAATGCCATTTTCTAGTTTCGAAGCATTCTAATCAGCATACCTGACCTTAGCACCCCAAGACAATATGGCTGTTCCAATTCATCGATTGTTTTCCTGTTATTAATCGATATAATCGATTGAAAATTTATGACATTAGATCAATTGAAAATATTCGCCGAAGTTGCCGAAAGAGGGCACATGACGCAGGCCGCAGAAGCGCTGGGATTGAGCCAATCAACGGTATCATCAGCAATCGCGACGCTCGAGGGCAACTATGAAATTAGATTGTTTGATCGGGTCGGTCGTCGCATTCGTTTAACCGAGAACGGAAAGATTTTTTTGCGTGAGGCGCGCGCAGTGCTCAATCAGGCAACAATGGCCAAGTCGATTTTACAGAATCTGGCGGGCCATCCGGGCCCCGTCGCTATTGGTGCCAGTCAGACAATTGCCGCACATTGGCTGCCTCGGCGACTTGCCACCTTTCACGCAGCCAACCCCCAAGTGAGGCTGAATGTTGTCATCGGCAACACGCAGGATATTGAGCAAGCTGTTGTTGAAGGAAAGGTGAGTGTTGGATTGGTTGAAGGACCTACGAAACATTCTTCATTGCTACGGCGCCATATCGATTCAGATCGATTTGTTCTCGTGGTTGCTGCCGATCATCCTGCACCGGTGAGTGCGTCAGGACACCTAGACTTGCGTGCTGTGAATTGGGTAATCCGTGAAGATGGATCGGGCACCCGTCATGGCTTGGAGGATTTGGCTTCTCTTGAAGGTTTGTCGCTTGACGATCTGAGTATTTCTCTGGTCTTGCCTGCAAATGAAGCGGTGCGCGAGGCAATAGAGGCGGGCGCAGGCGCTACGGTAATTTCACGCCATGTGGTTGCATCGGCGATTGAAGAAGGTAGGCTTCGCGAAATTCCAATTGATTTGCCAAAACGCGAATATGCTCTGGTTCTTCACCGCGAGCGCCATATGACCGTGGCTGAACGGGATTTGATTGACCGTCTTTTTGCTGGCGGTTCTGTGGCGGTTTGAAGTTAACTTTGCTGCGAAATGATTTCAGCAAGTTTGATGCGCTGGATCTTTCCTGATGGCCCCTTTGGCAGATCCATCAAAATATAAATTGCGTCGGGGGATTTAAACGCTCCGAGCTTTTCGCGGCACAAGTTTAAGAGATCTTGACGGCTGGTCGTCGAACCCACGGTAAGCTTCACGCCCGCTTCTACGCGCTGACCATAGTTCGGACAATGCACTGCGAATGCGGCTGCTTCAATAACATCAGGGTGGCAGTAAAGGGCTTCATCGACTTCGCGGGGGGCAATATTTTCACCACCCTTAATGATCAATTCTTTCAGGCGTCCGGTGACGAAAACATATCCATCCTCGTCCATGCGTCCCAAATCGCCAGTACGAAACCAGTCATCTTTGGTTATGGCTTCGTTGGTGGCCTCAACATTGTTTCGATAGTGCTTCAAAACATTGTCGCCGCGCACCAGAATCTCACCTTCTTCGCCGCGTTCAACCTCGTTTTGCCGTTTACTGCCAATCATCACTTCATTGCCATAGGCGATGCCCGGCGAACCAATCTTTCGAATGCCAGGTGGCATGGGATTTGAGAGAATGGGTGCCGCAGTTTCGGTAAGTCCCATTGTTTCGATCAAAGGGATCCCAAATCGTTTCTCAAATGCTGCGTGCATGTCTGGTGACAAAGGGGCGGAGGCAGAGCGCCCAAAGCGCAATAAATTGCATTGTGAGGAGACGTTTTTGTCGGTCTCAGCATCATGCAGCAAATAGGAAATCTGAGTGGGCACAACCGAAAACCACGAGCACTTTTGATCGCGCACGATTTCCCAAAAGGATGAAACAGAAAACCTTTCTGGAACAACAAGGCTACTGCGGGAAACGAGCGATCCCATAAGGGATACGCAAAATGCGTTAATGTGATAAAATGGCAGCACGCACAGACCACAGTCCGCCGATGAAAGTTCGTGCGCATTCACGGCGTTCTTTCCACCAGCTAAAAGGCTCATTTGTGTTAATACTACACCTTTGGGCCGTCCAGTGGTGCCAGAGGTGTACATTAAAAGTCCCTCTGTATCGGTATCTACAGGATTTGGTTCGACAGTCCTGCGTGGATGCGTGTTCATGAGTTCTGTGCGGTCAATAATCTTGGCTGAAGACGCGCCACTTTGCAGCGCTGGGGCAACGAGGTCTCTTCCCTTTTGGTCACCAATGACCAATTGAGCTTCTGAGTGTTGCAGCACATATTCGATGGTACTTTCGCCAGCCACCAGATTTATGGCTGTCGCCACATATCCCCCATAGAGCAGACCAAGTATGGTTAGGGCCGAGTCCACACTGTTGGAAAATGCAAATGCAACCGTCTCTCCCGCTTTTATACCCTGCGCATCAATCAAAGATGAGATGCGCTGCACTTCGCTCTGGCACTCGGCGAAAGTTAGCGATCGTCCTGCTGCGGGATCAATTAAATAGGTTTGATCAGGAGATTGTTCGGCATTGCGATGAATGTAGTCACGCACACACATCAGGTGTGTGGGATCAGACTCGTCGTCACTCATTTTCCAAATTGCCGCCAGTAATCACTGAATATCTCATCCACCGCAGGTTCAACGGCAGGAATGGCTCTTACGACTTTAGTAATATTCATAAAATGGGTGAAATTCAGATTGTCATCAATCGAGTTTCCACCCCAGCTGCCGCATCCCATAGACAAAGAGAACGGCATGCCATTGTTGAAGGCGCCGCCGGTTGCAAAGCAATGGGCTTGGTTGACAATGACACGGCATACATGTGCTTCTGAACCCAATTCCAAGGAACGCGCATCATCGCTCGAGTGCAAACCAACTGAATGGCCCGCACCTTGATATGATAAAATATCCGCAGTGATTTTTTTTGCCTCAGCAAAATCGCCGGCGCGATAAATCGTTGTGACCAGAGAAAGTTTCTCGCCAGACTCAGGAAATTCAGGGCCAATACCTTCGCCCGGTATGAGAATAAACTTGGCCTCAACTTTGTCATCGATGTCGAGTCCAGCCACATCAATGACATGATCAATATCCTTTGCGATCATGTGCCGGTTGAGTTTGCCGTCTACAAAAAGTGCGTCTTTGAGCTGTGCTGCGCCAGCGCCACCTAACAATCGACCTCCATTTGCATGAAGTTCGGTGATAAACTCATCGTAAACAGCATCAACCACCACCAGCGCATTTTCAGATGAACAAGATGTGGCGTTGTCAAAAATCTTCGACGCGGTGATCTTCTCTGCAGCGGATTTGAGATCAGCGGTTTCATCTACGATTACGGTCACATTTCCAGCGCCAACGCCAACGGCTGGGGTGCCCGATGAATATGCGCGCCGAACATTGTCCTGGCTGCCGGTCACGACAAGCAAGTCGGTGGTTTCCATCAACCGTTGTGTTTTGATTTTGGAGGAGGGAGATGGAACCATTTGAACCAAATCTGTGTCCAGTCCCACTTTGCCAAACTCCTGGTGGATATATTCCAGCAACTTTTCACAGGCGGGCACACCCTTGGGTGAGGGCGACAGTATGATTGCGTTGCCGCACTTTAAGGCGTTCACGATATTATTGACTGGTGTTGCAACAGGGTTTGTCGAAGGCGTCACAGCACCAATAACACCAATTGGTCGCGCTATCTTGGTGATCCCGGTTTCGGGGTTGTCTTCCAAAATGCCATAGGTCTTGGCGGTGCGAACATCGCGCAAAAGTCCAAGGGTTTTACGATGGTTCTTGGTGATTTTATCAGCAATGTTTCCAAGACCCGTGGTTTCGACAGCCATTGTGGCAAGTTCGATATTTCGTTGTGGTTCCATTACAGCCCATGCCGCTGCGAGTGCTGCTTGGTCGTAAAGTGATTGTGAGGCATTTGCTTCGAAAGCTTGTTGCGCGCGACGCGCGCGCATCACAAGCTCGTCTACAATCTGTTCTTCACCTGTTTCTGAAATCGTCGCCAAGGACATAAAACTTATCTTTCAAATCGATCGGGCAGTTGGTGCCATGTCAACGACCAAGTTTCTGCTTGGTGGCTCTGTTTGAAGCCGTCAAAAGTGCTAACACCCATGAAGACCAAAGTCTACCAATTCGCAAAAAAGCATCCAGCGAACTTAGTTTTGTTATGTGAAACCAGATCATTTGAACGTTTAGGTGTTTGCTAGTACTTGTCGAGTTGAGTCCTCTTAGTTAGTTTCAACTTCTGCTGTGACGACCATTCGTTTTTCTATTCGCGTGCGTCAAGTAACGCTTAAATCACTCTCGATGCGGGCTTGAACTATTGTCCGGCTTATTGACTTGAATTCGGAAATGTGAAACTCAAAAGCAGGTGCTCCGATAATTCAAATAACGATCTAAGTCGAAAAGAACCAAAAAAGCGCCGTTGATCTGGAAGGGAAGAAAGTCCATGAAACTGAAAAAGGTATTGGCGAGCGGAAGCTCGCTTGTTGCGGCAACTATCGTTTCCGCAAGCGTTGCATTTGCTGCATGTGCAACAGATGATTTGCCTGCGAAAATGGAAAAGCCTGAGGGTTTTCCAGCGCGTGCATTGACTATGGTCGTGCCTTACGGCCCGGCGGGTGGTTCGGGCCAAGTGGCACAAGCGATGGCCCAAGCGGTGACCGAACTGACTGGCGTTGCAATCAACCGTGACCACAAACCGGGTGGTTCAGGCACTGTTGGCATGACCGCTTATATGGCCACTCCAGCAGATGGATATACAGTTCTTGAGCATATTGATGATGCGGCGAGTGCGCATGCTTTGGATTCCAGTAAACCTAATCCATCCGAAGCACTTATTCCGCTAGTGATTTCGCAGATAACCTTCTCGCAAGTTTACATCCGCGCCAACGAAACCCGTTTTTCCGACTGGGATTCTTTTGTTGAGTATGTGAAGAAGCAAGACGGTAAGGCGACGATTGCCAACGTGTCCAAAGAAGGCTCGATGGAACGCATCACGATGAAGTTCATCACTGATGCGACGGGAATGAAAATTCAACAGATTTCCTTCGATAAAGGCGCACCGCGCTATGGTGCGTTGGCCGGTGGGCAAGTTGATGCGCTTTTTGAACAACCTGGTGACGTTCGGAAGTTCTTGGACTCAGATGTGTTCAAGCCAATTCTTACTGTGTTGAAAGAACGTCCAGAAGCTTTTGCTGAAGTGCCTTCGCTCACGGATGCGAAACTTGAGTTTGAACCGCTTTATCGTTTTCGCGGTTTCTATGTTAAGTCAGACGCACCTGCAGATCGCGTGAAGTGGCTCCAATGGGCATTCCAGAAGGCGTTCTGCGAGAAGAGCTATCAAGAATTCAATGAGCGCAAGTATATGAACCTTATTGAGAGCTATCGAGACACAGATGGTGCGAAAGAACTGATCACTGGCACAATTGGGCAATATCGTGATGTTTACAAAGCGATGGGCCTTGAAGTGAAGTAGTCAGGAAAATCCTGAAGGAATTACGCTTTCAAAGTCCCCACGATCATACATCGTGGGGACTAACCTTAGGTGGACAAAATGGGCAAACTAAGAAGTGGTCATCTCGTAGAAGCGGGATTATGGCTTGGCTTGGCCGCATTTCTTTTTGCTTTCTCGTTTGGATTCGACAAAGAAATTGAAATTTACAAATTTGGTGCATCGGCTTGGCCGCGCGCCATAATTTTACTGATTGTTTTGGCGGCACTTGGCCAGCTCGCCTATCACTGGAAGCGCGGCGATGGTGAAGCGCAAAGCATGATAGGTGCAGCTTCCGATGATGGTGCGGAAGCAGTTGTTGAGGCAACTGGCCACAATGGCCTTAAATGGTACTTATCGACGTTTGCCATCTTGATATTGCCTTTTGTTTACATGCGGTTGCCAGACCTTCTGGTGCATGCATTCGGCGTGGATGATACTGGCTTAAACATCTTAAAAATCGTGCTGGCAGCGGTGTTGGTCGGTGTGTATCTGGTGATGATGCGCCGAAACCACGCTGGCGGAATGCTCGCGCTTCCACTTTTTTTTGCAGCATTTCTTGAAGATATGGGTTTTTATGCGCTGGCGCCGTTTTTCATCGTCGCGGTGATGTATCTCATGGGTGAGCGGCGGTGGAAGTGGATGGTCGGCATTGCGGCACTCATTTATGGGCTTCTTTTGTTGCTTTTCGTAAAGTTGCTTTATTTGGGTTTGCCCACCGGCAATTTGCACCCGTTTTATGATTTTGGCACGTGGGTCGTGTCCGTGTTGCAGTAA